>NZ_JBVVQF010000031.1:0-67859 GCF_055811815.1 Mesorhizobium sp. WSM4836
CGGCCGCAATTTCAGCTTTCTTATCGTCGTCTGCTTTGAATGTCTCGACATGGATAACCGGCATAACGCGTTCCTTCGTTGGGGTTGGTCGTCGTTTATGAGGGCCGGCGTCACCGATCGAAGCGCCAAGCAGCACGCGCGGCCCCGATAACGCCACGATTGCGAGCTATAAGCAGAAGCGGACCTCCATTCAAATGAGTATTACTGCCGCCCAGAATAACCAGGAGTCATGACCGCCCGCTCGGTCGAGCGTATGACTTCAGGTTGTGTGTCTCATGACTATTTGGATGCTTGCGAAGTACCAGTATGCCGCCCTAGCTCACGAGCTCTGCCGACGGCACTGCCGTTAGGCCCAATACATTTTCACTGGACAGCTGCTGTATGACACATTTCCAAAAGATTGTTATCGTTACAGGTGCAACATCGGGTATAGGCGGGGCCGTTTCAGAAGCGTTTGCGACTGCAGGGGCGACGCTGGTGCTGGTCGGTCGCGATCGTGACCGGGGTCAGCAGGCCCTGGAAGCCATTAAAGAATCGGTTTGCACGGCACAATTGATGTTGGGCGATGTCGCAGACCCCGCCTTTGCCGACCAGGTGATTACATCCACAGTCGAGAAGTTCGGGAAAGTCGACGTCTTGGTCAATAGTGCCGGCATCATTCGGCGTGGAAATGCGATCGAAACTACGGATGAGGACTGGCGCCAGACGTTCGACGCGAATGTGAACGGGGTGTTCTATTTCAGCCGCTCTGCGGTGAAATCCATGAGGACGACCGGCGGCGGTTCCATCGTTAACATTGCCTCGAATGTAGGTTTGGTCGGCTGCCCTGGGCTGGTCGCCTACTGTGCGTCCAAAGGGGCCGTCGTTCTGATGACGCAGGCAATGGCTCTTGATCACGCCAAAGAGCAAATCACCATCAACGCTGTCTGCCCCGGGGCGGTTGATACACCGATGCTGATCTCGGCCCACAACAAGCCGGTTACCGCCGCAGAAATCTTGCAGAGAAATGTCGACTCCATACCCCAGGGTCGCGTGGCGACTGCCAAGGAAATTGCGAGCTTGACGGTGTTCCTCGCGAGCGAGGCCGCCAGGCACATTACGGGGGTGGCTATTCCGATAGATGGCGGTTTCACGGCAGGATAGGAGGACGTTTTGGGTAATCGAGTATCAGGCAAGGTGGCAATCGTTACCGGCGGCAACCAGGGCATCGGGCGTGCGATCGCGGAGACGCTTGCTGACGAAGGCGCCATCGTTATCGTCGGCGATGTGCGAGACGACCGTGGTTCCGGGTCCTGTGGCGCAGGTGGGATTACGTCCCTTCCTCTCGACGTCACGAAGGAGGTTTCGATCCGCAAGTTCGTCGATGACGTCCTGCAGAGATGCGGGAGGATCGACATTCTGGTTAACAATGCGGGCCTGGTCATGCACAAGTCCATTGATGAACAGACAGCCGAAGAGTGGGATCGGCTCATGGCGGTCAACGTCCGTGGGCCCTTTCTGATGGCAAAGTATGTGGTCCCTGAAATGAGGCGGCAGGGGGCAGGCACTATCGTCAACATCGGCTCGGTCGAAGGGTTTATTGTCAACCCATGGCATACCGCCTACGCGGCCTCGAAGGCCGGCGTTCATGGATTGACGCTCGGGCTGTCCGTGGATCTCGGGCCTGATGGCATACGTTGCAACACCGTCTGCCCGGGCTGGATCGACACCGATCTAAATCGTGCCTACGTGGAGATGCACCCCGATCGAAACTTGATTGAGCGGGAATTGGGACAGCTTCACCCGGTGGGCAGAATCGGTGCTCCAAAAGAGATAGCCAACGCAGTTCTGTGGTTGGCCAGTGACGATTCCAGTTTTGTGAGCGGCGAAATGATCTCCGTCGACGGTGCGCGCACCAGGAAAATTTCTTTGCCCGCCATCTTGGATGAAGAGTATCGGGCCAAGCTGACAAAAGCGCAAGCATAGCGGTGAGCGGGTGCATGTTGGAAAAGGCTACGGTCGGTCGTCCGGCTCGCTGAGGGACTTATCGATGGCCACCATTGCGTTATGGAAAACTGCGAATTTGTTGCGCCCGAACTGAGACGTGAGACCGACGGATCCCAGCCGAATGGCTATCGGTCGTGAGGACCAAGACCAAGGCTAAGCCGCTGTTCCTCGGCATCGACACTGTCGGCACGTACACTGATGCCGTGCTGTGGTCTGAGACCGAGTGCCCCAAGCAGGGGCAGCAAGGGCAAGGTCCTGGCCAAGGCCAAAGCGCACGACGAGGCATGAACTCGCCGTTGGTATGGCCGGCGCCGTCGACGCGGTTTTGCAGAGCGCCGGTACCGATCCGACCGATGTCAAACTGTCCCGATGTCGACGACTCTGCGCCCAATGCGCTGGTCGAGGGCCATGGCGGCCGCGCCGCACTGGTGATGACCGGCTTTGCCGAGGCGGCCTTGCCCGCGACGGACGCCTTGAGCGGTATAGGTCTGTAGGCCCAAGCTAGCAGATCGTCGATCTGGCTTTGTTGCCGGCGATTATCCGGGCGATCACGTCAGCGAGGGTGGGTAGTTTGTGAGGCTCGACGCCATTGAGCTTGCATGTTTATGCCGACCGGCGAACTATGCCGAGTTAGCAAGTTTTTACCAGCACTTTCCTCAACGTAGCGGTAGCTGGATCGGCATAGCTTAGGCTCTCTCCGTCGCAATTGACGCGAAGGAGAGGACACATGAACGCAAGTGACTATCTGCAACGCAGCACTCTTGTATCGGAAGCTGATCCAGGGCCATATGGCGAGTTTGCACGCGTTTATGCGGGCAGATTGTCGGACGAAGGCTTCGGTCGGCAATGCACCTGGCGATCGCTAAGCCTATTTCGTGAGCTGAGAGACTGGCATCTCGGCAACGGGCACGATCTCCAGGATTTAAGGCGAAGCTCATGTCGAGCGGTTTCTGGAGCACCGTTCCAAACACTGGAGCATCGATTCGGGCGACCGATCGACGCTCCGGCGCTTGCTTGCCGCGTTACGGCAAGAAGGTTTGATACCAACCGCCCTTCCGATTGAGCGCACGGAGCACGAGCAGATTGTTGATGTGTTCGCGGCTTACCTCACGAATGAGAGAGGGCTCGCCGCCTCGACGGTAGAAAGTCACAAGCTGCTCTCGCGCCGATTTCTACAGGAGGTCTGTCCGGCTGGCGCAGATGGGTTTGCAGCGCTCACCCGGGAGATCGTCATCTGTTATGTCGAGCGACATGCACTCGATGGCTCCGCCGACAGCGGCAAGGCGATGTGCGGGGTGGTGCGTGCCTTCCTGCGCTATTTGCATCTGAAGGGCTTCATTTCGGTGGGGTTGGCCGATTGTGTGCCGTCGATCCGTCGCTGGCGGCTTGCTGGCCTACCAACCTTCCTGCCACCACAGAAGGTTCAGGTGGTTCTCGATGCCTGCGATCGGACCACGGCAATGGGACTTCGCGACTATGCGGTTTTGATGGCGCTGGCCAAGCTGGGCTTGCGCGCCAGCGAGGTTGCCGCGCTCAGTCTTGACGATATCGATTGGCAGTCGGGCAGTGTCCTCGTCCATGGCAAGGGGCGGCGCCAAGCGATGATGCCGCTACGCCACGACGTCGGTGCGGCTATCGTCGCCTACATCCGGCATGGGCGACCGGCTTCACCGTGTCGCCGGTTATTTCTGCGAATGCTTGCTCCGCACGTCGGCTTTGCCTCAGGCTGCGCCATCACGATGATCGCGAAGGAGGCCCTCGAGCGGGCGGGTATTCACGGCTATGCGCACCACGGCGCGCACCTCTTCCGCCACAGCCTTGCGACCGACCTGCTGCGTTCGGGGGCCAGCTTTGCCGAGATCGGCCAGTTGCTTCGTCACCGGAGCATCGACAGCACGAGGATCTATGCCAAGCTCGACATCGAGAAGCTGCGCGAACTGAGCCTGCCCTGGCCGGGAGGTGTCCAATGAGCCGTCTTCGAACAGCGCTCCGGCGCTATGTGGGCATGCGCCTGGGATTGGGATACAAGTATCATGGCCCCGCTCGACGATTGTCGGATTTCGTCACCTTCATGGAGGCTCGCGGCGCCGAGACCGTCACCACGGCGTTGGCAATGAAGTGGGTGACGTTGATCGGCCGACAACCGAGTTGGTCCATCCGCCTAACCGATGTGCGCTGCTTCGCTCAGCACCTCGCTCATTTCGACCCCATGACGGAAGTGCCACCTCAAGACGCTGTGCCGCCGGCGCGGCGGGCAAAGCCCTACATTTATACCGATGCTGAGATCACGGCGCTTCTGGCGACGGCACTGTCGCTGCCGCCCGCCAACGCACTCCGTCGCTGGACATATCATTGTCTGTTCGGATTGATAGCGGTCGCCGGGCTACGCCATTCCGAAGCGCTCGACCTGCGCCGAGACGACGTCGATCTCGACCAAGGTATCCTCACCATTCGGGAGACGAAGTTCGGCAAGTCGCGGCTGGTCCCGCTCCATGCCACGACGGTCGCGGTGCTGTCGGACTATGCCGCGCGACGCGACGCGCATCTCGTCGCGCCTCGTAGCCCCTATTTCTTTGTCGCCGAACAGGGCGGCAGATTGCTGCACCAATAGTGCACCGGGTGTTCTGGCAGCTATCGCGACAGATCGGTCTGCGGCAGCGGGGGCAGCGCAATGGTCCGCGGATTCACGATCTTCGTCACCGTTTCGCCGTCCAGGCCCTGACCAACTGGTATCGTGCGGGCGAAGATGTCGAGCGGGAACTGCCGGTCCTCTCGACCTTTCTCGGCCACGCCAATGTTCGCGATACCGATCCATCGCAGCGGCGAGCACCGCCTGTACTCTAGGGGCGCGCCCTACTGGTAGGTATCCGCCGCGCCGGAGCTAATGACCCATGCCGCGCGACTGCTGGATGAGCGGTGGGAGGTTCGCTCATGAGTGCCTCGAACGATCTGGCCGTGCTGATCGAGCGATGGTTCACCGATCGGCTCATGCGACATCGAGGCGTAAGCTCCAACACCATCGCCTCCTATCGCGACACCTTCCGGCTCCTGTTTACATTCGCGCAGACACGCCTTGGCAGGTCTCCGTCGCAGTTGACACTTCGGGATTTGGACACGCCTTTCATCGGCGCATTCCTGGAGGACCTCGAGACCCTGCGATCCGCCTCGGTGAGAACCCGGAACCTCCGCACGGCCATTCGGTCTTTCTTCAGATATGCATCGTTCGAGGAGCCGACCCATAGCGCCCAGATTCAACGCGTGCTCGCGATCCCGAGCAAGCGATGCGACAAGCGACAGCTTCAGTTTCTCACCAGGCCCGAGATTGAAGCGATCCTAGCCTGTCCGGATCGCAGCACATGGCCGGGCGGCGTGATTACACTCTGCTGTTGCTGGCCGCGCAAACGGGGTTGCGGGTCTCGGAGATCATCGATCTCGACCGGGACTCGGTGATGCTGGGGCACGGTGCCCACGTGCGATGCCTTGGCAAGGGCCGCAAGGATCGAAGTACGCCGCTCACCAAGGTTGCACAGCAAGCTCTTCGGGGCTTGCTCAACGAGCCCAGGAAGCGGGCCGCAACGGCTCTCTTCCGAACACGCACGGCGGCAAGCTGAGCGCCGACGGCGTGCAGGCGCTGCTGAACAAATATTTCGCCAAGGCTCGCGAACACTGCGTCCCCCTCCGCTCGAAGCGGGTGTCGCCCCATGTTTTGAGGCACAGCGCTGCCATGGAGCTGCTGCAGGCGGGCGTCGATTGTTCGGTCATCGCCCTATGGCTGGGCCATGAGGCGATGGAAACGACGCTGACCTATCTTCACGCACATCTTGAGCTGAAGGAATCCGCACTTGCCAAGCTGAAGCCATACGAACACGCAAAGGCCGAACGATTTCGACCAAACGACCGGCTTCTTGAGTTCCTGAACGCCCTTTGAGCATGAGAACTATGCCGAGTGTCAACGACAGGTTCTTGGTCGAAATGGCTGGCAAAGCGCTTCATACCGCCATGATCGGACGAGGCGCTCGGCATAGTTCGCCAGTCGGCATAAACCTGCAAGGTCAACGGCGTTGGGCCGCTGGGCTATCTCGCCGATGTCCTCACCAGGATCGTCAACGGCCACCCCAACAGCCAGATCGACGATCTCCTGCCTTGGGTCTACATCAACAAGCTCGAGCTCAAGGCCGTGGCCTGAGAACACCGCTCTGATGTCCGCTGTCAACGCTGTGGGCGCACAAAATCATCCGATCCGGGGAGCGGCTGTCGTGCTGATGATCGCGTATGGGAGGAGGCGGAACTGAAGGACGTCGGTGATCAAGCTCTGATGCGCGGGTTGGCTACCGCATTCCCGATTGTGCGTCCGGGGCTGTTCCTATCTTACTGCCTTGTCCGGCCACAAAGCGTGTGACGGGCATTCCCCTGCCGTGGTCCCGCCTCCGCCCATGCGCGAGGTGTACACTGCCGCGGCGAGCGATCAGGTAAGGCGTGCCTCCCTGGCGACGGCCCACATGAAGCCGACCAGTTCGCGGGCGATCGCCGTGCAGACCACCGTCGTTCGCTTGCCCCGCGCGACCAACTTTCGATAGCGGGTCGTCAGGCGGGCCTGAGCCTTCCATGCGATCTCACGGACTTTCGGCGGTGCCTGCTCCAACCGGTACAGCTTCGCCTTGCCGATCCGGGGAGGATGTCGATACGTCCAGGCGCTCTCGACCAGCAGGTGGCGAACGCGGCCATTACCTGCCTTGGTGATGCCGCCACGCCTGATTGCCTCTCCAGTCGATCGCTCGCCGGGAACGAGGCCGAGATAGCCCATAAGCTGGCGAGGGCTCTCAAAACGGCTTACGTCGCCGACCTCGGTAGCGAACGTCACGGCGACGATCAGATCGACCCCACGCAATGTCTGGAGCGCTCGCACGATCGGCGCCAGCGACCAGTTCGGGATGAACTCTTCGATCACGCGCTCAAGCCGTTCCACACGCTCTTTTGAGACGCGCACCGCTTCGACCATCTCCTGGAGCGCGATCTGATGTGCAGGATAATCGAACCGCTGCTCCTGCAACCAACGCAGGTAGCGCATGGTCCAGTTCTTCGTGCGCGGATAGGCACGACCATGCTTGAGCATGAAAGCGCCCACCTGCTGGCGATGGACCCGCAGCGTCTCGACCGCGGCCGCCCGCGCGCGAACAAGATCCCGTATGGACTCGTGCCCTTTATCGGGAACCCACATCGAGGTCAGCTCGCCGCGCGCAATAGCCGGGGAAGGGAAATGGCGTCTCGACGGTTCGTCTTCACCCGATCGCCGGGCTTCCTCGGTATCAATGATGGTGCAACCACGGTGCACTCGTGCCCGAGCGACCGGATCAGGCGATAAAGGCCGTACCCGGTCGGCCCAGCCTCATAACAGAAATGCACGTAATCAAAGCGGCTGGCGATCCGGCCTATGACCCGCCGCATGCTGGTCGCCGACGCGTCGACCTCACATAAAAACCGAACCTCTCCTTCCCGGCCTGCCTCCGCAATCGCAATGGCGTTCTTCAGCTTCGCAACATCGATTCCGACAAATGCTTCCCTATAATCTGCCACGGCTCGTCCTCCTGTGATGAGGATCGGCTCGGCCCGCCCGAGATGGGGTATTCAGCTTGAGCCTTATCTTCGGGCGACAATGCATGGTGGATAGGTTGAAGGTGCTGCCCTTCGAGCTGATGGTTAGACGTGGTCTGCATACCCGCAGCCGCAAGCATCGAAGGAGAAGCGCAGTATGAAACATTATGTCGGGTTGGACGTCGCGGTAAAAGAGACCGCGATTTGCATCGTCGACGAAACCGGCAAGATCTGCCGGGAGATGAAAGTGGAGAGCCATCCCGAGTATCTTGTGCGGGTGCTCTCGGATGCTGCCTGGACCTTCGAGCGGATCGGGCTTGAAGCCGGGCCATTGTCGCAATGGCTGTTCAGCGGCCTGGCCGAAGCCGGCCTGCCGGTGGTGTGCATCGAAACCCGCCACACTAAGGCCTTCCTGGAGGCGCAATCGAACAAATCCGACCGCATTGACGCCCGAGGTATTGCCCAGATGATGCGGGCCAACCTGTTTCGCCCGGTCCATGTCAAGACGCTGACGAGCCAAAAGCGCCGGGCCCTGCTGATGGCGCGCAACCTTTGCCGGATAAGGCAATCGCCATCGAAAACGACATCCGCGGGCTGTTGCGCAACTTCGGTCTCAAGGTTGGGATAGTCGTCGCCGTCAAGTTCGAGCCCCGCATCCGCGAGCTCACCGAAAGCATGCCCGATCTGGCCGAAATCGTCGAACCGCTGCTCGAGGCGCGCAGCAAGCTGCGCGAGACGTTTGCCGCGCTTCACCGCAAACTTCTGGCCATCGTCCGCGATGATGCGGTCTGCCGGCGGCTGACGACTATACCGGGCGTCGGTCCGGTGGTGGCGCTGGCCCATTCGGCGACCATCGACATTCCGGACCGATCTTGGGGCTGACGCCGGTGCTCCATGAGTCGGGCGAAAGCCGCCGCATCGGCCGGATATCCCGCTGCGGCGACGGCATGATGCGAACACTGCTTTACGAAGCCGCGCAGACACTGCTAACGCGCGTGACGAAATGGTCGTGGCTGAGGGGCGTGGGCGATGAATGTTGCCAGGCGGCGCGGCCGACAGAATGCCATTGTCGCATTGGCTCGCCGACTGGCGGTGATCATGCATCGCATGTGGCGCGACGGCACAGAGTTTCGTTGGACGCGACAAGACATCATGCCGAAGGCCGCCTGATCGTGCGCCCGACCATTGCAGCCTGCTGGCGCGTGCAGGGGCCCGTCAAGGCAAGTCGCGGCGCGCTGACCTTCGGCCACCCTTGACCGGCCACTGCGCGCGCCGGCCGAACCGAAACCAGGTCGGGACGGTCGAACACCGAGACGAAACATGATCGCAGAGCGAGCGTGACAAGGATCACCCCATAAGGTTCCACCAGCCGGTGGAAAGAGCGTGCTTCGCGGGACGGTGAATGAGGTGAGTTCGCGAGGGTTGCAGTGCCGGTCGCATCACAACGATCTTTACACCGTCGAACGTGTCGCCAGGGACCTCGGCGTCAGCGAAGCGCTCATCTAGGAACTGACCCTCGGTCTCGAGCCCGAGTACGCCGTGATTTGGGTGTACGGCGCCAACGATAACGGCGGGATCTTGCCCTTCACCAATTGAGGGCTTCGAGGAGGTCAAACTCCTCCTCGAACAATATCATCGCGTCTCCCCATCGAAACCTTGACCCAGCACCGCGGTGCTCAGGTGCTCATGGCCACCAGATACGCACGTCTGCGGTGTTCACCGATGCGTACGGTGGACCGCGGGGAGGCTGGCCCTTCTTGGTCGGCTGGGCACGTCCACTAAAAGCTAGGCGAACTGGATCGCAGCGATCCTGCGGTTTCGTGTTGTCTAGCCGAGGCCGGGTCCGACCCATGCCGGCGTCGTTGCACGACACTGCTGCGGCGAGAGGCCGTTGAAAGTTCTGAAGCACTTTGCGAAGTGTGAAGGCGACAAAAATCCGCAGGCCACTGCAATATCGATAATGGGCATGCTTGTGCCTTCAATCAGGCGTTTGGCATGCGCGACACGGATCCGGAGGTAGTGGCGTACCGGCGGCATGTGCACGTGTGCTGCAAACAAGCGTTCCAGTTGGCGCCGTGACACGCCGGCCCGTTGCGCGACCTCGCTCATGGTCAGGGGGTACTCAATATTTTCCTCCATGAGCCTCATAGCCATCAGCAGCTTATCGCTTACACCCGCAAAGGCGAGACCCGATGGCCCAGTCTGCCGGTTGGAACCTGAGCGCTGACCGTCGACGGTCGCGTAGCGGCAAACCTCCTGTGCGGTAAACCCGCCGACATGGCTGGCGATTAGATCGACCGCTAGGTCGAAGGCTGCTAGTTCCCCCGCGCACGTTGAGAACTGCCCATCCTTGACAAAGAGAGCGTCGCGGATCTGCGGCTGGGTGAACACTTCCGAGAAGGCAGCCAGCCGCGACCAGTGAATTGTGCAGCGAGTGCCTGCCAGAAGACCGGTCTGCGCGAGCAGCCATGTCGCTGTTCCAACAGCTGAAATTCGAATCCCGCGGCGCGCGATCGTGCGCAAGAAATTATAAAATTGTGGCGTCAGCCGCCGGCCCACCGGCTCGCCCGCGATGATTGCGAGATGATGTAGCCCCCGGCTGCCTAGACAGGTATTCAGTTCGTCTATCGTTACGTCAACCGCAACTGAAAGGCCGCTCGCGCCCTCGATAGATCGAGCGTCGGTTCCCGCGATCCGCCACCGGAACACAGTCTGCTTGGCTACTGCATTGGCGATGCAGAACGGTTCGATGAAGGCGTGAAGCGCCAGGTGCGAAAACCCTGGCAATACCAGAACGGCCAGCTCTATTGGTCGGCCGCCCTTTGCCAGATCGTCCGACGTGGTCAATGACTTCATCGCATTGATATTGGGAGGTGCGTTCATCAAGATTCGTCCGTACATTTCGCAAGGGCTGCTGACCGAGCTGTTGTCGAAGCCGGAAAAGCCTGAGGCGATTTCGGCTATAGCTGGGCGAGTGGTCGTGGCGAAGCAACAGGCAGATCTATCCGGCCTGCATAGAGCTTGGCCGACGCGATCTAAGCGAGAGTGCCGTCCAGTTCTCCACTTCGACGCTGGCTCTGTGGATGCCGCTCCTCCACACAGCCCTTGGTATTTTCCTGCCCCTAAAGGACAGCTTCACCGATTGCGAGTTCCCTACGTTTCATAAAGTCAAGAAGCTCCTCGTCGATTGCTTCGTCGAGCGGCGGTGCTTGATATTCCCTCAGGGCGCGTTCAGCTGCATCGCGTCCCCGCGTGTCGGCGTCCTTGGCGCCAGCAAAGTTCCATTGCTCATAGCTATCGTGGTTCATCAAATCGGGCACGAAGAACGCCTTTTCGAAATTCTTCAGAGTATGTTCGGTTCCCAGATAATGGCTCCCCGGTTCACTTTGCCGAATCGCGTCGACCGTTTCATCCAGCTCGCTCTTCACCAGGCCCTGACCAAATTTATGAAACATTACCATCTGCTCAGCATCGAGCATGAACTTGCTATAGCTCTGGGTCAGAGCTGCTTCTAGGTACCCGGTTGATGAAAGGACGAAGTTCGCCCCGGCAATAAGTACCCCGTACATATTACGCGCTGCTTCATAGCCTGCTTGGGCATCGACGAGCTTTGAGCTTGTGCACATACCACTGCAGCGCCAAGGAAGTTTGTAGTGTCTGGCGAGTTGACCCACCAGCATGTTCATGTGGCAAATCTCAGGTGTTCCCGCCATTGGCGCGCCGCTTTTCATTGAAACGGTCGCCAACCACTGCCCATAAATAGCGGGTGCGCCGGGCCGAACGAGCTCCGCGAAGGCAATGCCAGCCAGTGCTTCGGCATTAAGCTGCGCAACGGCGGCCAATGTACTCGCTGGGGTGCTGGCTCCGGCAAGGACAAATGGGGTGAAAAGGATGGCCTGATTACTCGCGGCGTAAACCTTGACCGCATCCAGCATCGTCGCATCCCAGACAAGTGGCGAATTACAGTTGGCAATCGATACCATCACTGTGTTGTTGTGAATAAATTCGTCCCCGAAGACAATTTTAGCCATTGCGATCGTGTCTTCTGCCCTCTCGCGCGAGGTCACCGCTCCCATGAATGGCTTATCGGAGTACCGTATCAAACTGTAATTCATGTGCAGGTGGCGCTTCGGGACCGCAATGTCCATGGGCTCACAAAGAACGCCGCCCGTCATATGCATTGCGGGGGCCTGATAGGCGAGCTTCGCAAAATTCACGAAGTCCGCAATTGTCGCGTTCCGCCGCTTCCCCTCCAGATCAAGTACGTTCGGCGAACCGTAAGCAGGCGTAAAGATTGTCTTTCGGCCGCCGATAGTGACTGTCCTGGAGGGGTTTCGAGCATGAATTGTGATGTACTCTGGAGCCTTCGCCACCAGCTCCATCAGCAGGTTCCTGTCGATTCTAACCCGCTGACCGGCTATCTCAGCGCCGGCTGATCGCCAAAGCGCAATCGCCTCGTCATCACGAAATTCGATGCCAATTTCTTCCAGAATTTGCATAGAGTTATCGTGCAGCCGAATCAATTCATCTTCACTCAACAAATCCATATACGGCAGGCCACGATCCATTGGTGGCATAAACGTTACCGACCTATCAGATCGCAGCTTCTGCCGAGCGTCTCGGCCTCCTGATCTTGCAGACATGATATAAACCCTGATTGATGTCAGAAGATACGACAAAAATTGTCATGTATCTAACAACAAAAAGTCATGGAGTTTATGAAGTCAGGTTATGTGCGATATTTTGATTATCTAAAGCCTGCCTTGTATTCCGCGCAAAAGAGATGAGGCAGTGATAATACCTATGTCAACGCCCGCTTCATCGCTGACGACCAGTGGCCTATGGTCGTGGCGATTTGACAAGTCGAGCAGTTCTTTGATGGCGACATCCGGCTTGACTCGTGGCGCGTCGACCAGGGCGACGCTCCCACCAACGCTCATATATTCGCGGAGGGGCAATATTACCGACTTGGCTTTCAAGAGCTTCAGCCGGCTGCTTCCCTGGACAAATCTTTCAACGTACGGATCCTGCGGATTCCCAAGGATGTCCTCCGCCGACCCGATTTGAAGCATCCTGCCGTCTTTCATGACACCGATTTGGTGTCCCAAGCGCACTGCTTCGTCCAAGTCATGTGTGATGAAAAGTGTTGTCTTGCCCAACTTCGTCGATAGCTCACTGAATTGGTCTTGCAACTCTCGTCGGATGAGCGGATCAAGTGCCGAAAATGGCTCATCCATCAGCAATATGGCAGGATCAGCCGCTAGGGCCCGGGCAAGTCCAATTCTTTGCTTCATTCCTCCGGACAGCTCGTCCGGGTAACGGTCTCCCCAGCCCGCCAGCTGCACTAGCTCCAGCTTTTCCTCGGCAATCTCATACCGTTGTCGGGCGCTGACTTTTCGTAGCTCCAAACTCAAGGCCACATTATCACGGACCGTGCGGTGAGGGAGAAGCGCCACATTTTGAAAAACCATACCCATTGATCGGGCGCGGAGTTGGCGCATCTCGCTTTCAGACTTCAGATTGATGTCTTCGCCGCCAACAATGATCTGGCCGGCGCTGGGTTTGATCAAACGATTCACATGTCGGACCAGTGTTGACTTTCCGCTCCCGGACAGTCCCATGACACAGAAGATTTCCCCGGCTGGAACTGCAAAGGATACGCCGGCGACTGCTATCACGCAGCCATGTTTATCGAGGAGTGCGGCCTTCGAAAGATCAGCACGTTGGATACTGGCAAGGTCGAACTTCGAACTCGTCCCGAAAACCTTCCAAACATCCTTGAACTCAATGGCGTGCGCTTCCAAAGGTAAGCTCCAAGGTTGAGAGGCGTTGCCCGGCAGCGCAAAGCTTACCGGGCGAGCATGCTTTCCGGCAGTCCAGCTTACTTGGCTGCCTGCTTTGCTTGGGCTATCCACGTATTCCACTGATCGAGGTGGGCCTCCTTCCAGGCCTCAGCATGACCGAGAATGGCATCGTTGGACTTTTCACCGTTATGAATAAGAAGATTCTCCGCGTCGATATCTTCAACTGGGATCTGTACTTGCTCGAACCACTTTTTTGCGACGTGGTTTTTCTCAAGGAAGGCCGTGTTAGCGAACACGTGATGAGTGTTCACCGAAAATCCAAGGTTTCCAATACCTGCAACCGTCGTGACTGCACCAGCCTGTTCGTCGGGCAATGCCGTGAACGGGACGGTCAGCCACGAAACCTCTTTGCCGTGGCGAAGAATTCCGTTTATCCAGGTTGGGGTCCACCCATAGTACAAAGTGGGTTTGCCAGACTCTATTCGCGCGATCACGTCAGCAATCAGAACGAAATACTCACCCTGCTTATGGGTGACGGTGCCCCTAAGGCCGTATGCATCAAGGTTGTGTTCAATGATGCGTTCGCATCCCCAGCCAGCTTCACACCCATAAAGGTCGGCTTTACCGTCTCCATCGACATCGAACAGTGTGGCGATCTTCGGATCCTTCAACTGATCGATCGACCTAATGCCATACTTGGCGGCTGTGGCCTTGTCGATGGAGTATCCCTGGATTGAGTTCTTTGCGAGCGTGCCGACGCGACGAGCCTTGGCATCACCACCAGCCTTCTCAGCAAAAGCAATATGCAATGGATACCAGTGCGGCGTGTAGTAATCCGCATCACCCGTTCCCACCGCTAAATGGGCGAGGGGGATCTGCGCTTGAGCAGGCTCTTCAACCGCATAGCCGAGATCCTCGAGCCCTATCTTCACGACATAGGCTTCGAATACCTCTTCGGCAATGCCGTCATAGAGGGGTCGAACGGTCACGCCTTTTCCCGGAAGGTCCTCCGCTGACCCATATCCAGGAGACAGGGCTAAAGTGCTAAGCACCGTGACAGCAGCGACAAACCGCCTAGAACGCCATTCTATTTTACACCGATAGGTCATAATTGCTCCCGTTCTTTGTTAGCCAGAAATCTGTTGCCGCCACTTTCCAATCCTCCACGCCCGGCAGGAGAGGCTTGGAAGGTCTTGACGACACCCGTGAAGAGCGCAGCGGGACCCCGCTTGTACCAAGCCGTATCGGCGTAGCGTTGGCGCTGAGAAAACGCAGATTGTGTCAGGCGATCCAGAATGATTGCGAGAAAAACAATGCCAATTCCGCCCGTTGCAGCCTGACCGATGTCTAGACGGCCGATGCCCCGCAATACCATTTGGCCGAGACCTCCAACGGCGATCATGGAAGCAACAACAACCATGGACAATGACATCATCAACGTTTGGTTTATCCCAGCCACTATGCTCGGAAGAGCCAGCGGCAGCTGAGCCTTGAACAAGATCTGGCTGTTCGTAGCTCCGAAGGCCCGCATGGCCTCAACCACTTCTTCAGACACCTGGTGAATGCCCAACGTTGTCAGCCTGATGATGGGCGGAATCGCAAAGATAATTGTCACAATAACGCCAGGTACGTTGCCAATACCGAACAACATGACCACGGGAACAAGATAGACGAACGATGGAATGGTCTGCATCGTGTCAAGGATTGGCCGGCAGATGGCAGCCGCCCTGGCACTTCGAGCGGCAATCACTCCCATCGGAATACCAACAACCGTGCAGAAAAGAACGGCGGTGAAAACGAGAGACAGCGTTGTCATCGTTTCACCCCAAATGCCAAGAAAACCGATAATCACCAGCAGACCAGCTACTTGAGCCGCCAGTCGCCACCCGGCGATCTGCCAAGCTATCAATCCGAAGCATAAAATTATAACGACCGGTGGGATGCCATTCAGCGCGAGATCAAATGCCTTCAGGAGCTGGTCGACTGGCCATTTCAAGCTCTGAAACAACGGGCGGTATTGTTGTACAATCCACCCCAACCCAAAATCAACCCAATCACCAAACGGTATGTGCCAGCTTTTGAAGGGGTCTAAAACGTCTTCGAGCTTCACAAAGCTTCCTTTCAGTCAGGACCCTAATTGAGCGCACCCTCGAACTCGAAGCGCCGCGGTGCGGAATGTCAGTCCAGTCCAGACGAGTGTCATAAGTCAGCTGTCGCCGCCTTGTCATAGGTCAGCTGCCCGCATACATCACCCAAGAATTCTGCTTTGCGGAATTAGACTCTCCCCTCTGACGGGGATTTCAGTACGGCTTGAGGAGCTGTCGCCTCTGATCGATCTCGAAACGCTAGCGGCGCGGGGGCCGCAAAACAACCGTATAAAAAGTCATGTACAGCAGGACTAAATGTTATCAGGCGAGTGGCGGACCGGGATGGGCAGCTGATGTATCGCTGTGTGCAACTAGTGCTGCCTTGATGTTCTCCGCAACTGGCGGGACCGGATTGAGATCTGCGACCTGTGTCATCAACCAATTGCGGAATAGCTGTACATCGTCTCGCTCAATTGCGGTATCCGGAATTACCAAGTGATGTTTCCTGCCAGTGAGATAACTTTCACCTAGAGGCCTTATCAAGGTGCCTTCATTAAGGTAATCGCTTACCAAATGACGCCAGCCCAGCCCGATGCCATAGCCTCTAATCACCGACTGCATCATCGTAGGGTAATTATTGAACGTAATGACGCGTTTGAAGTCGGACGAGACTCCGAAGTGGCCAAGCCAGTGTACCCAGTCGAAAGGTGACCAAGGGTAGGCGGACCAATGCTGATCGTCCATAACCAAGAGTACCTCGTTTACCAGATCCTCCGGAGTAAGACTACGCGGCGAGTGGGGCAGATACGATTTACTGCAAACCGGAAATACTTCCTCGCCGAAGAGCTCGGTGGCTGTGAATCCCGGGCGCGCCAGATACCCCATGACCACCGACACATCAAACCCATCCGTCGCCGGCGCCGGGCTGCGTTCGAGGGAGACCAAGTGCAGGTCGACGTTTGGGTTTTTCGCAACGAAATCTCCAATCCGATGGCTCATAAAAAGCGTTGCGAACGACATCGGCATGCCGACCGTCAACCGTCGGGCTTTTTCCCGTCTCTTCACACTGTCAAAAGCCGCTGCAATATGCGCCAGACTGAGGGTCGCAGCTTCAAACAACTCCTCGCCGGCGGGAGACAATGACACCTTCTGGTTTCCGCGGTTGAAAAGCTGAGTGTCGAGGTGGTCCTCCAAGGTCAAAATATGGCGGCTCACTGCCGCCTGAGTGACCGAAAGCTCATTGGCAGCCTTGGTAAAGCTCAAGTGCCGTGCGGCAGCTTCAAATGCGCGCAGCGCGCTTAAGGGAAGCCGTCGATAATTTGACATGAGTTATCGTTACTCCAGCCAGAGAAGAAGTAAAGCCCGTGTGCGCACCCGAACCGTATGTTCAACCACGCGCTCCCGCATCTAGGAAAAAATTCGCCTCGTGAACGAGCAAAGCCAAAAAATGAGCGCGCCACGCTATTTGTCAGTGCCCAACACTGGTGGACAGCCTGCGAAGGCCCCGACCCTGTCTCTCTTGCTGAGAACCGAATGCGCGGTGCTGACGCCCCAACACCCGCCGCACCCGCAATCGCCGCGATGACTGGACCAAGGAGGCGGACGGGAAAGCGGCTATCCATCACAGTGTTATTTCAAGCGTATCGGCCCGAGTGGGACAATATGCTTCAAAGCTCAACTGTGCGAAGTAAACTCCGAACGCCTCCAGACCGTGGGTGATTGACCGTAAGCCCTCCGGAAGACCCTCGCGAAGTGAGAGGCGTTTTCGAAACCGGCTCCAATAGCGACCTCAATCAAAGGAGTGTCGCTTTTCCTGAGAAGTTGCTTGGCGCGCTCCAGCCGCACGCGCCGGTAGACGAGCGCAGGAGAACTGTTCACCTCCTTGAAAAACAGCCGCTCGAGTTGCCGTCGGGAAATTCCCAACCCTGCGGCCAGGCGGGGAACTGACAAAGTGTTCTCTGTGTTCTGCTCCATCAGAATTAGCGCAGCGCGGAGCCTCGGATCCTGCGTCTCGATTGTCAATGGGCGACGCGGTTGCACCCACTCCGCGGTCCGAACCTTGTCGATCTGCAGCACTTCAAGCGCGTTTCGCTCGGCCGCGTTCCCAATGTGCCGTCGTACCAATTCTGCTGCGAGGTCGGCAGTGCTGCTGCCGCCCGCGCATGATCCCCGCGTCATATCCAAGTTATAAATTCTGTCCGCCCGAACCTGTAAATCAGGAAATCGCTCCCGGAAGTCGGCGTAGTGAAGCCAGCTGACGCAGGTTTCGTGGGCGCCCATAAGGCCTGCCTCAGCCAAAATAAAAGTTCCGGTGCAAATTCCGATCAATCGCGCCCCGTCGGACGCGGCATCCCGAAGATACCTCAGGGTTTCGTTGTCGACCGCCTGACCGTCGGTCAATCGGCCCCCTACGACGACAATGTAGTCAAATTCCATCGGGTCGAGGAATAAAGACGTCGGCGAGACCTGGACGCCGCAGCTCGACGTAACGAGATGCCGGGTGTTCGACAGCACCTCCCAGTCCGCATTGATCCGACCTGACCTGTCGAATTCATCGCTGGCGAGTCTCAGTGTGTCAATAAACATTGCGAAGGCAGTCAACGTGAAGGAGCGGGCCAGGATGAACCCGACCTTCAGCCGAACCGACCGTGCCTGCCTGTGCCGTGGTGACGAATGAAACACCGCTCTTGCCCTCCCTTGATGGAACGCTGTGGGAGCTGCCGTACCCTGTCACGGCGCCGCAATTATTATTCACCTATCTTGACTCATGATCTTTGTCTACAATATGTCTATCTCTGGCATTAGGAGCAGTTATGACCGTGAATGAGCCCGCCGCCCCGACGGACCGAAAAGGCATTCTTGCTGACACATTGGTGCATCGTATTTTGACGATGCAGCTCGAGCCGGGGGCGGTTCTCGACGAGGTCGCTCTCAGTGAGGAATTCGGCCTTTCCCGTCCGCCTGTCCGCGAACTCATGAGGCAGATGGCGGGCGAGGGCTACGTCGATCTTGAGGCCAACCGCGCCGCGCGCGTATCCCTAATGTCCTACCGGACGCTTCGGGATTTCCTGATCGTCGCTCCGATGATTTACGTCGGAACGACAAAGCTCGCGGCCATCAACCACAACGCTGGGGACCTCGAAATTCTCAAGCAGACTCAGCAGAAGTTCCGGCAGGCCATTGCTGATGGACACGTCGAGAACAGGGTGATCTTCAATCACCAGTTCCATCTGAACATCGGGAAGATGGCGCACAACCAGTATCTGCTTCCCAGTCTCAAGAAGCTTCTCATCGACCACGCACGGATCGGGAAGATCTTTTACCGCCAAAACGGCGATCCGCGGATACAAAAGGGCCAGGAAACCGCTGCTCGGCAACACGATCAGATGATCCAGGCCATCGAAGCTCGTGATCCAGAGCGGGCGGGCGACGTGGTGCGCGCCCATCTCGAAGTCTTCCGAAGCGATGTGGCGCTGTACGCCGTGCCGAGCGGCATGCAAGGCGAACTCGAACGATAATCATTGTCGCGGAACGAGGGAGAACAGAATGCTCAATAAAGGCGACTACACGACGCAGGCGAGATCACTCAAGCTGCCGAGCAAGATGATCGTGGATGGGAGGTGGGTTGCCGCCCTGTCGGGCAAAACATTTCCAACCCTTAACCCGGCAACGGGGGAGGTTCTGGCGGAGCTTCCGGCGGCTTCGGCGGCCGATGTCGACAGGGCCGTCGCTGCCGCCCGGCATGCGTTTGAGGACGGGCGGTGGTCGAAGCTGACCCCGGCCAACCGGAAGCAGGTGCTTCTCAAATTAGCTGCCATCATCGAGGAAAACTCGCTTGAGCTGGCGCTGATGGAGAGCTTGGACAGCGGCAAAACCATTAGCGACTGCATCAACATTGATGTGCCCGAGGCTATCAACAGCCTCAAGTGGCATGCCGAAGCTGTCGACAAGATATACGATCAGGTTTCACCTGCGAACGATGCTTCTCTCGGGCTCATCGTGCGCGAGCCGATCGGCGTCGTCGGCCTCGTCCTTCCGTGGAACTTCCCTCTTCTCATGCTCGCGTGGAAGATTGGCCCTGCTCTTGCGGCGGGGTGCACGATCGTCGTCAAGCCCGCTGAAGAGACTTCGCTCACCACATTGCGGATCGCAGAGCTCGCTCTCGATGCCGGGCTGCCAGCTGGCGTATTCAACGTCCTGACCGGTGACGGTCCCGAGGTTGGCGAGCCGATCGGCCGCCACCCTGACGTCGACGCCGTTTCGTTCACGGGCTCTACCGACACCGGCCGCCGCTTCCTGAAGTACTCTTCGGAAAGCAATTTGAAAGAAGTGGTTCTTGAGATGGGTGGTAAGAACCCTTGCATCGTGATGGACGATGTTCCCGATCTTGGCGCCGTGGCCTCCCACATTGGCAACGGCGCGTTCTGGAACATGGGGCAGAACTGCTCGGCCATCTCGCGAGTTTTCGTCCACAACGACGTGAAGGACCGTCTCCTCGAAAAACTGACGGAAGTGGCCAACACCTGGACCGTGGGCGACCCGCTTGATCCAGAGACCCGCATCGGTCCGCTGATCTCTGCCACGCATTTCGAGAAGGTTAGCGCCTATCTTCGAGGCGATGGCAGGGTGGTGGCAGGCGGAAGGGTGTTCAACGGGACCACGATCGAGCCCACGATCATTGAATTCGACCATCACAACAGCAAGCACGTGCGGGAGGAGATTTTCGGCCCGATAGTTTCCGTGATTGGGGTGAATTCTCTCGCGGAGGCGGTCTCACTCGCCAACCAGACAGAATATGGCCTGGCGGCCTCGGTTTTCACCGCAGACGGGACGAAGGCGCTTCGGGCCGCACGGGCGATCAAGGCGGGCACCGTGACCGTGAACTGTTACGGCGAGGGCGACGCTGCCACCCCGTTTGGCGGCTACAAGCAATCGGGCTTCGGCGGCCGGGACAAGTCCCTCCATGCGCACGATCAGTATTGCCAGACCAAGACCCTTTGGATCGATTTGAGCAACTCAAACGAGGGCTTCTGAAATGTCGTCATTTGCGTTCGCCGGTCTTAATCTCGCGATCACGGCCCCGTTCAACTCAGACGGACGTATCGATTTCGATCGTTTCCAGGAATTGATCGAGCGGCATCTGGCTGCGGGTGTCGATGGTTTCGTTTTCAGCTCGGGAACAGGCATGCATGTCTATCTGACGCCCGATGAATCAAAGTCCCTCATAGAACGCGGTGCGCGTATCGTCGCCGGGCGGGCCAAGGTGATTGCCCAGGCCTCGGCATTGCTCACGGCCGACGTCGTCGAGCGAACGCAGTTCGCAAAGAACTCCGGTGCGGACGGTGTCATGGTCCTCCCGCCCTTCTTCGAAGGTCCGTCGGACGACAATAGCGTCTTCGACTTTTACGCTGAAGTTGCTAAGGTCGGGTTGCCTATCATTGGATACAATGTGCCCCAAGCCGTCGGTGTACGCATAACGCCGGACTTGCTCCGCAGACTCTGCGAATTGCCCGAATTCCTTGCAGTCAAGGACAGCAGTGGAGACTTGATCGGGCAGGTCAGGCTAATCCGCACCGGTTTGGATGTTATCAACGGGGCCGATCCGCTCGTCCCGTTCTCCCTTTTTGCGGGTTGCTCTGGTCTGATCTGGGGCGGCGCGAACATTGCGCCACGCACCTGCGTGGCGATCGTCAGGGCCGCCCGGGAAAAGAAATGGGACAGCGTACAGTCGCTCTGGCGGCAACTGGAGCCAATTATGTCCCTTCTTTGGGACGGCGACTATGTCCCAAGTGTGTATGCGGCCGCCGAACTCACTGGATATGGCTGCGGCAACGCGAGAAAGCCGTTCCGTCCCCTTACGCCCGACCGCATCGCGGCGCTTCGAATGGCGCTTGGCGCACTGGTCGCACAAGAAGCGGTATGATGACCAGCAAGACCTTTCGTGCGCGTCGCCTTCCCGCCCATGGCGTGGAATCCGGCTGGACGGCAATGCTTCCTCCGAGGGCGCCAAGGCCTGAGCTCGAACGGGCCATCACTGCCGATGTCGTCATCATTGGTGCAGGCTTCGCCGGGTTGGGCGCCGCTGTGAGACTGGCCGATCTCGACCCAAGACTTTCCGTCGCCCTTCTCGATGCCGACGTGGTCGGGAATGGGGCCAGTGGCCGGAACTCCGGATTTCTAATTGATCTGCCTCACGACATTTCGTCAGGCAATTTCGGGATGGACGCTGTCACCAAGAGCCGCAACGAGATAGCGGTCGCGCGGACGGCTATTCAACATTACGCCCGATTGGCGGAGGAAAATGGCTGGGACAAGGACGTGTTCGATCGTAGTGGCAAATACAGCGTGGCCATGACCGACTCTGGCACGCAGCACCTTGCGACGTACTCGTCCAAGCTCAATTCATTGGGCGAACCGCACCAGCTTCTTGATGCCGAAGAGGTCGAGGAAGTCACGGGCACGCGATCTTTCAAGTCGGGACTTTTTACGCCGGGTGCGGTCATGGTCCAACCAGCCGCGCTGGTGAGGGCGATTGCAGATCTGTTTCAAGAGCCCGTCAAAATATTCGAGCGAACGCCCGCCCTGTCCATCGCAACCTCGCCGAACGGTTGCGCGGTGAAGACACCCAAAGGCGAGGTCTGGGCCGCCCAGGTGATCCTGGCGACAAACGGCCATGCGGAGAGCTTCGGGTTCGGGAGAGGTGAACTTCTCCATGTCTTCACTTACGCCTCGCTGACCCAACCGTTCGATCCCTCCACGCTTGCTGGATCGCGGAAATGGGGAGCGACGCCGGCGGCGCCGATGGGCACGACCGTGCGACGTATTAACTGCGCCGACGGCGACCGAATCCTCATCCGGTCGCGCTACACCTATAACCCTAAGATCGAAGTTGAAATCGGCTCAATCAAGAGTGCGAGCGATCTCCATGACCGTAAGTTCGCGGATCGCTTCCCCGATCATCACCACTTGAAGATGCAGTATCGTTGGGCTGGCGCAATGGCGCTTACTTGGAATTCCGTGCCACTGTTTGGCCAAGTGGAAGATCGCATCTTCGCGGCATGCGCGTGCAACGGCATAGGGGCAACTAAGGCCACTGCCGCGGGCATCGCAACCGCGGAACTCGTGGTGGGGCATCGCTCCCAGCTCGGCGAAATATTTCGCTTGTTTGAGAGGCCCCAGGCATTGCCTCCGCGACCGTTCAGGAACGTGGGTGCACGCCTCAACCTCGCATTCAGAGAATGGCGCGCGGGACGCGAATAGGGTTCCTCAGCAGTTCGCTTCGGGATCCAAAGACTGGGGCCGTATTTCAACGGGAAGAGCAGCCGGCGTGCTGTAAGCGATCGAAACGAACACAAGAACATGGCTATTCTTCTGATTGCAGAACACAACAACGCGACGCTTTCCCACCAGACCGCCGAGGCGTTTTCAGCGGCGCTGCAGATCGGTTCGGACCTGCATGCGCTGGCCGCTTGCAAGAGCGCCGAGGGCCTTGTCAATGCTGCCGCCAAGCTAAAGGGCGTGAGCAAGATGCTGCTCGCCGAATCCGACGAACCCATTGAGGGCCTCGCCGAAGCGCAGACGGCACTCGTTGGCTCCTTCGCTAATTCGTATGACACTATGATCGCGTCAGCGACCTCGTCCATCGCGCCAGCGACCTCGTCTGGTACGACCTCGTCTGGGAAGAATATGGTGCCGCGCGCACGGATCGATGTCGCGCAGACTTGCGAGATCATCGAAGTCATCTTGCCGGACACCTTCAAAG
Organism: Mesorhizobium sp. WSM4836; assembly: GCF_055811815.1. NCBI lineage: Bacteria > Pseudomonadati > Pseudomonadota > Alphaproteobacteria > Hyphomicrobiales > Phyllobacteriaceae > Mesorhizobium > Mesorhizobium sp. WSM4836. The sequence goes on from NZ_JBVVQF010000031.1 coordinate 23,232, forward strand.
GGCCGAGCTATGCCGGTAACGCGATCCCGGCGCGGTCGACCGACGCCAACAAGCTGATCACCGTGCGTACCGCTTCGCATCCAAGCGCCTCCCAAGGCAATGCGGCTGCCGTCGAGAATATCTCGGCGGCAGCCCACCCGAGGCTTTCCATTTTCATCCAAAAGAAGCTCTCCGAAGCTGAACCTTGCCAGGAGGTCCAATCTCCGAGTTCGCTGCCTACGGCCTCGTAGGCCACCTTTTTGCCCGAGCTCTCCAGCTTGATTTGACCGGAAAGTACAATGTCCCAAGTCCAGATTCTTACTCTAACCTGCGAAGACCGTCCTGGCATCGTCGCGGCCGTCGCAACCGGACTGGCTGCGCTCGGTGCCAACCTTGCTGAGAGCAGCCAGTTCTGGGACCGTACCGGCAATCGCTTCTTCATGCGTCTGGCCGTTGAAGGACACGAGTCGCTTTCGACCGTGTCAATCGAACATGCGCTCAAACCGGCAATTGACCGCTTCGGTTTATCTGTTGACATTATAGATGCGCGCCGAAGGCCGAAGATCGTCGTAATGGTGTCGAAATTCGACCACGCGATGCTTCATCTGCTTTACCAAATCAAGGTCGGATGGCTGAACGCAGATGTGGTGGCGATCGTCTCTAACCACGAAGACAGCCGTGGGATCGCGGAGCGGGAGGGATTCGCCTATCACTACTGGCCGGTACACACGAAAAACAAGGCCGAGCAGGAACAAAAGCTCCTGTGTCTCGTAAGCGAAACTGGCGCGGACCTCGTGATCTTGGCCCGGTACATGCAAGTCCTGTCTGACGACGTGTCAACTTGCCTGTTCGGCAAGATGATCAACATCCATCATTCCTTCCTACCCTCCTTTAAGGGCGCAAAGCCCTATCATCAGGCGTACGAGCGCGGAGTGAAACTTATCGGCGCGACAGCCCACTACGTGACGCCCGACCTCGATGAAGGTCCAATCATAGATCAGGAGACTGAGCGCGTAACGCACGCAATGAGCGCGGAAGATTTCCTCGCGACTGGCCGCGATATCGAAAGCCGGGTCCTCGCACGGGCCGTCAAGCTGCATCTGGAGAGGCGGATTATGCTCAACGGGAACAAAACGATCGTATTCTCAGCTTAACTGAGAACGCCGCGATCTGACTGAATCTTCCACCAAGCAAAATGGAGAATCAACATGGCACGCCCCCCAATTCCCGGCAATCCAGGCCACAACCCGCCTGGCCCGCCCGACTGGGTCCCAGGCCCACCAGATGGCGTTCCGGGTCGCCCGCCCGGAGTTCCGCCTGGCCCCAAGGACCCACCCCAGCCGCCGGATCGCCCTGTAGGGATGTAGGATGAACTGGATAGGCTACGGCGATCTGAAAGCAGGTATGCTCCCCCACTGGGAGCATACCTGCATAGGGAGATTTGATTTCGAACTCCGCGACCTCGCTTTCTTCGCCGGAGACTCGCTGCGAATCGACGAAGAGCAATTAAAAAAAGGTGTGCTCAGCGTCGAGTTCGAATGGCCATTGCCATCCGGGGAAGGCTGCGAGCTCCGCGCTGTGTTCCCCGACAGCTATCCTTTCGTCCGCCCGTATGTCGCCCTTCGAGGCAACCCGGAAACGTTTCCGCATAAGCATTGCTCACCAACTGACGGTAACCTTTGCCTCTTGGGGCGTGACACGGGACTCTGGTCCATAAAGTGGACGTTGGCGACACTTCTGGAGAAACAACTCGCCAACGCTCTAAATGGCACGGGTGTGGAGGATCCACAGGGCGAGCCGATGGAAGTCTGGTGGAACGGCATCGCCCCGGCATTCGATGGCTATGTCGACGGAAGCTATATGTTGATCGACACTGCCTGGAACCTAGCAGGTCAAACAGATGGGACACTGCGGGTCTCTTACTTCCTGCAGAAGATGGACAACAAAATTCGATTCCAAGGTGCGGTCGAGGAAATCAAGGCGAAGGACGGATCCGTCCTAGCTGCTCGGACCTATCCTCTTCCCCGCGGGCTTGAATTGAAGAAGGTCACCGGCATATTTCCATGGAGGCGCGTAAGTCGTTTCGCGCCGCCATCGCGCGAGGGCTGGCGCGATCAAAGGGTGCAGGACCAGATTACGTTCGGAAGGCGTCCGGTTACTACTGGCTCGCCGGCCATTTCGATGTCTGCCACCGTCCAATCGACGGAACTCAGCCACGGTACGGAGGGCGACACTTGGTTATTTCCACTGTTTTACGGACCAGCAAAGTCGTTCCGGCCTGTGAAGCAGGGGCAGAGAGGTACCAGCCCCTCGATGATCATCGTGCCCACGCTCCGCGCAGGCGCCTCAGACATCGGTGCCAGAGTTCCGTCGGTGGGCATCTTGAAGGACAAGGTAATTGCCATCTTCGGAATGGGAGCTATCGGGGCTCCAGTTGCGATCGAGCTTGCCCGTAACGGCTGTTCTCATCTTACTGTCATCGACCATGACATGGTCGAACCAGGAAACTCCATCCGATGGCCACTTGGTGCGACGGCCTGGGGGATGCGAAAGACCGCAGCCGTGAAGCAGCATGTGGGATCCGAATACCCGGGGGTCGAAGTCGAGGCGATCCATCACACCGTGGGGGTAGCCACGGCGGCCGACGGAAACGGAGGAGACCGTTCAGTTCTGCCGACGATCTTCGCGAAGGCCGATATCGTCATCGACGCAACGGCCTCGTCCGGAATCTCACGTTTGTTGGCCGATCACTGCAAGTCCGCAGGCAAACCGATGCTCTCTCTTTTCGGAACGCTGTCATTGAAGGGAGGTGTTGTTGCGGCCTACCACCCGAAATCCGGCTGTCCAACCTGCCGCGAATTCGCCTATGCGAAAGGTTTGATCGAGAAAGCTCCTGGATCAGGAGAAACCTCCGGCCTGAATCAGCCGGCTGGATGCGCGGAGCTGACCTTCACTGGGGCATCATTCGACCTCCATGAATTATCTTTGGAGGCTGTCCGGCTGGCCGTGGACATTCTTTCCCAACCAGACGACTTCAAGGAGTCCTTGGTTCACACTGTCACCTTACATGACGGCATCAGGCGGGTGCCGCCGTCTTGGCGGGTCGATCGCTTGCCTCCGATGAAGGAATGCGGATGCAACCGGTAGTCTGGCTGCCTCAAGCGATCGTGCAGGACATGCAAACCGACGCCGACCTCTGGTATGATCGGGAAACGGGTGGGACCTTCATGGGATACTGGGCCGAAAACAACGCTGCCGTCGTAACAGCAATGATTCCGGCCGGGCCGCACGCATCTCACGAACGAAGCAGCTTTGTCCCTGATCAAAGCTGGCAGCAGGCGGAAATCGCAAAGCACTACGAACGTTCCGGGAGGTTGGACACATATCTCGGGGACTGGCACACCCACCCGGATGCCGTTTCGAACCGCCTGAGCTGGACGGATCGAGCATGCCTGAAGACGATCATCAGGACACCGGCAGCGCGCAATCAGAAGCCCATCATGGTACTCATGTGCGGCAAACCAAACGAATGGTTGTTGCATACATGGCTCTGCCAACCGCGGACCAGGTTATTTCTCTTTGAAGTATTAGACGAGAAAGAGGCAACCGTTTTAATCTACGCGAAGCGCGGTTCGAGTCGAGGAATAGCGACGCATTGATCAGATTCTACTGTTTTAATCCGGACAGCAGAATGAGGGGTAAAATGAATCTCAGGCACTACGATCTGCGGCAGTGTCGTCGTGGCCAGATTGGCGGGATCACAATCACATCGGGCGCGATCGCCCGATTGCCTGATTTGAGAAATTTGAGCAGCTACCGGCACGGGCAACGACATCAGTCCATTGCAAAACAATCTCCAGTCCGTGTGCGGCACGCCCAGCGCTTCGCAGCTGTGGAACGGGGGTGAGTTTAAGCAGGGGCCAGATACATGCAGGCTGTCTTCGAGAGATTTTTGGAACGGCTTTCAGAAAGCGTCGATGAGGCTGATCTCCGCGGTGCCCTGGCCGATACCGCCTCTGGACTCGATCTGCTCACTTTTGCCTATCTCTCCTTGCCACCGCGGTCTGATGGCAAACCCACGCTGATCTCGAATTATCCGGCGCCCTGGACAGCACGTTATCTTGAGAACCGGTATCAGAGTGTTGACCCCGTTATTGTGCGCGCACGCGGTGGCGGATGCCCGTTTCGTTGGGGATCCGATCTGAGCGGCGAGGCGGCGGCAGCGGTTCAGGTTTTCGAAGAAGCGGCGCAGTTTGGCATCTGCTGCGGCATTACGTTCCCGATTATCGACCGCAGAGGAAATTTTGCTGCGATAACCTTTGCCGCAGACAAGCCCGACAATGCAGTTTTCCGCGCCGCAGAACGCCACGAAGAAGGTCTCCGGTATATCGCGACCTGTTTTCATATGTTCGTTCGCTGCAAACTGTCCGCCGATCGAATGATCGATGGTGTCTTGCTGACGCCGCGCGAATACGAGTGCCTGCAGTGGGCAGAACAAGGCAAGTCTGATTGGGAGATCGGCTGCATCCTGGGGATCACGCAGCGAACGGCCGCCTTTCATCTGGGCAACGCTCGCCGGAAGCTTGGGGTGACGACCACCAAACAGGCAATTGGGCGCCTGGCCCGTTCCTTTTTTTTCGGTTCACTGACAGGTTAGCTTCACGTGCGCGGCGGCGTTGAAGCGTAGCCTGTGGGGCGTCTTTTGTGTACTGCGAATTGCCTGCCCGCTTGTTTCCGCCGGAAAAGCGGGCCCGATTGAACGAAGTTCTGCGGGGCTCGAGGATCGCTCGCCGGACCTTCATATCGCGAGATCGTTGTAGTGCTGATCGGGAAGGCGCGTCTACGCCGACTGGACGGAACCTGGCGATTGCCTCCGCAACCGCATTCGGCGCCCGTTTCTCGAGCCCTGCCCTCAGGAATGGGGACCGTCGTGAGTTCCTCGCCTGGAAACGTGACAGTTCCAGCCGTGCGTCAGCCGCCGAACAGTTCCTTGTAGCCGGTCGTCACCATCCAGTTCGCCCGGTCGATATGGCTGCGAACAGCCTTGCGGGCGCGCACCGGTTCAACGACGGGGTCGATGCCGAGAATGAGTTCGGCCATTTCCTCTACGCTGGCATTGTCGGCGCAGGCGTCGAGGATGCGCAGGTAAATGGTGGAATGCTGCCTGTCGTAGCCCGTGATGCTGTCTGACCAGGGGACCTCATCGAGCAATGTCGAGCTTTCAGTCCCATCTGTTCCCGTCGATCGATTCATCTCTGCCGCGAACCTCGCAGTTGATAGCTGGATTCAAGACAGCATATCCCAAAATGGGATAATCCGGAACCGGGATTAGTGGCTGAGCCGGTCTTTACCTGACCGGTTCGCCTACATGCCCAAATCACTTCGATCTGCCCGCCACCAGCGGTTTCTGGCCCAGTTGATATCGCTGCGCAAGGCCAAAGGCATGACTCAGGCGCAGGTGGCCGAGAAGCTTGGCCGGCCGCAATCCTTCGTGGCCAAGTATGAGGGTGGAGAGCGGCGTCTCGATATCATTGAGTTTCTCGACGTGACTGCGGTGCTTGAGGCTGATCCTTGCGAGATTCTATTGAGCCTGCGGTCATAGCTAGCGTCGCGCCTCGCCGCGCAGCCGGCGAATGAGCCCGCTTTTCTGGGCAAAGCTCAGGCCCCTCAGCCATTCGGCTCCCGCCCTGGCGCGGGTCGTCAGACTCGGGCAGCTCGCCTTTCCCGGCGGAGCAGGGCAGGCGGCACTCCCTTCTAGGCCCGCCGCGACGTCCCGCAACCCCTCGCTCTCGCTTCGGGTCCTTCTCTTCGTTTCGGTCCTTCGGATGCGGTCCGCCTGGACGGCGGCCCTTCCGGTCGCAACTCGCCGCCCACCCCCGCTTCCGTCCCGCTTCCGGGAAAGCCGCGATTGGCGAGCGGAGGCAAAACGAAGCATGCAGGACAGAAGCGTACCGTCATCGAAGGCAGAGGCCGGGCGCCATGTCCTCAACCCCCGCCTTGCGCCGTCGAGCGTCGAATCGTTCCTGTTTCCGTCTTGCTTAGGCCCGTTGCGCAGGAATCGGCGCAGGCCCTCGTCCGAGCGGTTCTCCGCTCGCTTGCCGCCTCGATCACAGCTAACAAATGGGCGCGAGGATTGCCATAGGCAGAAGCTGCCGAAGCCATCATCGTGACGATTTGCTTTTTTGCAGCTCGGTTCGTTCAGCGTTCCAGTCGGGTGGGGTCTGATCGAGAATGTTGCGAACGAAGAAGTCCAGGAGTTTGCGCTCAGTGTAGATGCCTGGCGCGTTGTGATCGGCACCAGGCACATAGAACATGTCGAAATCTTTTCCCGCCTTGATGAGTCGGTCGGCAAGCTGGAGCGAGGAGGACGGGTCGACATTGTGGTCCATTTCGCCGACGACGATCATCAGCTTGCCCCGCAGCCTGTAAGCATTGTCGATGGCGGAGGATTGGGAATATTCAATGCCGACTGGCCACCCCATCCACTGTTCGTTCCACCGGATCTTGTCTATCCGGTTGTCGTAGCAGCCGCTGTTGGCGACCGCGACCTTATAGAATTCGGGATGAAAGAGCAGCGCGCTCACCGCGCTCTGGCCGCCTGCGGACCCGCCGAAAATGCCGACGTTGGAGATATCGTACCACGGATACCTCGCGGCGGCCGCCTTGTGCCATCGAATGCGATCGGGAAAGCCTGCGTCCTTCAGATTTTTCCAGGCAACGTCATGAAAGGCGCGTGAGCGGTTGTTGGTACCCATGCCATCGATCTGCACAACGAGGAAGCCCAGCTGCGTGAGCGGCTCTGTCCGGCTTGAGAAGGATTTTGGGACGAAGGAGCCGTGGGGCCCGGCATAGATATTCTCCACCACCGGGTACTTCTTCTTCGGATCGAAATTGGCGGGCAGGTGGATCACGCCCCAGATATCAGTCTTGCCGTCGCGCCCCTTGGCGTGGAAGCTGAGTGGCGGCTGCCAGCCGGCGGCCACGAGCTCGGATATGTCGGCGGTCTCCACCTGCATGAGTTTGACATCGTCGCTGGCGCGGTGGAGCGTCATGCGGGGCGGCAGATCGATGCGTGACCACAGATCGACATAGTAGCGGCCGTCGGGAGAGAACTTGACATGGTGGTTGGCCGGCTCGGGCGTTAGCTCAGTCAGCCCCTCGCCGTTGAAGCCGATGCGGTACGCATGGACGAAATAAGGGTCCTCCCCCGGATGCATCCCGCTCGCCTCGAACCAGATCTGGCGCTTGACCGGATCGACATGGTTGACCCCCCGCACGACCCACTCACCGCTGGTGATCTGGTTCTTGAGCGCGCCGGTCCGGCCGTCGAACAGATACAGGTGCTCGTGCCCGTCGCGCTCGGATGCCCAGATGATCTCCTTCCCGTCATCGACGTCGTAACGAAAGATTTTCCCGGTACCGTGCTGATCCATCACTAGAGGCCGGTAATCAACAAATGTCGTGCTGGTCTCGTCGATCAGCGAGCGCGCACGGGCCGTGGCGGCGTCTATCTCGACCAGCCGATAGAGCTGATGCCCGCGCTGATTATATTCGAAAGTAAACCCGCGACCGTCCGCCCACCATTGGAGAGCGGAAAGTTCGAAGGGGTTGGAGAACAGGGCGTTGTCGATCACGACCTGGCGGCGGCCGGCAATGTCGAACAGGACCGGCTGGGGCAGCGGAAGGACATCGCCCGGCTTGGAATAGACCACTGTCGAATATTCGCGCTGCAACTGGTCCGTCGACGAATCGAGGTAGTGGACCTTCCGGTTGAAGCCGGGGCGAACACGGTAAGTCGCAAGGTGGCGCGAGTCCGGCGACCAGCTCAGTGTCGAAAAGACATAGTAATTGCCCTCGGATCCATCCCGGCTCAGCGCAACATCCTGCAATCCGTCCTTGCAGCGCAGGAAAACATTGTAGTTCTTTATATAGACGATCCATTTGCCGTCCGGCGAGACACTCCTCTGGTCGGGTTTATTCTCAGCCGGTGGCGTGTCGTGGTGGCGGAGCTGAAACTTCGGCGCGTCCACATCCAATTTTGTGCTGGTGCAGGCATAGCTTGCAACGTCGCAGCTCCACCGGACCTGCTCAATCAGGAAGTCGAGCCTGCGACCATCCTCGGTCAGTTCGAAACGCTCAAAGGGAAGATCGTCGGCCTGATACCGCTTATGGCTCGCCCCGTTTAGTGCCGCCGCCAGACGGGCCTGATCGAAGGGCGGCCGCTTCACGCCCGTGGCGACATCGACCAGCATGAACTGCCGCTCGCCATGGGTAGTCCGGCGGTATGCGAACGCGTTGCCTCCAGTCAGCCAGAACGGCCGCTCGGGGACATTCACGGTGAGTCCGCGATAGCGATGGTTGATCGTCAATGCCCGCTCCAAGTCGCTCAGCGCTAGCGGTGGATGTGTACCGTTTGAACCGTTGGCCAGCGCCCGAGCGGTTGCCGATCCCGATGCCCCTTCAATTAATAACGCGGGCGCCAAAGCGCTGATCTTGACCATATCTGTTCACCTCTTTCGGTTTTCGGAAGACATGTTGTTGGATCTGGCTTTTCATCGCCGGTGTGCAGCAGCGTTGAGCGTTGCTCGAAGGAGTCAGCACGGGGGTGCGGCCGAGACGGCAGTCAACATGACCCGTGCGCCCTACGCCGATATCCAGAAACTGGCCGGGTGAACCAGACTGAAGAGTTGGCATCCGAGCCAGCAGGGTATTTTCCATGTCCACATGATGGAATCTTCAACGAAAGATGACGCTTGCAACCACACTCCCTTGCTGTTCCTGCGCCAGAAACGGCCGGAATTGGGCCCGGCACAAAGCGTGGCTAGGGACATTCTCTGCATGGCCGGCGTCAGTCCGTTGATCCCTGTCCGGATGAAGGATGCAATATGTGCGCCAAAGGAAAATGCCTTTAAATCAAGGCGATCGATCGGACCGGCTGTGTCGGACGACCGACATTAACGTCGCATATCGACAGCTCGAACAACCGCAAGTCACATTGACCTTGGGTGTATGTCGGGTTGACAAGAGTGGACCGTCGGGCCGACGGAAAAAGGGCGCACGAGGCGCCCTTCAATCGACTCGGCTGTGCCTAAGCCGCCTTCGCCTGCCGTTGTCAGAAGCGGTAAGTGACACCTGCGCCTATCAACCAGGGATCGAGCGTCGCCTTGCCTGTGAGCTTAGCGCCGGCGACAGTGACATCGAAGTCTGGCTTCAGGAAAAGCTTCTTCACGTCGAAGTTGACGCCCCAGCGCTGGTCCACCATGAAGTCGAATCCGACCTGCAGGGCGGCGCCGAAAGTGTTCTTGACCTTGAGATCATCGGCGCTGCCGGCTTGCTGATGATAGCAGATCGTATAGTTCACGCCGGCGCCGATATAGGGCTTGAAGGCGCCGAAATCGGTAAAATGATACTGCAATGTGAGCGTGGGCGGCAGCAGCCAGACCTTGCCGACCTTGCCCAGCCCGCCGATCGAGCCCTGGCCTGTGATGTTGGCATAAGTGGTGCCGAGGATAAGCTCGGCTGCGACGTTGTCCGTGAAGAAATACGAAATATCGAGTTCCGGCGTCACGCTGTTGGAATACGAAAGACCGAGCCGGGCACCGCGTTAACGTAGCCCGAATATTTCCCCGATGAGCGCAGGCGGATCTGCAAGAGCTTGGCGCTTAGGTTGGTGTTGTAGACGTGGCACGGGTAAGGGGGAGGGGGAGGCGGAGGCGGAGCGACGCACCACGGGATTGGTGGATTGTCCGCCGCTACAGACTGCTGTGCCAGCAGCATCAGGACGACGGCTGCTGCTACTCCCCGCGCCAAGTTCATTCGCTTTGTTGCCATGGTATTTCTCCTTGCTCTTCAGAAAAGTAGACTGAACTGAGTGTCCGGCTCTATTGGTTGAGATCGACAGAGCGCTGGCGCATTTTGCGCAAGCAGTGCCCGCATTATTTTCACCTTTGTTGCAGCCATGGACCTGTACTCACTCACTTGTAGTTTTGTCGGGCTCTCGGGCGTCAATGAACGATATCGGCGTGCCAGCCGATCGCGCTGCGAAGGAAATTGATGCCAAGACTAGTGAATGCAGCGCGCTCCCGATTGTCCTTGCCGTAGCCGTGCCCACCCGCGCTGGGCTCGTAGAAGTAAGCGGGATAGCCAAGAGCCTGCAGTTTTGCCGCCATCTTACGCGCATGGCCTGGGTGGACGCGGTCGTCACGTCTCATGGTGGCGAGCAGGATAGGCGGATAGGGCTGTCCCGGCGTGGCAGTGTGATAGGCGGAGATTTCCTTCAGGAAAGCCCAATCGTCAGTCTTGTCGGGATCGCCATATTCGTCGATCCAGCTCGCGCCCGCCAAGAGCTTGGTGTAGCGGCGCATGTCGACAAGCGGAACCGTGCAGAACAGCGCGCCGAAATGCTCAGGATAGCGGGTAAGCATGTTGGCGATCAGCAGGCCGCCATTTGAGCCGCCCTCGGCGGCAATCCGCCTCGGCAGCGTGATGCCCCTTCGCACGAGGTCGGCGGCAACGGCGGCGAAATCGTCATGGGCGAGACGCTTGCCCTCCCTCCGCCCGGCATCGTGCCAGCGGGTGCCGAACTCGCCGCCCCCACGGATGTTCGCCTCCACACACGTGCCCCCGCGCTCGAGCCACAGCTTGCCGAGCCAGGAGTTGTAGGAGGGCAGGAGCGATATGCCGAACCCGCCGTAGCCGGAAAGGTGAACCGGGGCATCTCCGTTCCCCTCCGCCGGTCCGACCTGCGTATAAGGGATCATCTCACCATCGATCGAGACTGCCTCGTGGCGCGTTACCACCAGTCCGGATGCGTCGAAATTCTCTGGACTGCGCTTCAGGATTACTGAAGCGCTGAGAGGCGGCGCGGCATTGAGATCGAATAGGAAAAGCTGCAGCGGCGTGATCGGATCCTGCGCGCAAACCAGGACCTCTCCATTGGTCTCGTGATCTTCCGCGTCGAGTGACCAGAGGTGAACAGCCCCTTGCGCCGGCACGGCGTCCAGGTCTCGGCGCGTCCATTCCTGCGGGCCCGGGGTGAACACCGCGAATCTCGGAACGAGGTTCGCCAGGTAGGCGATAATGAGCTTCCCGTCATTCCAGAAGTATGACTGCAGGGAGCGCCTCTCGGCCGGTTCAAACAGGGTACTAAAACGACGCTCGCCAGCGATGAAAGAGGAAAGCGAGATGCCGATCAGCGCGTCGGCGCAATAGGTCGTCCCGCCAACCGTCCATGCTTTGCGGGGCTTTACCGCCAGCCAATCGCCGAAGGTATCCCACCTGGCGTCCTTGGGAAGGTCGATCTCAATTTTCGGCCCGCTTCGATCGCCAATGCGGACTATCTGCTCTAACCCGGCCAGCTGCTCAACGAACCACAGGCACTCGCTCTCGGCGGTACGGTCCAGATGGCCAGACACGCCGAGGGTTTCGGAACCGGTCTCGAAGATCACCGGCGCGGTGAGGGGATCCGCGCCACGCTTCCACAGTCGCACGGTGCGGGCGTAACCTGAGCGGGTGGCCATGCCCCGACCAAGCGCACTGGAAAGCAGAAGCGTGTCAGGGTCGAGCCAACTTATCCCGCCCTTGGCCTCGGGGAGATTGAAACCGTCGGCGACAAAGCTGAGAGAGCTCAGGTCGAATTCGCGATGCACGACCGCATCGCTGCCGCCGCGCGACAGGCGCAGAACGGCTCTTTCCCGTCTCTCCGGCTCGATCGAAGCACCACTCCAGATCCAGTCCTCTCCGTCGCTAGCCGCGAGGGCATCCAGATCGAGCAGTAGCTCCCATTGGGGATCCGCCTTCATGTAGAGGGCAAGAGTGGTCCGGCGCCACAGTCCTCGCGGATTGTCAGCATCTTGCCAGAAATTGTAGAGGTATTGACCGCGGCGCGTGACCAGGGGAATCCGGTCGGGGCGATCGAAAATCACTGTAAGCGCCGCACCGTCGCGCTCGAACTGCGTTCCACCGAAGTGCTTCAGGGCCTTTGCCGACTGGCCGGCCGTCCACGCAAGTGCCCGTTCGCCTTCTACATCCTCAAGCCAAAGATGGGGGTCATCGTCAGGCGCATTCAGCGTTGGCCGGAAATCGAATTCGCTCATGTCCGGACAACCGGACGAATGAAAGCGCAATGGCTTCCATCTGCTCGGGTACGCTGAGTGCTTGCGGGGGCGCCCGCATGTGGGAAAACTGTGATCATCAGTGGGTTCTTCTCAGTCGGCGGCGTCGCAGTTCTTTTGCGCATAGGACTGCAACCGTCGTGCCAACTGGGAAAATCGTTACGGAACAATGCGATCTCTCTGGAGCGTTGTGTCACATGTCCGACATTGTCGAGAATCCGACAACGAGCGCACCGCGCAATCACCCGATCGACCTCCTGCGGGGAGTTCGGTGACGCCGCGGAGAGCTCAAGCAGGGAAGCTCACAATGAACTTGGTTGGCCCCTGACATCTTCGCTCCGGAAGGCTTCTCGCACAGGGATTCAATGGCAGACATCATGAGGCGATGGCCGCCGTGAGCGACCAGCCGGCTGCCTCTGTTGCTCTCTAGAGGCCACCAGCGGCAAAGAATCGGAGATCCGAGGAAGGGATGGAGCGCCGCTTGGCCGAGCTGATGGTTATCCAACCCTGCCAGCAAGCTTGGCCTGAACCGTCCGCTTGATTGCATTTTTAAGTCTGCCGTTCGCGCCAGCAAGCTGCGTTCGAACGAACACATGGGAGTGGTCGCGAGCTACAGTCAGCTGCTGGCGAGCGTCGTTCAATATGCAAGGTAGAGGGTCAGGAACAGGGAAGCTCCGGCTCGGCATCCTATCTCGGCGAGACGGCCAATGATCGGCGGTCTTTGGCTGGCGCTGCGAGTTGTACGCCCGCACCAAAGGCAGCCTGGGACAAGTCTGCCTGGAAAACGGCTGCAGCAGGCGCAAGTGGCCCCCGGCCGCACTCCATCTCCATGCCGCTCGCAAAACCCGGGCGTGAGCACCACCCCAAAAGCAATTGCGCGCCTTGCCGGATCGTTTGGCGCGCCCACTGAACAGTCGGCTCAACCTGTACACCTATACAGGCTGCCATACCCTGAAACTTGGCCTCCAATGGCGGAAATTTCCCCTTAGGAGACCTGTCATGACTGAGTTTCTAGCGCCGGCGCTACGACAACTTGCCCACAATGAGCGTGCAATCCACCGCCACGCCACTGCGCCTTCAAGGAACGTCTGGAACGCCACGCAGGAGCCGATCACCGCAATCAAACCGACTCCCTTGGCGTGCTCCGGCCGACATGGCTGTCGACGCGCGGGTTGGACCGTCTGCTCGCTGTTTGCGCGCGTCTTCTGCCCTCGACAGTGCCGATGGTACACGCTTCGACGAAATGCCTCCATCGAGGTCTGGTGCCTTCGGCGCCGGCGCTTTGCCAAGTGGCATGATGCTTCAACATCGATAGGGGCGGGCGAGGGGGCACGGTCGTGCCTACAGTTCTCGTGACTGGCGCGGACGAGGCTGATTGGCGCGATGAAAGATCATACGATTACACCACTGGTTTGACGCCGCGCGAGTGGGCCTGGGAGTTCTTACGCCGCAACCCAGCATTCCAGCGTGAGGTGACCGCTGCAAGCCAGCAGACCAATATTTTGGCCTACCGCCCCTATCGCGACGTGGTCGCGTCGGCCGGTGACCTGTCATGCTGGGGTGTCCTGTTTCGCCGAGTCTTATTGTCGAAATTCGCTCGTATTCTGGTCTCCCCTCTGGTGCGTCCATGTGCTGCCGGTCATTGCAGAACAGCTGTCCGCATCCTCGGCGACATTGCCGTTCGAGCTCTCGGAATTGCCATGTCGTGCGACGGTCCTGCTGGCGCCCGACAAGGGCCAGCATGTTCTTCTTCGCAATGCGGAACATACGCTCCAGCTCGCAGTCTGTGGCGCGGATATCTTGCGCCCTGTTTGCCTCCGCACCGAGGCGATCTGGCCAGCGATGCTTTCGAAGCCCCGTCTCAGGGCGCTCGAGTGCCTCAACGCTCTAACTCTGGGTCAACACCTGCCTGCCCGCTTGTTTCCGCCGGAAAAACGCGGTCCCCGTTTGACCCTCGTTCTTCGTGCGCTCGACGGTTCGCTTGCCGGAGCGTCACATCGCGAGCTCGCCGAAGCGCTGGTTGGTCAACGGCGCGTCCATGCCGACTGGAGGGATCCTCGCGATCATCTGCGCGACCGCATTCGCCGCGCGGTCTCTCGTGGCCGCGCCCTCATGAATGGGGGGTACAGAGATTTCCTTCTTTAAAAGTGACAGTCCGCCCTGTGCGTCAGCCGGCAAATAGTTCGGAGCTAAAACCCGTTCACCACCGATTGGCCTGGTCGACATGGCAGCCAACGGCCTTCGCGGGGCGCTCTGGTTGAGGCATCGATCGATGCCAAGAGGCACGTTCGCATTGTCCGATAGCGGACAATGTCGAGTACGCAACGTACAGGAACCTGACTCTCGGGTGTTTTTAAACGCTTTTTAACTTGGCATGGTATATGCTCGCTATTCAGCAAAACCCGCGGACTGAGTGGTTCCACCCCCACGAGAGTCGCTGAATTACGCCACCTCCCAAGGCGTACCCGGCCCGGCAGCGAGCTCAGTCTCCTGCCGGGCATGCGTGTTCAGACGCACTCGCGTTTAGAACTTCAATTAGAGGCGCAATGTTTCGCATCCGGCTATGCGGACTGGTGCCGAAAGGTAGTCGAGGAGGCGGAACTTGCCGCTGCGTCTGCCATGATTACGTGAACGAAGCGCAAGGGCTAAAGAATTGTCAGACTTCGAGCGCGGTCGTTGTGGCTCCGTATTCACGGCAGCGACTATTTCGGCCATTCCCAACTCGAGATCCGCTTTGGACAATGTGGAAAGGTTCGCTCGCAGCTTAGCCTGGCATCTTCATAGCTGATCCCCATCGTCGTTAGCACATGCGACGGAGCGGTGAAGCCAGCGCGGCAGGCGGGAACCGGTGGACAGACAGATTCCGCGCATCGCCAGGCGCTCGACAATCGCATCGGCCTCACACCACGTGATGATCAAAGAGCACGTATTTGGAAGGCGCGGTGCTTGAATCCCATTAAAGCGTACTTGCGGCAGGCGGATTGCCAAGCCCCGTCTAAAGTTGTTTCGACGGGCTTCGATGCCACTCGCTACACGCAGCCGCCGAGCCGCCTGTTCCGCGGCAACGGCCAGTCCGGCGGCTGCTGCGCTGTTCAGCGTCCCGCCCTGTCGCCCGTCCTCCTGTTCACCATAAAAAAGCGGTTCGAGGCGCAACCCCTCCCTAAGGTGCAGCGCGCCCACGCCTTTCGGGCCTTGGAATCGGCCAGCGTTCCTCCTGACAATTGCCCCGTTTGACGGCCGCCATAAGGAACGTAAAGGGAGCGTCTGGTCTTCGTGGAGGGATGCGTTCGGCTTATTGGTTCGCTATGATCTGGCCCAGGTCGGCAAGGCACTCGACCACGTTGTCCGGTCTGAATGGAAACCGCTCTATGTCAGCCAGTTTGGTCACCCCAGTAAGCACAAGGGCTGTCTTGAGGCCCGATTCCAGCCCGGCGAGCACGTCGGTGTCCATGCGGTCACCGACCATGATGGTATCGACAGCTCGCACTCCGAGCCGGTCGAGCGCGTTGCGCATCATGAACGGGTTCGGCTTCCCGACGAAATAGGGCTGACGGCCGGTGGCCTTCTCGATCAGTGCCGCGACTGCACCGCATGCCGGATGGGAGCCCCGCTCGGTCGGGCCAGTCGCATCCGGATTGGTGGCCAGAAAGCGCGCGCCCTTCGCCACAAGCTCGGCGCCAATTGCGATCTGCTCGTAGTGGTACGAAGTGGTGTCCCCGAGGACCACGAACTCGGGGGCAAACTCCGTTATCCGGCAGCCTGCCTGCCGCAGGGCCTCGACCAGACCGTGGTCGCCGATGACATAGGCAGATGATCCGTGCTTTTGCAGTTCCATGAGCCGCGCAGTGGCGAGCGCCGATGTGTAGATGTGCTCTGGCTGCACCGCGAAGCCAACCGCTCTTAGACGCTCGGCATGATCTTCGGGCGTGAAGCGCGAGTTATTGGTGAAGATCTGAAACGGCTCACCCTTGGCGATTAGCCCGGCGACATAGTCCACAGAGCCAGCAATCGGTTGGCCGCCGCGGACCAAAACCCCGTCCATGTCGAGCAGATGCGCTATAATCATTGGATATCAACCCTCAATGTCTTTCGTGGATGCACGTCCAGGGCAGGTCTTGTGTCGCTGTATCTTCTCCAGGCGAGAATGCCGGCGACTGTACTGATTCAGAGCGATGCGCGAAGGGCGCTCAATTGCTTGTGCGGCAATAAGGACGTTGCGGCGTAAAAAGTGTCGGTGGCGTCATCCGCTCGCCGTGCGACGCCCTGCACCGTCGGGTTGACGACATTCGCTGTGTCACCGTATCTGATGGGTGATCGCGTTCTGGTTCGCGTGAACCACTAGCTTGGCGAGACGTTTTCTCTGCAGAACCCTCGTAATTGGCGGCATCACAGTGATGGAACCCCAGCATTGTCTCGCGGCGCGGACGCAAACACGCCGGTGCCTTGGCGAACTTCCCAATAATCGGACAGCATCGAACGATTTCGGGAGTCGCTCCCGCGCCCAAGGTGGAATTCAGTACCGACTCTTGACGCCGACCGAGTGGTTTACCCGTTCATTTGTTTTCGCGTTTCCAACAAGTCAGGGTCAGGCCCCTGCGATGTCCCTTCGCGAAAGAGCCTGACCTGTTCAAAGCTGCTAGTCGCCGAGCTTGGGCCGCGGCAACAGGAAGGCAGAGCCCGAAGACACTTCGTTTTGGGGCGGCGGTTGGGTATTGAGGAGCGAAGATAAAAAAATGGCAGCGGCCGGCGTTGCAAAGAAGGGAAAGGCAACAGGGCGGCGCTACGCATCGATTCAATCACGTCGGAAAGGGCGCTCATCCCGTGTTTGAATTTCACGACAGCGAGCCGAAAAAGTGGGTTGGAAAATGCCACTCAACCTACCTGAAAGTGATCGGACAAAATTGCTAAATGAGGCGTTGGGGCGCCGAACGGCGATCGGGACCTGCCCGTTCCGAAGAAGCTATACGTCGTTTACGAGTGCACAATTTATCAGGCCCAAACGAGCGATCGCGGCCGAACCTATCATAGATATCCATGTAAGGGGGTGAGCTGTCGGCGGCGTGGATCTCCGAGCACTTCTCGATGCTGTCGCCCCGCACAGATGAGATGCTTGCCGAGCTTGGACAGGATGAGCAACGTACCGTCCGGTACCGGCGCTTGGCTGGTCGCCGTAGAGGCGGTTCAACGTAGCTGGACGCTTAGATGCACCTTAAGGGGCGCAGGCCGGGGTCGCGATAGACGACCAGAATCAGCCGCAAGAAGGTTCGCCAAAGCGCTCAATCATCCCTTTGGTTCATTCTGCGCCTGAGGCGTCCATCCACATAGAGATCAGATTCCGCCTATGCAGAGATATTTCATTTCGAGGTAGTCTTCGAGCCCGTGGCGGGAACCCTCCCGCCCGATGCCGGACTGCTTCATCCCGCCAAAGGGCGCCGCTTCCGAAGACATACGCCCCGTGTTGATGCCAACCATGCCATATTCCAATGCCTCGGCCACGCGCCAGACACGCTTCAGGTTCGAGGCATAGAAATAGGCGGCGAGGCCGTAGATCGTGTCGTTGGCCTCACGCACAACCTGATCCGCCTCGTGGAAGCGAATGATCGGCGCCAGCGGCCCGAAAGTCTCCTCTTGCGCAACCGCCATGATGCTCGAGATTTCAGTGAGGACTGTGGGTTTGAAGAAGGTGCCAGCCTTGCCGATACGTTCGGCCCCGCATCGAATTGTCCCACCCTTGGAAACGGCGTCTGCGATGTGGAACTCGATCTTGGCCAAAGCATGCAAGTCGATGAGCGGTCCGACGTCCACTCCGGGGGCGAAGCCGTCGCCAACCGACAAGTACCGGACTTTCTCCACGAACTTCTCGACGAACTCATCGTGAACGCTCGATTGGACGTAAAGGCGGTTCGCTGAAACGCAAGTCTGGCCGGCGTTGCGGAATTTCGCCTGGATCGCGCCGTCAACCGCAGCGTCGATATCGGCGTCATCAAAGACAATGAAAGGGGCATTGCCGCCGAGCTCGAGGCTGACCTTCTTGATCTGGTCCGAGCACTGCCGCATGAGCAGTCGGCCAACCTCGGTCGAGCCTGTGAAGCTGATCTTTCGGACCTTGGGGTTGGAGCAGAGTTCGCGTCCAACGCCACCACCTTCGGACGCATAGACTAGGTTGACGACGCCGTCGGGAAAGCCGGCTTGATGCGCGAGGGCAAACATTGCACCTGCCACGAGCGGCGTCTGTTCAGCAGGTTTCAGCACGATCGCGCAGCCCGCCGCCAAGGCCGGCGAGATCTTCCGCGCCACCATCGACGCTGGGAAATTCCATGGCGTAATCGTGCCGACGACACCGATCGGCTGCTTGATCACCAGCATTCGACGGTCTGTCGAGGGTGCGGGGATCGTCTCGCCATAGATGCGATTGGCTTCTTCGGCGTACCATTGCAGATACGCGGCCGCATGCGAAACCTCCGACTTGGCTTCGGCAAACGGCTTGCCCATCTCGGCAGTGAGTATGGCGGCAAGATCACTGGCGTGGTCAATGATCAGCTGATGCCATCGCCACAGAACGTCACTGCGTTCTCGGGCGGTCAGCGCCGCCCATCCAGGCTGCGCTACGTAGGCCTTATCGATCGCAGCGCGTGTCTCCGCCGCACCCATATCGGGAACTACTGCCAGCACTTCGCCGCTCGATGGGTTGAGGACCTCGAATGTCCGCTCACCAACCGGCGTGCCGAGCCCCGGCAGGCGATCGATGGCGCCAAACAGGTCCGAGGATTTCAGGTGGCGGATCAGCGGCAGGCACAGGGGCAATACCGGATTCCTTCTCATACGCGGCCGATATGTATGTCGACAGGGCGTCGGTGCGTACTCCGCACCTGCGGGTTCCTTATAGGGCCTCGACCAGACGGCTGGTAGACCATTTCACTCAGCTTGAAAGGGAGAATTGAACTCTTCTGGTCGATGGCTTGCGGTTCTCACCATGTGCAAACTGAACAATAGACATCGGCCTCCCAACCGCGGGTACTCCTCAGCGATCACCGCCCTTGGGGACGTTCCACTTGCGCCGGTAGTCTCTTCGTGAGTGTGAACTTGCGGCCATCTTCCAGGGCAGGACGTAGTTGGGAAACACCGACTTCTTCGGATTACGGCGGCGTAGCTATACGCGCTGAAATGAGGCAAGCTCCATCAGGAGAGAGAGACCGCGGGACAAACATTCGCGGTCTAGAAAGCCACAATTCTGAGCGGGGGTAAAGTTGACTAAGATGTCTGCGCAGTACGCTGCCACGAACCACAACCTAATCCAGCATGCCCTTGCGCCAACCATGAAATGGCTAATCGCGACGGCGTTGGACGGTTCGACTATGACGTATGGTGAGGTGAAGCAACGGCGAGAGCGTGAAGTGAGTTTGTCAACCATTTTCGCAACAAGGATCGGACTTGTTGCCGGCGAGATGATGAATAAGATCCAGCAGGTTGAGCCTGATGCACCTCTCCTGAACGTCCTCGTCGTCAATCAAGCGGACAGGCAACCGAGCAAGGGCGCTGGCGCCTTTATGGCAAGTCGATTTGGCAATCCTCGCCTGAGGTCCGAAAGCTACAAGCAACGGCATCCAACCAATTGGCAGTCCTATTTCGAGCGCGCTGCCGCCGAAGTTTACTCATACGAGCCAGAGCAATGGGCGCATCTCTACCGGCGGGTCTTCGGAAGTGATCTTTCGATCAACAAAATCGAATTCGAGCGTGAGAAGCGCCAGGATGGGAATGAAGATGACTTCGGTTCAGGCAAGGGGAAGTACGGTGCTGGCGGAGAGAGTGCGCATCACAAGTCCCTTCGCCTCTGGGTCACAGCCAACCCGCACATGATCAGAAACGCCTTCGCTCGGGCTCGCGCTGACACAGAGTTCTGTTTGGATTCAGGCGACCGAATCGATGCCGTGTACCATCTGCCCGAGAGGACGGTCGTCTTGGAGGTTAAGTCGCGTATCTCGAATCTGGTCGATCTGCGACGGGGAGCCTACCAATGCATCAAATATCGAGCTGTTAAGGCGGCCATGGACGTTCGCACCAACATGCCGATTGAGGCTATTCTGGTCACTGAGTTGAAGCTCCCAGGCGAGATCGCGGCACTCCTAAGACAACACGACATCCGACACTATCAGGCACCGCTGAAGCGGACCTAACAGATCCGCCCGGCGAAATCCGACGTTCACCGAGTCGACGGCAATGATTGCTGCTTCGGTGGCCGACGCCTGACTAGCCATTGCCCGGACCCTCTGGACGCGAAGGTTTGAGCTTGGCGGAGGACCTCACTTAATTGGTGCAGATCGTTCTCTGAGAGTACGTCCGCATTGCCTTGACCGAGGCGCTGCTTCTGGCCACATCACATCGTTCTGCCGCGGGAGCGAATCATTTTGCGAGGCGCTTTCGCGACTGCTAAAGGTCTTTGCGTCGCACGGGGCCGATCCGACGGATCGTGCATAGAAGCTAGCAAGCCCTGCTATTGCCATCCAGCTGTCGTTGCCAGCCGAGGACTCAAGGATGATGCCGCTGCGCGTCGCCTTGATGGCGCCGCCAGGATCACGCGTATCGCCTCGGTCCCGGAATTGCGAACGGGCCTCGCGGTAGATGACGGCCAACGAGAGGCCGATCCCCCCAGCTATTGTTGACGATGTCGACGCCAGCGTCGGGCCCAATTGTACTCTGTACACCTCTACGCAGCAGGAGTCGTTCAGCAACTATTCTAGAGCGCGGGACTGTTCTTCGTCACGGGACACCGGCAAGCCGCGGGCCAACGCCCATAATGGCGGGCTCGGCCGAAAGCAGCTTCTTCGCCGCCGCCCTGACCTGGGTCGATCGTCACCTCCTCGATGAGGGCCGGGCGCCGCTGGATGTAATCCAGCGCCGCTGCCTCATTCGAGAGATCGGTCTCCTGCGTTCCCATCTTTCTGCCCCGTAATCGTGCCGTGTCTCCTGTCGCCGGCCGTTTCCCCATGATGCTTGTGTTCGGCGGTCACCGGATCAGGTGCCTCCTCTGATGCGTCGCTCCTCACCGACCGGGATGATCCAGCCGCCGGCGCGATCCGGCCGAGCAAAATCATCCGGACCCACTATCTTCGTCAGGCGGATGCGAACGGTTTGCAGCTCCGCGTCGATAGCGGCACGGATGAGATCGCGCTCGATGCCGACGAAGACCGGCCGGAGATTGAGGCGAGCGAGCGCCTCCTGATCGGCGGGCGCAACGTCGGTGTCAGCGACAGGTCCGGCACGGGTGACGATCCCTCCGATCAGTCCGCCCATGGCGGTGGCCTTTTCCACCTCTCTCACCAACGTGGCATCCAGCAGCGCTCGGGCGCGTTGGAGATTCCCTTGGAGTCTTCGCGCGAAGGGCACGTGGGTGAGGCCGCGAAGCGCACTGGCTAGCTCAGCGTGCCCGAGCGACTTGATGAGATTGGCGATATGGAGGCGGAGAAGCCCGATGAAGAGCGCGTCTTTCTCCTCCGGCTTGATCGGTTCGCCTTCATCGATCGGATCGCGGACTGAGAGGTGGGCGTCCGTCGGATTTGGCGCCGCCATCCCCCAGCGGGTCGCGATGGCAATGCGCTTCACTGTGACCTTGCGGCCTCCGGCGGTAATATCTATCCGTCCGGCCTGAGCCCAGGCGCGGTTCAATGCTTTGGCCGGGCCGCCATTATCATGGCAACCCTTCGCTTCGGCCACGGTCAAGGAGGACAGGTCGGACGCGCAGGCGATCCAGTCGGGCAGATCGCCGCGGGACAAGCGCGTGACTTTGACCTGCCGGCGGCGATCGAGGTCGATGATGCGGCTGCCGAGATGCGCGAAGATCGAAAGGTTGAAGTGGCGTTCCAGATAGGCGCGGGCAACGAAGCGGCCGAACAAGCCAGATAGCGCGACCTTCACCTCGCGGGCTTGTCCAAGTGGTTCCCGGAAGATGAAGGGCGTACCCGCGCCGGTTGGCGTCAACAGCGCATCCAGGATGGACCACGCGCCATATCCAGCCCCTGGCGTCTGCAACACTTCGCGAATCCCGGCGTCCTCGATCTCCGAGACGTCGAGGTCGACGGTCGCGCCCGTGACAGGGCTGAATGCTGGCGGATCGAAACTGTGGAGGAAGGTCCTCGTCATAGCGCCAGCGCCCGCGCCCGCCTGAGATCCTCATGCTCGAAAGCGCTGGCCATGCGGCTGATCTCCGCCGGTCGAGCGCCGACCGCCCTGGCTGTATCGCGCCAGGTCGCGGTCACGGTCGCGACCTCTTTGATAATCGCGCGGGCCTGCGCCAGGGTGAGCGCGAAAAACTCCGACGCGGCTTCCAGCAGATCGAGCGAACAGGTGCCCTCATCGAGATCGATGTTCGTCGTCAGCACCCGGGCCTTGAGATCGGTCGGAACGGGATTGAGGTCGTATGCCGGCGAGAGAGACCAACCCGCCTTTCCCAGCCACAGGAAACCGTGATTGCGGAGGTGGTCGTCGACATTGGAAATCAGCACATTGAAGACGACCCGCCGATAGAGGGCATGGGCGTCCGTCTTTCCCTGAGCGCCGTGTTGAGCAAGGGCATCGACGATCTCCGGATAGCTGCCGCGCTCGCCGTCCTTGGCGCCCATCATCGCCATCGCCGACAGGAACGGGATGCGGATCGCACCGTCACGATCGAAGCGTCGCGACAACATGACCGCCTTGCCGGCGACGTCGATCAGCTCGTGTTGAGGCGTGGCAATACCTGCCTGGCCGGCTAGCCGCAGCGCGATCTCTTCCCAGGTCTCCATACTGTAGTCGTCGGTCTCCTTCGCGAATTTCGCTATGGAGAGGTGACCATGTTGGTCGATGACGGACGCCTTCGGTCGGGTACCGCCAAGGGAGGAGCCTGGGGCAAAGATGAGCTGCAGGTCTTCATCCGTTTCCTCGTCCCGGAGAATCCGTTCGGTGATCTGGAGCAACCGGCCAAGCTCGATTAGGGCAGGAACGCCCGCGCGGATCGGCGCTTGGAAAATCTCTTCGCCGACCCAGCGGAAGCGGAGCGCGCCAAGCCGCGTCTCGTCGGCGACGCCGAGCAGGTAGTCGCTTTCTACAAGCGTGCGAACCGCGCGGCCTTCTCGATCGGCGAGACGGCGTTCGGCGCGCTGCATGAGGCGCCGGCCCCAGGTATCCGGCGCTGAGTCGCCAATGGAGCCGAAAGTCGCAAGACCGGCAGGAGGGGCGAAGGCTCCGCGGGTCAGAGCAAGAGCTGGCTCCAGCGAGAAGCGGTCCGGATCCTCAAGCCATGCGCCGTCATACTCGAAAAGGATGGTCTCGGTGCCCCGGACGCGATTGCTCCTCGCCAGTCCGATCGGGCGTGTGCGGCCGTCCAGGTCGATATGGACCTCGAAGTCAGCCATCGCGGGACGATCCGGTTGGCCGCTTGAGGTGGACATGCTTGGGCAGGTCGGCGCTGGCGAGCGCCTGACCGACGCTGTCGTTGCTGATGTCGGCGACCTGGCTCAGGCCGTCGAGGAGGCCGAGCGCCTGCAGGACGCCGGCATAAATACCGACGCTGACGTTGGTGTCCCCGGCTTCGACCCTTTGCAGCGTCGAGCGAGACGTGAAGGCGCGCTCGGCCACGACCGCCATCGGCAGCCGTCGGCGTCGACGGGCATCATGGATGTCCGCCCCAAGCTTGCGCAGCGCGCGCCGCACCGCAGCAGGAGGGTTGTGTGGAGTGGGCATTATGACACCTTCGCACTACAGATTGACCGATTATGTAGCACCAAGATTACAATTTATCTAGCCCTTTAGGGCCTCATCCCAGTAGAGAACGAAGGTTCGATCTTACCACTGTCGTGACGGCATCGACCGGGACCCTCCGGACGTCGGCGATCGCGGCGACCGTGGTTTTCACGTCAGCGGGCTCGCTGGGACGACCGTCAACCTGAGTGAAAGGGCCGTCTGTCTCCGTCAGTACCCGATCGATGGGCAAGTCGGAGACGAGAGAGGCGGCCGCGATCCGAACGGGTCATCTCGGCATTGACGGAGAAATAGCAGCCGAGCGTCGCCGCACGTCGAGCCTCGCTTTTGCTTCCAGTGAACCAGTGAAGCACGACGGTGCCGCGATCCTCCGGGAGATATTGTTCGATCATCTCGAGCACCGCTGGAACGCTCCTCACACTTTGGACAGTGAGAATCTTGGCACCGGCTTCTGCGCATCGCTGAGTGTTGTCGATGCCGAGCTTCTCGAGCTGCGATTCGACGAGCGGGGCTGCAATCGAGCTGGAGGGATCCAGTTTGTAGATAGCATAGGCGCCGATCGCATGTTTCTTGGTTGTCTCGAGCTCGGCCCTCCATCCTTGAAGACCAGGAGACGACTTCCATGTTCTTGTATCCGGCCGGGTCCGATTGAAGATGTCTTAGGTTCTTAACCCGACACAACTGACGCGGTGGCATCCCGCCCGCGTGGCATGAAACGTGGTTTTCTCCTTTTGATCGCGCTCGTCGGTGGCACGTCACTTGCACGGTGACAGTTAACCGCCGGGGCCCAGAGAGTTGTTCCTCTCGATCAACCAACTGCGCGCGGAACGTGACGGTGCGCAAACTGAGGGAGTAGCTGATGCGAGTAGTCGTCGTATAGATCCATGATCACACCGGCATGATCAATCGGTTCGGACAGCCGCGCCCGGAGGTCGACAACCCGGCGAGGTCGAAAACATGACGGCGGTACTGCGAGAGGGCGGCCACCAGACGCCGCGGTGCGACGGCGATAAAGAACTGCTCGCTTCGCTAGTGCGGTTTATGCCGCCCATCCGCAGGACGGCCCACGGGAATCGCCTCCAACATGCGTACGGGATTCAGGGCGAGAAGCGGTCTCACCCACGTTCCCGCCATGCCCGGCGGGCATCCCGTACACCGAATCCGGCCCGCCCCGGCATGGGCTAGCGCTCGATAAGGTCATCGCCAAGAGACTAGCCCGCGAAGCCGGCGTGCCGACGCCGAAGGTTCGCGTGATCGTTGCGGCACCGAGAGTGCCGGCGAGCTGCGATTCCGACACGAAAGTAGGCAGCATTCTCGATCCGTGTTGATGGTGTAAGTCTCCATCAGAACTCGCTGCCCGCGCCAAAATGGCATCAAAGTTTCGTAGCGCCTCGCCATCTCGACAAAGGTAGTCAAGGAGTTCGGACATGCAGCGCATTTCAGGGCTGGGCCACAACCGGGGAGAGGTCGTTGGGCCAAAATCTCTCGAGGAGTTTCAACGAGCGCTAAAGATCACACCCGGCGGCAGCATGCGTGCTGCGCAGTTCTTCGCTCCCCACCCGCCCTATGCTGTGGCAGGAGCGGGCAGCTGGATCACTGACGTGGACGGCAGCAAGGTCTTCGACTGCGCAAACAACTCCTTCTCGCTCATTCACGGCCATGCCTTTCCGCCGGTGATCGAGGCGCTGCACAAGGTCCTGGACGACGGCACCGCATTCGGGCTTCCGACCACAAGCGAGACCAGGCTCGCGGAAGCAATCACGACGCGTTCGCCGAAGCTTGAGCAGGTCCGCTTTACAAGCTCCGGCACCGAGGCTGTTATGTTCGCTGTCAAGGCCGCTCGCGCTATTACAGGGCGCCCGATGATTGCCAAGTTCGAGGGCGCATATCACGGCGCCTATGACTATGTGGAAGTGAGCCTTGATTCTGCACCAGACAACTGGGGCGATTCGTCGCCTAACAGTGTGCTCTATGCCACTGGAACTCCCGCCTCCACCGCCGCGGATGTCCTTGTCCTTCCTTACAACGAGCCCAAGTCGTGCAGAAAGCTCATCCGTGCACACCATGAGCGCCTCGCCGCGATCCTTCTCGATCCAGTTGCTCCCCGCGTGGGCATGGTTCCGATAGAGGCAGATTTGCGGGAGGTCATCCAGGATTGCTGTAACCGCTACGGCATCCTGCTTGTGGTCGACGAGGTCGTTTCTTACCGCGTCGGTTTCCGTGGCGCCCATGACATCTTCGGCTTTCAGCCGGATCTGGTCGCTTTGGGAAAGATCATCGGCGGAGGTTTGCCCGTTGGAGCCGTAGCGGGGCCTGCGTCGTACATGGCGGTCTTCGATCACACCAGGGGCAAGCCAGCCGTGTCCCACGGCGGCACGTTCAGCGCAAACCCGCTCAGCATGACAGCTGGGCTGGTGGCACTGCAATCATACACACAGGATGCCGTGGCCCGTCTTAACCAGATGGGCGAAACGCTTCGTAGTGAAATCATGGAGCAACTCAGAAGGCGCGAACTCCCCGCGCACGTTACCGGCGCGAGCTCCCTCTTTCGGCTCCACCTGAAGACTGAAGTGATCCGAAACTACCGGACCTCGTTCCCGAGCGCGTTGCAGAAGGCGGCGCTCGCAAAGGTGCACCTTGCAATGCTGGAACGGCGTTTTCTAATGACGACGAATTGCTCTGGCGCGCTCTCGACCCCGATGAGCGAGACCGATGTCCATGATCTGGCCGCAGCGCTCGTGGATGCCGTTCATGAAACTTGGAAACAATCTCCGTGGGACTGATCGAGCAATGGTGGAAAGCGCAGTTTCGCGGCAGCGCTCGCGTCGGCGGCTTCGCCGATTTCTGTCACTGGATATTCGAGCGCGACGTGATCGGGAGCGAAGCGGGAAAGGAATGCACGACAAAACGTCGAACGGCCCACCGACGATCGTCGCCACGTCGAGAACACGCTGCGATTCCAGGGGGCGGTCATGGGTGCCGCTCGCACCCGGTTCGACAATTAGATTCGACCGGTAGCTGCTAATTGCGCGTGCCGCAGTATGCCAGCGCCTGCCGCGGCTGGTCCGGGATCGAGCGGTAATTGTCAGCTTGCCTGCCCGTGGACACGCGCCAACGAGGGCCGCGCGCAAAGACGCGCCATCGGCTTCGCGGTTTGACTGCAGTGAAGAGGTTTGCGTTCGTTTTTTACCCAACCTCCAGCATTCCTGTCGTTTTCTGAGATTTTGCAGGGTTGGTTGCGGCGTTTCCGAGTCCTTCTATCCAGTGTGAGTTGTTTTTGGTGGGAGCTAGGTTCCTGCACCAAACTTGTCCTCTCACGACAGAAAAAACATGCAAGTCCGCAGCATCAACGATTTGTCACCACACGAGTCCTGGCGTTTCAAGAACCGCGCCTGATGACCCTTTAGCTGCCAAGCGCGATCCGCGCCCGCCCGGGCTGCGCAACCTTGACCAGCTCCGCCCGGGCGAACGCTGACCGTCTCACAGTCCATGAGGCGTCAAAAAATTGGACGCGGATGGGAGGCCGGATTGGGGAAAGCGCAAGCTCAAGCTCGAACGCTATATGGCTAGGCGGTTCAGCCAATAAGGTGTTTGGGTCTGCGAGCGGACACCGGCGTATCAGTAGATCGAGCATCTACGCAAACTCTTCGATGCGTTCGTGGACAACCGCGCGCATTTGCTCTGCCATCTTCGCGCCTTGAGAGCCGTCTGATAGAGGCGGCGGCAATTCGAGGTGGTTGAGAGCGCGTGAGAGGGCTGCAACAAGATCGTCGATGCTGGTATCCGCATCGGCTGCCTTAAGACCAGCCGTGCTCGCGAAAGCCTTGAAGTCGGCGCGCCGCAGACGATCGTCTTTGCCATTCAGCTTGAGGGCCATCCGGTCTTTTTCGAGATGCGGAAACACGCGAGTCGTGACCGCGTCGTAGAGCGGAGCCATGCGGACTGAGCTGAACTGCGCGTTGCCCGGCTCTGCGATTTTCAGCAGTGCCATGTTCTTCAGGTGCATGTCCCCATCGGCGATCAGCCAGGCGAATAAGGATCGCTTGAGGACAAGCAGGACGTCGTCTTCGGGGGAGGTCGATAGCGGTCTTAGTGCCCGCGCGATTCGCTCCATTGTGCCGTCGTATTTTGCTTCCGTGGGCACACCGAGCACTGAGCAAAAATCCTCAAGCGCCAAAAGACGCTTGTCGTCAAGGCTCGTTCTGATGTCGAACCGCTCGACGAGGAGCGCCGGAGGCATCCCGTCAGGCATGGGGACGAGCGCTGTCGCGGGCGTCTTGAAACCGGCCGCGCTGCCCAAAGCGAGCGACTGCCATTCGATCACTGGCAGGGCCCTCGAATCCACCTGTACCGGCAGGCTTGATGATGTGGGTGAACGGTTTGCCGGTACTGGGGGAGAGAGTACCGTCGGTATTGAGGAACATCGGCGCTTTGATCTGAATGCCCGATAAACGGGGCGTATCGGTACGCTCGAAAATCTGCGCCAGATTGCGTTCGAAACTCTGCTCTAAATCGCCGCGACCCGGCCCTGCATACTGGCCAGTGAAGACAGAGTTCCTAGTAAATCCATTGAGCCGGGTTAGCAGGATGTCGGGCGGCAGGGCGGAGAGATCGCTCGCATGCTCGACGATGTTGATGTTCGACATGTAGCGTTTGCCCGAGCGCAGCATCGCGCGCTCGTCGCGGTAGTTCAACACTGATTCAAGCCAGCCTTCAGGCAACAGCGACAGGATGAAAGGAGGCAGCTTCCCCGGCGTGGTCTGGCGAACAAGTGGCGGGCCATCCTGATCGTCTGGATTCCAGCGCCACTCAAAACCATCATGTGTAAGATTGCCGAGTGGAGCGCCGTGCCACGCTACTATCAGATCGAGCGCGGCTTCGTTGCGCGCAGGCTCCGCCGTCAGTGGACGGCGGAGGAGGAAGCGCTCCGCGTGCTCGCCTTCGCGATACCACTGGTTTGCGCGGGCAAGCGCCCATGTTGCGTCGGCAGCGCCTTGGGCGACGCCGTATTCTTCTATGAGGCGGTTCGCAATTGCCTCGCGCATCGTCTCTGCGAGGGCGAGCAGGCAGAAGTCGAGGCGTTCATTCTGCCACACCATAGTCGGATCCGCCACATGTAGGTCGGCGGAGTCCTTCAGCTATTGTTGAGCGCGAGATTATTCGTCGTCACGGGACGCCCGTGAGCCGCGGGCCAACGCTCATAATGGCGGGCTCGGCGGAAAGCAGCCTCTTCGCCGCTGCCCTGACCTGTTCGAGTGTCACCTGCTCGATGAGGGCCGGGCGGCGCTCGATGTAGTCTATACCGAGCTTGTCGAGCTGCAACTGGACGAGCGTGGCTGCAATCGAGCTGGAGGAACCCAGATTGTTTATGGCATAGGCGCCGGTGAGATCTTTCTTGCTCGCCTCGAGCTCGGCCTCGGTCGGACCCTCTTCCGCCATTTGCTTCACCACCTTGCGCATCAGGCTGAGCGTCTCGGCCGCCCTGTCGGCGCGCGTTGCCGTAGTGACGACGAGCGCGTTGGAATGCTGGTGGTCGACCAGAGCGGAGTCGACACCGTAGGTGAGGCCGCGCTTTTCGCGCACCTCCTCCCACAGACGCGACGTGAAGGGCGAGCCGCCGAGAATTTGGTTCATCAAGACCGCGGCGTAGAAGTCCGGCGCGCTGCGCTTGACGCCAGGCCAGGCCAGCTGCAGCGACGTCTGCGGCAGGTTATAGTTCACCTCTACCTGCTGGCCGAGCTTGGGATTAACATCGGCGACTGGGGCGAGGGTCTGCTTCTCAGGCAAATCGCCGAACAGCTGGTCGAGCTTTCCATTCAGTGTCTTCGCATCGATGTCACCGACCACCGCGACATGCAGGCCGTCGCGGGCGAAATTCCCCTTGTGAAAGGCGCTGAGATCGGCCGGCGTGATGCCAGCGAGGCTCTCTTTGGTACCTTCGCCCGGCCTCGAATAGGGATGCGAGCCATAGATCGCGCGCAGCCATTTGCGTTGGGCGAGCGTGTCGGGATCGCGCTCGTTGGCGATGATGCCGGACAGGATCTGAGCGCGGATGCGGTCGATCGGCGCCTGGTCGAAGCGCGGCTGGTTGACCGCCACGCGAAGCAGGTCGAAGGCGCCGTCGCGCTGCTCGGCCAGCATGCGCATCGAGCCATAGGTGCCGTCGCGCTGCGCCTCGAAGCTCATCTCGGCGCCGACATCGTCAAGCTTGATCTGGAAGGCCTCGCTGTCGAGGTCGCCGGCGCCTTCGTCGAACAGGCCGCTCATCAGATTGGCAAGCCCTTCCTTGCCGGGCGGATCCTGCGTCGCGCCGCCATCGAAGACGAAGCGGATGGAAATGATCGGCACTGTATGGTCCTCCACCAGCCAGGCGTTGATGCCCTTTTCAGACGTCACCTCCTGGATCGTCATCGCCGCACGGGCGATGGGCGGCTGCATGAGGAAGAAAATGGCAAGGGGAAGCATGGCAAGCAGAGTAGCGAGGCGCGAGACCCTCCCTTTTTCAAAGAGAGAGGATAGGGCGCGTGCAACGACGCCGCGATGTTGGTTCGTCATCACATCAATTCTCCGTCTTGGGCAAGAGATAGCCGGTGGTCGAATGGTCGAGATTGAGATAGCGAGCAGCGACCGCCTTGACTTGGTCGGCGGTGACCTTGCGGATGCGGTCCGGCCATTGCTGAACGTCCTGGACGTTGCCGCCGGTGGCGAGCGTCGAGCCGTAGATGCTGGCCATGTCCTCCTGCTCGTCGCGGGCAAAGATCATCGAGCGGACGAAACGGTCCTTGGCTTTTTCCAGCTCGTCGCTGGTAACGCCCTCTTTCGCGATGCGGGCGATCTCGGCGTCGACCGCTGCTTGGACGTCGGCAAACTTGGCGTCGCCGCGCGGCGCGCCATAGACGGTGAAATTGGTGTCGTCGAGCATGGTGCCCTGGAAGAACGCGCCGGCTTCCGCGGCAATGCCTTGCCTGACGACAAGCTCCTGGTAGAGCCGGCTGCGGTTGCCGCCGCCGAGGATTTCGGACAGCACGTCGAGCGCTTCGGCTTCGCCTGGCTTTGCCGTGTGATAGGACGGAACCACCCATTGCGTGGTGAAGCTCGGCACGCTGACGCGCCCGTCGGTCAGCGTCACCGTACGCCTGGTGTTCTGCTCGGGCTCGACGGGGCGGATGCGCGGCGGCAGATCCGGGCCGCGCGCGATCTTGCCATAGGTCTTTTCGGCCAGCGCCTTGACCGTTTCCGGTTCGACATCGCCGGCCACCACCAGCACGGCGTTATTGGGCGTATAATATTTGTTGTAGAAGGCTATCGCGTCGGTGCGGTTCAGCTTCTCCATCTCCTGCATCCAGCCGATGACCGGAATGCGGTAGGGCTGGTTCTGCCACAATGCGGTGGCGACTTCCTCATCGAGAATCGATTCCGGAACGTTGTCGATCCTCAAGCGGCGCTCCTCCAGGATCACATCCCGCTCGGTGTTGATAACATCATCCGTGAGGGTGAGATTGCGCATGCGGTCAGCCTCGAAGCTCATCATCTGCTCCAGGGCCGAGGGCGCCACTCTTTGGTAGTAGGCAGTAAAGTCATAGGAAGTGAAGGCGTTGTGCGAGCCGCCGATCTCGGCCACCGCGCGGTTCAACTCGCCGGCGGCATGGTTGCTGGTCGCCTTGAACATCAGATGCTCGAAGAAATGGGCAATGCCGGACTTGCCTGGCGGCTCGTCGGCACTGCCGATCTTGTACCACACCATATGGGTGACGATCGGCGCGCGGTGATCGGGGATGACGACCACTTCCATGCCGTTGTCGAGCAGGAAAGTCGTCGCCTTGATGTCATCGGTGGTCGCTAGGACCGGAGCGGTGCTCACAAACGTTAGCGCGGTCGCAAAAAGCGTCCCGCGCAGCCAGCCGGACCGAAGGTTCAGCGATGGCTTAGCTTGTGGTGATCGGGCGGTGGGCAAAGTTCGAGGCAAAGTGAGTTGTCTCCTATGTTGAGGGTGCTGCGTGCTCGTCCCACTTAGTAGTGGGAGAGAGTGGGGCGGTGGACAGCCCCGAGCCAGATGAGCCATCACGTTGCGAGGCCTGACTCGAGCGTCATCTTTGAGTGAATCAAGGTGAGGGGCATTCTTTGGTGGATGATCATCGGATGACTTCTCCTTAGTTTGTGAGGCGTTGCGGAATCGCGCACATACCGTGCCAAACGAGAAACTCGTCTCGGCAATGTGATTATCCGCAGTCTGCTATGTTGCGTATCCGACATTGTCGGACATCGGAGATCGCCGAATGGGAAGCGCGTGCCGCTTAACACGATATCTTCCCCGTCATCGCCGGATGGGCGGTGACCGCCGGCAGCATGAGCGAAATTGCGGCGAGAAAGCGCAGAAACGCCCCCCCCTTTTGTCAGCTTCGCCTTCCAGCTGAATGTGCTGCTGCGGTCAAATCAGGACCCGCAGCAACCGCCATAGATCTACTTCGTTGATGCAATATACCTTGTCGCTGATGATGTAGACCTTGTCGGTGTCGTTCCGCATGGCGCCGATCTTTGTTCTGATGGCGGCTAGCCGAAGGACTTGCCGCAGGAGCATTTGTGCCGCACGTTGGGATTGTCGAAAACAAAGCCCGAGGACTTCAGGTCCGTGACGAAGTCAACGGTCGTGCCGGTGAGATGGGGCTGGGAGCTTGCGTCGACGAACACCTTGATCCCGTCCGTCTCCATGACGGCATCCCCCTCGCGCAAGACGCTTTCCAGCCCCATCAGGTATTTGAAGCCGGCGCAGCCGCCCGCCTCGACCATGATGCGAAAGCCTTCCGCCGGTTCGTCGGCGCGGGAAAGCGCGGTCTTGATGGCGGCGACGGCGTCTTCAGTGAGTGTGATCATGGGATTATTTTCTGCTGATGCGTTCGCAAGCCACGCTGCACAGAACGTGCCAGAGAGGACAAATCCATAAAACAACGGTTTAGCGGATTTGGCCCCCAGTCTGACATCCAACAATTGTCGGATGTCGGACAGAGTGAAACCTTGCGTACAGAAGCGGCATCGGACAAATCGCCGGTGTCGTCGCCTGAGCCAGCGTTTTCGGTCATATGAATGTTGACCACTGTAAGGGTCGGAACACTTAACTCGTGCTGCGCTCCAAAAGCCGCGCCGCCGTCCCCACACGGTGCGAGGGCGAACACCGCGTGGTCGACAGCCGCATCGATCGCGCCTTCTCAAAGCAGGTGCCGTCGATTCTGCGTCGGCTCGTAGGTGCCGAACGCCACTCGCCTGCTCGGCCCATGGCCTGCCGGGCGGTCCGCCACCTCGCGAGGGCCGACTGAGGCATTGTAGATGCCGTGAAGCCAGGAAGGTGGGCCAACGCGCCGCCTATGGAACAGCGCGTCGCTCGATCTGACGCGGTGGGGCTCCTGTTTCGCAAGCTCGTTGGCGCTGAGCGTCGGCACGACGGCTTTGCGGTCCTTCCGTGACACGGAATCAAGTAAACGGCGGATCAGGTGCACCATGCAGGTTAGAACTGTCCCCTAGGAAAGGTGCCGCCGATCGCCCCCTCTTGCCCAAGCAGTTCGCCAGCTTGCCGTCTTACCAGCCTCGCCAATCTCGTTGCGTTCTTGTTTAGGCGTTGCAACAGATCCTTCAAGGAAATTCACGGGATCTTTGCGACCGCAAATCGCTGTCGATGGTACTACGCTCACCACAACTTCGAGTTCAGTGGCGGCAGAAATCTGGTGTCGTTTTATGGTCCGCTGCCGAACAGCATTTGCGAAGAGCGCGAAATGATCAAGCCAGCAGGACGAGGGTTCGGTTCTTCTATTTGGCGTCGTTCTGACCAATGATGATACTGGTCGATCGTCTAATGACAGCAGCACACCTTGATCGCCTTCGGATCCTGGGCCTTTGCGCGCATGCCGACCTGACTGTCTGCGAACTAGCGGAGATTCTCGATCTTCGTCGGGAGCGCGTTGCGCGACACGTCCGGATGCTCGCCAGAGCCGACTTTCTTTGCGGCAACGGACAACGTCCTTGGTCCTCATATCATCTCAATGCAGAGGGCAAGGACGGAGGGTTGGTTCAATTCTTGGTCGATCTCCTGCCCCACGACGATGGGTATCATAAGCGGGACCTGGAGCGGCTCGAGGCGGTGCAAGACGCCTGGGCGAAGGGGACTGCTGCTTGATCTTGAAAGATCTGCCCAGATGGGAGCGCGAAACTACCATGAAGAACTCCGCTGACGCAGCCATCGTAGACCCCGGCGCATACGGATCGTCTTCCTTGGTCCACGTCGATTGTCACGTTCACGAACTGCTTCTACGACAGAGGCGGCAGGAGCGGACGACGCTCAAACTCATCGCATCTGAGAACTTTGCCTCCTCAGCCGTGCTGGAAGCGACCGGCTCGATCTTCACGAACAAGTACGCCCAGGGGTACCCGGGTGAGCGCGATTACGAGGGAAACGAGATCCTCGATGAGCTTGAGACCCTCGCGATAGGGCGCTTGAAATCGCTGTTTGGCAGTGAACACGCCAACGTCCAGCCTTACTCCGGCTCGCCGGCCAATCAGGCCATCTATCGAGCACTGTTGAGTCCGGGAGACAAAGTGATGGGCTTGCCTCTCTCCGAGGGCGGCCATCCGACCCATGGTTGGACCGGCAACTTCTCCGGCAGCGATTATCAACACGCCCCCTATGGGCTGCACGAACAGGCGCAGCAAATTGACTATGACCGCTTGCGCGAGACAGCCAGGCGGGAACGGCCAAAACTCATTTGGGCCGGCGGAACTGCCTATCCGCGTGTCTTTGACTACGCGGCAATGGCAGAAATCGCTGCGGAGGCTAACTCCTATCTCGTGGCTGACATTGCGCATATCAGCGGCCTGATTGTCGCTGGAGCGCATCCGAATCCCGTGGCCCATTGCGACGTCGTCACCAGCACGTCTCACAAGTCGATCCGCGGCCCCCGTGGAGGCTTCATTTTGTCGAAGAATGAAGATCGGTATCAGGCCCTCTATCATCCCACGAGTAAGTACAATCTCGCCAGACGGATTGATCGCGCGGTGTTTCCTCAACTGCAAGGTGGGCCGCACATGAATATCATCGCTGCGCTAGCTGTTGCTTTGCAGGAAGCCGCGACCCCGTCTTTCCGTACCTACGGTCATCAGATGGTCAGGAATGCCAGGGCTCTGGCCGAGGCGCTCGTGCATCGTGGTTATGACCTGGTCACCGGCGGGACTGACAATCACATGCTGATCCTTGATCTCCGGGGCCGGCCGCTATCAGGCAAAGCCTATGCCGAGCGCCTGGCAAGGGCAGGGATCATTACGAACTTCAATATGGTGCCGGGCGACCCGCGCGACCCGACGGTGACAAGCGGAATCCGCTTGGGGTCGCCGGCAGTGACGTCCATGGGCATGCGTGAGGGGGAAATGGTGCAGATCGCCGCTTTCATTGACTCGGTCTGCCGTCAGCCCGACGACCAGAAAGTTCATGCGAGCGTACGAAGAGACGTTGCCGACTTCTGCACTGCGTTCGGCGTCCCCGGCATCACCGACCGGTAAGCCACCCTAATCCAGAAACATCCCAGCTAACTCCAACACCTGAAGCGAGGGCATTCCATGACCAGACAGTTCGTGTTCTCTTCCGAATCCGTCGGCGCTGGACACCCGGATAAGTTGGCAGACAACATATCGGATGCCATCCTGGATGCCGTCCTTCGCGAGGATCCTAAGGCGCGCGTCGCTTGTGAGGCATTGGTAAAGACGTGTGAAACGTTGGTGAAGACAGGGATGGTCGTTCTGGCTGGCGAGATCACCAGCCATGCGGAGATCGACTACAGCCAAGTTGCCCGCGATACGATACTCGATATTGGGTACGACGACGATGCCATCGGCTTTGATGGTCGACGTTGCGCCGTCGTTCTGGCTCTCACCGAGCAGTCGCCCGACATAAGCCAGGGCGTTGACGAAGGACGAGGGCAGGATCTCGAGCAGGGGGCGGGAGATCAGGGGCTGATGTTTGGGTTCGCATGCAGCGAGACCGAAACACTGATGCCCTTGCCGATCCAACTCGCCCACCGTTTGACGAAAAGACAGGCCGAGGTCCGGAAAACGGGGCTGCTTGGCTGGCTGCGTCCGGACGTAAAATCTCAAGTGTCCGTGCGCTACGAGGGTTTCCGCCCGGTGGCGCTGGATACCATAGTCCTGTCGACGCAGCATGACGAGGCGGTCTCACAAGCCACAGTCCGCGAAGGCGTCATTGAGGAGATCATAAAACCGGTCCTGCCGACCCACCTGGATACTTCGGGGATCAGATTTCTGGTCAACCCAACAGGGCGGTTCGTGGTCGGTGGGCCTGCCGGCGACTGCGGCCTCACCGGACGCAAGATCATCGTCGATACCTACGGTGGAATGGGGCGTCACGGCGGCGGCGCCTTTTCGGGCAAGGACCCATCCAAGGTTGACCGCTCGGCGGCCTATGCCGCCCGGTATGTCGCGAAGAATATCGTTGCCAGCGGCCTTGCAGAGGTCTGCGAGGTTCAGCTTGCTTACGCGATCGGCGTGGCCGCGCCGGTGTCTATCCACGTCAATACTTTCGGAACCGCAAAGATAGAGGAAAAAAAGGTCGAGCGCCTAGTTCTTGAGTTTTTCGATCTCCGACCGAAAGGCATCATCAAGATGCTTGATCTCTTACGCCCGATATACCGCAAGACGGCGACATACGGACACTTCGGCCGCGAAGAGCCTGAGTTCACCTGGGAGAAGACAGACAGAGCCGACGACTTGCTGCGTGAAGCAGGACCGGCAGCTGCGTGATGGCCGCTGGATCAAGCGCATTCGGCAACCCATTTCAACTCCCGGACCCGCTCCCGGCCGGCATAGCAGAAAGCCGTTGGGTAGTTGCGGAGATATGAATTGATGCCGGACTATGACGTGCTTTGCATCGGCAATGCCATTGTCGACATCATCGCCCAGTGCGACGAGGCGTTCCTGGAGACCAACGGCATCATCAAGGGCGCGATGAATTTGATCGACACGAGGCGCGCCGAACTGCTCTACAGCCGTATGGGCCCGGCCATCGAAGCCTCGGGCGGCAGCGCCGGCAATACGGCGGCGGGCGTCGCCTCCTTCGGCGGTCGCGCCGCCTTCTTCGGCAAGGTCTGCAACGACGCGCTCGGCGAAATCTACGCGCATGACATCCATGCCCAAGGCGTCGCCTTCGACACAAAACCGCTCAACGGCGAACCGCCGACGGCGCGCTCGATGATCTTCGTCACGCCGGACGGCGAGCGCTCGATGAACACCTATCTCGGCGCCTGCGTCGAGCTCGGCCCGGAGGACGTCGAGGCCGACAAGGCGTCGGGCGCGGCGGTCACCTATTTCGAGGGCTATCTGTGGGACCCGCCGCGCGCCAAGGAAGCGATCCGGCAGACGGCCAAGCTCGCCCACGCGGCCGGGCGCGAAGTATCGATGACCCTGTCGGACTCGTTCTGCGTCGACCGCTACCGCGACGAGTTCCTCGACCTGATGCGCTCCGGCACCGTCGACATCGTCTTTGCCAACAGCCACGAGATCAAGTCGCTTTACCAGACCGCGTCTTTCGACGAGGCGCTGGCGCAGATCCGCAAGGATTGCAAGATCGCCGCCGTCACCCGTTCGGAAAAAGGCTCGGTCATCGTGCGCGGCGACGAGACCGTCACCATCGAGGCGACCAGGATCCGCGAACTGGTCGACACCACAGGCGCCGGCGACCTCTACGCCGCCGGCTTCCTCTACGGCTATACGCAAGGACGCAGCCTGAAGCAGTGCGGCGATCTCGGCTCGCTGGCGGCGGGACTGGTCATCCAGCAGATCGGCCCAAGGCCACGCCAGAATCTGCGCCGCGAGGCCGAGCAGGCAGGGTTTGATCTAGCCGGCCGATGTTGCGAGGAGCTGCCCGTCTCGCCTCGTGCAGGCTGCAGCAGCTCGACCTGACGCATGTATTGCTCACCCGCCATCGTCAGCTCGTGTGGCAACAGGTTAAGTCGCTAGACCCGCGCAGCGCGGCACGCAGTTCGAGATCATCCTGACGGCTGTGTGATCGACACAGCGGTTTGAACCGGAAAGGCGAAAAAAGATGCATTACGACATCGTCATCATCGGCGGAGCCATCGTCGGCTCCTCGGTCGCTTATTATCTGCGCGAGGAAGGATTTTCGGGCTCGATCGCGCTTGTCGAGCGTGACCCGCTATTTTCCCGCGCCGCGACCACGCTGTCCTGCGCCTCCATTCGCCAGCAGTTCTCGATCCCGGAAAACATCCGGCTGTCGCAGTTCACGCTGAAACTGTTCCGGCGGCTCAGGGAAGAGTTCGGCGCGGACGCCGATATCGGCTTTCGCGAAGGCGGCTACCTCATCCTTGCCGGCGAGAATGGCCTGCCGATCCTGCGGGCCAATCACGAGGCGCAGATGGCCGAGGGTGCCGACATCGTGCTCGAGGGTGCCGAGGCGCTCGTCCGCCGCTTTCCGTGGCTGTCGGTCGAGGGCATCTCCGCCGGCGCCTATGGCCGCAGCGGCGAAGGCTGGTTCGACGCGCATGCGATGCTGATGCTGTTCCGCAAGGCGCTGCGGACGAAGAACATCGACTTTATCACGGCGTCGGTGACGGGTATCGAGCGGCTGGGCGGCCGCGTCACTAGTGTAGTCCTCGACAATGGCGAGCGGCTCGAGACCGGCACCGTCGTCAACGCCGCCGGGCCGAATGCCGGCAAGGTGGCAGCAATGGCCGGGCTGGCGCTGCCGGTAGAGCCGCGCAAGCGCAATATCTTCGTTTTCGAGGCGCGCGAAAAATATGACGACATGCCGCTGCTGGTCGACCCGAGCGGCATCTATGTCCGGCCGGAGGGCTCGGTTTACATCACCGGTGGCGCCGAGCCGGAAGAGGGCGAAGGACCAGCCGATCCCACCGACTTCGACCCCGACTGGCCGCTGTTCGAAGAGGTGATCTGGCCGGTGCTGGCGACCCGCATTCCGGCCTTCGAGGCGATCAAGCCAACGCGCGCCTGGGTCGGCCATTACGACTACAACACGCTCGACCAGAACGCGGTGATCGGCCCGCATCCCGAGGTCGGTAATTTCCTCTTCGCCAACGGTTTCTCCGGCCACGGCCTGCAGCAGGCGCCGGCGGTCGGCAAAGCGCTGGCCGAACTGATCGTGCATGGCGGCTATCGCACGGTGGATTGCTCGGCGTTTGGGTACAGCCGTGTCGCTGAGGAGCGGGCGTTTCGTGAGCTGAATGTGATCTAATAACAAGGGCGCCGCGACGGTTCTCTTTGGTGCCGGCGGGACAGAGGGGGCGCGAAAGATCGCGACAGGCGGTGCCGCGGCACAATGGCCTAGAGCCAAATGCGTTGGAACTGGACCGAAATCGCGCCTCAGACTAAGAAAAAGCCCGCTGCCGGGAGGAGGTGGCAGCGGGCTCTATTTCGAATGAGACGCGGGAGGAGGTGCGCCCCAATCAGCGTCGGCACCCCATCTGGGAGGAGTAGATGGCCGACAACATAATCATACCGTTAGACGCGTGATATTGCAATGCACAAAGTTTATCTCGCGACTGCGAAATGATACCGCATCCGCTTAACCGATCCTGAAAAGTGCGGTCAGGCTGCGGCTTTCTTGCGGGCACGCTTGGCAGGTGCCAGCGTTCCCGGTTCCTTCGGCTTGCGGCCCAGACCAAAAGTCTTGGCCAATGCCGAGCGCGCCGCAGCGTAGTTCGGCGCCACCATGGGATAGTCCGCCGGCAGCTCCCATTTCGCGCGATATTCGTCGGGCGTAAGGCCATAGTGGGTAGCCAGGTGACGCTTGAGCGATTTGAACTTCTTACCGTCCTCAAGGCTGACAATGTAATCGGGTGTAACCGATTTTCTGATCGGTACGGCAGGCTTGAGAGCTTCCGGCTTTTCTGGTGCGGCACCACCAGCAGTGCCTGTCAATGCGATGTGGATCTGGCCGATAAGCCCAGGCAGTTCACCGACGGGAACCGGATTATTCGAAACATAGGCTGAGACGACATGGGCGGTGAGTTCGATGAGGTTGTCAGCTTTGCTCTCAGTTTCTTCGGTCATGAAAACGCTCCTGCGGGTTTAGACTAGGCGGTGGGGAATCAATTCATAGCTTAATAGTGACGACCGCGTTTGATGGCAATCAAGCCATTGCACGATCTGTTGGCGGATCGCTACACACCCGGCCGCAGTCGCGGATCTTCCTCGTGAACCGTCATCGTCCTGACAACACACTGTGCCATGGTTGCCGCGTCGATGCGGCGCCTCTTCACGCAAATTTGGCTATTTGGAAGGTTGGGAGGAACGAATGAACGCTAAGGCTTTCAGCAGCCCCCTTTTTGTGAAGCGCGCGGCGCACCTTATCCAAGAGATTGCCGGCCTTGCGGATGCAATCGATTTTCTCAGTGAATGGCCGGAAGATCGCAGAGACCTGATCCACGAAACCGCCCTGAGGGCATGCTACGATGCATACGACGGGCGCAAGCCGGTAAGCACGGCGCGCAATGCATTTTTAGGCTTTGCGAAGCGGGTCGCCATATTGGAAGATACAACCTCCGCGATGCAGTGGATCGCCGCCTGCAGATCGGGCAGTGGAAAAGTGCAGGTGTAGACTTCGACGACGTGTTTGAGACTGGCGCGAGACGCGTCAAGCAGTGCAGTATGTCCAAGTTGCACAGCTAGACCACGCGACTCAGAAGCAGTTCCTCACCACCGGCTACAAAACCGCAGATCGCACGCAATCTGACCATGGCCAGATGCAGCTCATGGCGATCGCTTGGTCGGCTATGGCCAGGTTCGGCGGCGCGGATGCAGCGGTGGCGTTCGGCTGAGTAAATAAATGCGACCCGGGGCTGTTTGCCGCATAGTGGCTGTGGAGGGGGAGAGATGACCGGCTTGATCAGATTTGCGAGGCCAGTCGTTGTTCAGGTTAGCCGCCGCAGCTCGGAGCGAATCGTCTTCGACGTCAACGACGCGGCCGCTATCTTGCTCCGGGATCTGCATAATGAGACCGATAAACGCAGAATAGCGATGGACACCTGTCTGCAGGTGCTACGCGGTAAGACCCATCCACCAGCCGCTAGACGAGCCTTCGTCGCAGCCGCGCTCGAAGCACGCATTCTGCGCAGCGATTGAGATTTAGGACGCCGCTCATGAACCTTGGCCATCTGCGCATCGCTATTTGGCGCGGTCCGAACACCCCTGCCGGCATCCGCCAGGAGCCAGCCAACCCCGCACTTTCCGCGATGGCTTCCTGGTCCGGCGCCGGATCTTCCACCATCAAAACACGAGGGGTACGCCAGCCAGTTGCGGGCGCTCGGCTTCGCCTTCGTGGCGATCGTGATTGGAGGCAGAGGCAGACGGAGCCATCGAGCGGGGAGTTGGTCCGCTGCAGATGGCAGAGCGTCGATGCCGCTTTATAGTCTCCAGAAGGGCCGTTTGAACCTTTCCCCAGCTAAGCCCTGCATCCGGTCTCCTGGAACGCGCTCCGCGGACCGGCGGCGCGTGATCGCCGATGCTTCTTCAGATGGTCAGGAGCGAGATCTCGGCGATCAAGATCGGGGAAACGACAGTGATACTGGACAACATAATAATCCGAAACTGGCTGGCGGTGAGCCGTCTCGTTTCTGGCCGGCTCATTTGAGGCCGAAGCCTCCTTCGATCGCCCGCCAACCCGGCCTCTGGAACAGCTGACTTCGACGTGCCGTAACGAGGGCCTCGGCAGGGTGCGCCGGATAGACTCCCAAGATTGCCCCGGTGTGTGGCGTTGCCGCTCACCGCCGGCGAGTGGCACCGAGCCCTACGCCGTCTGCGCTTTTTCCCGAATTGCGCGTGCGCAGCCACCATGTTCATCAGGGCAGGGCGGATCTCCTCCCATCTGCGCGTTTTGAGACCGCAGTCGGGATTCACCCACAGTTGGCCATCCAACAATCGATCACGCGCAAGCATGATGAGGTTGGATATCTCGCCCACTTCCGGGACCCGCGGCGAGTGAATGTCATAGACGCCAGGACCGATCTCGTTCGGATACTTGAAGGTTCGAAACGTATCGAGCAGTTCCATCTGCGAGCGCGAGGTTTCACAGGGGCTTGAGCCCTGCGAGCTGATAAAACGGCAGCGCAAGGGAGCG
Organism: Mesorhizobium sp. WSM4836; assembly: GCF_055811815.1. Classification (NCBI taxonomy): domain Bacteria; kingdom Pseudomonadati; phylum Pseudomonadota; class Alphaproteobacteria; order Hyphomicrobiales; family Phyllobacteriaceae; genus Mesorhizobium; species Mesorhizobium sp. WSM4836. The sequence goes on from NZ_JBVVQF010000031.1 coordinate 65,202, forward strand.
GTCAGGATTCAGAAGCGTGGGAATTGAGTGGCCGGGCCGAAAAGGCGCATTATCGTTCTGGACAATTACACGACGCACCGAAATTTTTACTGACGTCCCTGCGAGGTAAGAGGGCACATAGCGGCCGTACATCCAAGCCATTCTAATCGTGAGCCGAGCTATACTAAGCAAATGTCAGATTTCTGGCGTGCCCGACTCCTGGGAATCGCTCCAAGTGTATAGCGATTGCTGGAGCATATGTGCCCAACTCTGATAAAAAAATTTCCACTATAGTAAGCGTGATGTGAGCCACCACATAATATTTTGAATAATATTCAGCAGCCTGTTCGCCCAAGGATTCCGTGTACCGAACGTTCTCGATATAAGCGACTGGATTGCGAAGATCGCTGCTGTCCAGGTCGTTCTCGCGACTCCATGTCGCACTCTCATATAAAAGCCTATTGCGTTCTTTACTAAAACTACCGAAATCATTTTTTTTGAAAACACTTGGGATGTCTATTTTATTCATGCCCCCCTTTAAAGTGTTCAAAACACGGGCAAAAATCTGCCACACCATATCATGCGTGAGACGCTCTTTAAGCTGAAGCGCTCCGTGGCCATCGAAAATGACTTTATTCTTCTTAGTGCGATTGCGGAAAATTTCGATGTAGTAAGTGCTTGCTCGCGCGTGGTCACGAATACCTAGGAAGAAAATCAAAGCTTTTGCAGCAAAAAACGCAGCGTCGTACATAGATAACGCAGTCCAGGTCGGATAGCCACCGCGATTCAATATTTCGCAGCTGTTGAAGCAGTATCGCGCCTTATCGCGCAGAAAAATTCCATCTGCAAACGTCCGCTCTCTCAGCAGCGGCACTTGTTCGAATTCAAGTTTGTCGGTTAGCTCTATTCCCGTCTGCGCAATGAGCTGGGCGGCGGTAAGTGGCGACCCCTCGAGATCGGCTGGAATATGGTTCAGCCACTGGTCCTGCCTAAGTTCCCATACCGGATGTTCGAAATCCTTAATCTGGCTCATCAGTCGAGCTTCAACCCGGTCGTACCCGTCTCGTCATCGGAAAAGGCCTCTTGTAAAACGCTCAAGAAGTCATCCCCAGCAGCGATTTCTGCCGCGCTGCCGGTGCCGTATTGGGTCCAATTCTCAAATGGGAACCCGACTATTTGGCTAAATATCTTAACAAATGAGGCTACATTAGAGGCCTTGTAGTTCGTAAGTGCGGTCGTAAAAACGAAAGGAAAGACCCTCCACACCGCTCCGAAACCCACTGTTCGGAAAAATAGCGGTGTGTCGTTCTTCCATTGTTTGGGAAACGCGGTCTGAAGGGCTTTGTAATAGTTATCGATGACCCTGACCTGTTCAGTTTGGGTGTACGGGCTTAGGGTGCCTCCAGCCTTGTTGAACAGCGGACGCATAATACGTGCAAAGTTGGTAAGGCCGACTTCACCAGAGCGAGCCGTCTTCGTAAAGATAATCCGTTGGAAGAAAGGGGATTCCTCATCGCCATTGAGCGTCCTAGCGATATCCGTAATGCGTTCTTCAAGTGTATCCTTTTCGGTTTTTTTCTTTGGCAGTTGCTTTAAGAGATCGAGATACAATGACGACGGAACGTTTTTCGCTTCCTTGTTTATAGTTATAAAGAGCTCAACCTGCTTCTCGAAGCTGGCTCCGGCGAACGCGGCGATGGGCAACTCGATATCAGTGCCGTCCTTTGAAGCTTCGTAAGCTCCCGCCAATCGATGTTGGCCATCGATAACCCAACCTGCATTAGCTACATCGGGAACTTCAACAGATCTCGCTTTCTGGTCGTAGGTGAGGGTGTCGAATGATACAATTATTGATCCAGGCACAATTCCCCCGCCGGTAATGTAGCGGCTCACCGAGCGCAATCGTCCCGGCGAGAGGACACGCTGGTAGCCTTCTTCCTTACCTTCCACACGCTGATTGATTTCGGTCACCGCGAAAAGTGCGGAGGCCCTCATCACGAAAAGGTAGAAGACCGTTTGGCCTTGGCTCACCTTAATCGCCGGTACTTTCGTCATGGGAGCCCAACCTATTTTGTCGCAGAGTGCGGAAGTGAATATCGTAACTGTTTTCATGGCCTTGGGTCGTAGGCCGCCGTCCTCATCCGTCCGAGGCGCGCCTTTCCCAATTTGGTATCATTCAATCGATCTTGAGCAATTTTGCAATAATCACAGCCCGAGAAGATTCTCCTTCTCATCCGTTTCCAACACCTAAAGACCGTTGCGGGTGACCTCACTCGCGTTGAATTGGTCTTCACCGCCGTCACAACTCAGCGGGACCGACACGTCTCTGGAGCAGGGTACATCTTGGTAGCGTTATAGCGACAAGCCTCCAAATGACCTCGTACTTGTCCAGCGGCCACACTCTGGGTTCTCTGGTATATGATCTCCGATTTTTTGCTTAGTGCGCGGACATCGGCCGCAAACGACGGCTAGGACACAAATCTGGACGCAAGAGAGGCGGACTAGGGCACCGTATCTCGCGCCTACTCGGGCGGGCCCCAAGCCGCTTTCAGAGTATCGTCCAATTCGATCTCAACCTCACCCCATCGACCTTGATCACCGTTGACCTGCCACGGGTAATTTCCTCCATCTGAGATTAGAGTCCGGCCTCGATTGAAGGACGGACTGATGAAGAGAAAG
>NZ_JBVVQF010000032.1:0-57282 GCF_055811815.1 Mesorhizobium sp. WSM4836
CCTTCACACATCGCCATCATAGAGCCCGCCGCGCGCACGCGCGTGTGCCAATCATGCGGCCTTCGTCGTATGCGTACCCTTGCTCAGCGCTGGCGGATAGTCGAGGCCGTAGCCGGCAAACCAGAAGATTCCGTATCAGCCGGCCGTCATGCACAATTCCAAGCAGGAAACCGGCGAGCATCAGTCCGATCGCAAAGTTCGGATCAATGCACGGGGGGCATGGTCGGTACAGTCGAGGTTCGCCACCACGCAGCAAGGGGAAAGATCCAGCACACGATCGACCCGCGCGAGAACATCATCCTCAGGAGCGACCTGGGCAGGAGGAGACTTCAACGCCCCAGTTAGAGCGCTGCCATGTGGCGCCGAGCACCTGCTGACGCGGCCGTCAGGCCCTAGGCTTATCGGAGACGACGAGTTTGCCGCACAATCAACTTGTGCAAGAAATCTGTCCAAATCAGCTCGTGCTGGTCTTCTTGCCTGGCTTCGCTCACCGGCCGTCCGCGTTGACGCCGATCACAATGATTACGACAATCAGACGATGCGCCCGTAAAATCGGGCAGTGGAGTTGGCCCGAAAGGCTACCGCAGATTTCCCGGCCCTCTGTTTGCGGGAGCGAGTAACGAATTATAGGCGGGCTGTCCAGCCATTCTGGGCCGAAATGGTGCGCTAACGGCTGCAGGATACATTCGTTTGTGGATTTGGCGCGCTAGCGAAATGGCGCGGTCATAATCGCCCTCTAAGTGGACTCGCAACACTGAACAATCGAGCTCCGTCACCGCGGCTCGTGTTTCGATCGCCACAGGCCGATTGCCTGCCAGGGCGACAAGCTGCATCGCAAAATCAACGTCAGTCATAACACACATGGTCGCCGCGTCGCCCACAGAGATGGCGCTAATATCGTGCCGCTCAAAAAATGCGCGGAGGTTGTCACGTTCTGCGAAGTTGGCGCATGAGATCACTAGTGCGTCGCGAGCCACTGTAACGGAACGGGCGTCCCCAAAGCCAGTTACAATAGTGCCCGTTTCGACTCCATCGCCGGTGAGCGATTTGCAAACGATGGTGACCCCGTGCTTTTCGGCGTATTCAACTGCCCTATAGTGCAACACCTTTGCGCCATGTCGCGACATCCGAGCGATCGTTTTATGGGCAAGCTCTGGTATCAGTTCTGCTCCTGGGACAAGATAAGGGTCCGCCGTATAGACGCCAGGAACATCTGAGTAGATTTCGCAAGCGTGCCCTCCTAATGTGGACGCAATTACGATGGCTGTCAGGTCGGAGCTATTGTTGCCCAGAAACGTCAATCTGCCGGACTGATTAATTGCCTGGGCGCCTGCGGCAATGACAACGTCATGCTCCTCCAATGCTGCCTTCATTGGCTCAGCATCTACGCCTTCTATCGATGCGCGCCCGAAGTCTGAGTTCGTGCGTATTCCGAGCGAATAGCCGTTCAAAGACGATACGGAAATCCCCAGCCGGCTGGTGGCGGCCTCCAAAAGGCAGGCACTCAGCATCTCTCCCGTTGCAAGGGCCGCATCCAGGTTCGATGGTGATGCTCGCTTGTTGACGTCGAGCATCAGTGCTTTCAGGTTACCAGTCGTGCCCGACATCGCGCTGACCACTGCAACGATCTTGCTTTCGCCAGCCGCCAGTCGGTGAGCTATATGCCCAGCAACTCGCCGGTAGTCCTCAGGATTCAGAAAAGAAGAGCCCCCGAATTTCAGAACCGTCACATTCATGTTCCACCAATCACGCCTCTGCATGTGCAAACTGTCCGATGAGAGATGAGCTCAGTAACTGGGCCGGCCCCGAACTTTATCGGGAACGCCTCGAGAGACTCAGACGGTCGCCTCGCACCGTGATCCTGTAGCATCTCCTTGCGGCAGCCATTATCCTGATGACGGTGCCCATGCACCGCAGTCTCGATCTGCTTGCACGCTTGTGAGCACGGAACGCTCTAAAATGTCGAGACCGCGTTGAAGGGTCCGCCCGTCAATAGTCAAAGGAGGAAGAAGCTTAATGACCTCTTCATTGGCGCCGCATCGCTCTACCACCAGTCCATCTTCAAAGGCCCTGCGGACGATTTTCCCGGCTAGTTCGCCCGTTTTACAATCGAGCCCGAGCATCATGCCCCTTCCGCGAACGGAAAGATTATGATCTGCGCTGCTTTGCGCAACCTGCTGCAGGTACTCGCTCGCGATGCGCCCTGCTTCCGCAACGTCGTTGGATAGACGTTTATTTAACCAATACTTCCTCAATGCAGATGTGGCAGTTACAAACGCAAGGTTATTGCCTCTAAACGTGCCACTGTGCTCTCCTGGTTGCCAAACATCTAGTCCGGGCTTCATTAACAAAAGCGATAGCGGCAGTCCGCAGCCACTCAGGGACTTAGATAACAGGATGATGTCTGGCGATAGGTCAGCAAATTCAAAACTGAAAAAGTCGCCCGTTCGTCCGCAACCTGCCTGTATGTCATCAACAATCAGGAGGATGCCATGCTTTCTGCAAATCCGCTCAACCGATTGTAGCCATCGCTTGCTCGCCGGCCTGATCCCTCCCTCAGATTGAACGGTCTCTAGGATGATGGCTGCCGGCAGGTCGACACCACTACTACCATCCGCAAGCACCTGTTCCAGATACTCCGAGGTATCCCGATCGGCTCCCCAATACCCGTCATAAGGCATAAACACTGCACCCGCTGATGGCAGACCTGCTGCATCTCGATAGAATCGGTTCCCCGTTACCGCAAGTGCCCCCAAGCTCACCCCATGGTACCCGTTGGTAAATGAAATTATGTTGTGCCGACCTGTGACCTTGCGCGCGAGCTTCAAACCGGCTTCGACGGCGTTGGCGCCGGTGGGGCCGGGAAACTGAAATTTATATTTCAGGCCACGTCTGCGCAAAATAGTTTCATCAAAACACTGCATGAACTCTCTTTTTGCAGGAGTGGCCATGTCCAGTCCCTGGATGATGCCGCCTAGCTCCAGGTATTGCTTTGCATCATTTAGGAAATCGATATCGTTATGCCCATAGTTGAGTACGCTCGCTCCGGACAGGAAATCGATAAACTCTTTGCCACTCTCGTCCTCGAGAATGGCTCCCGCGGCCTTCCTGAACACAGCAGGAAACGTTCTGGAATACGACCGCACGTTCGATTCGAGGGTTTGAAAGACAAATAGGGAATTGCAGGTACTGTCTTGATCCATAATCTTTCCTTATCCAAACGATGGCGCCGAGGACGTCGAACTGGAGTTCTGACTTTGTCGCATGCTTAGGCCACAACCTCGGCCTCTGCGACTACCTGAGATGGTAGTATCGCAGCAGCTAGGACGAGAGGTATCGGGGTCGCGGGTATAAGTAACCGCGAGCTCGGGGCGACCTTTCAGAAATGCGAGCCCTCTGTGAGCATCCGATTCTGGCCGGAATGGGCGATCGGCTTATGCCCGAGCGCAAGCAGGGGCGTTTTGAGCTGATGAACGGCACAAGTCGACGCGTTGGTTGAAGGGTGACAGGCAGGACAGTCCCTCTTCGTGCTCCCAGTAACGAGAGGCCGGGGCCCATCCAACCCAAGTAGAAGGCCGCCCGCGACGCCACTGGATCGAGCTCGGATTCTACGGCATCGCCATGCGTGCCGGCCGGTGCCACCCAGCACCGAGAGCTCAGGTGGGATTAGCGACTGAATGTAGAGCGGTTCCGTGTTTGACAGAACCAGAAGGGCATTCCGCTTAAGGCGGTTTTGTGATTCAAGATGCTGGCTGAGATTGGAGGCCAGCATCCGAAGACAGCACCTGTTCCAATGAGCTTGGCCGTCGGCTGTGAGGTCGCGCGCGATCGGCGCGATCCAGGCAGACCGGCTTCGACTCGAGACGGTTAGTCTTCATCAACGAGACTTGGATCACGACCAATATGGCGCCGCAGCGGCAGGGGGCCGGCCAAACCCTGCGCGTATGCGAAAATTCGTCGAACGATTCACCAGCTCTATGTTTCGCAACCTTTTATCGCAGATTTGATCGGCTTGGTGCTCGATTGCCATCTGCGAACAACAGACTTAGGGGATCGATAAAGCCATACCGCATCTGCCGGCCGCAACCAGCGAAGGTCCCGCTAGATCATTTAGAACGCATTCCTGCGTGGGGTTATGAACTTTCGCAGGAAACATGCATCTATTGGCGCATTCGGCGGCAAACAAGCCGCTGGCCCAGGATATCCTCGTAGCCGGGCGGAGCTGCCAGCAAGACGAAGCCCCGCCGAGCCTGTCTATGTATGAGTGATCCGTTGAGCAGCCCGACGATCCCCTCTCAACCGAAGATCCTGGCGGTTGCTGAAGATGCGCTCTAGCGCAACAGCGGCCGACCGGCTCTGTAAACGGCTTTGACGATCTCGCCGCATCTTGGGCGAAGCCGTTTGGGGTCGGAAATGACCGCAAGCCTGAAAGGAAGAATGGTGATGATCAACATCCAGGACATTAGCGAAAAGGACCGCAATACGGTCCTGCATCCTTTCACACAGCTCAAGGACTTTGCTACTGGCAAGCTTGGAGATCCGACGATCGTCGAGACAGGAAAGGGCATTCGCATCCAGGATGCGCATGGCAACCAGTTGATCGACGGCTTTGCCGGCCTCTACTGCGTCAATGTCGGCTATGGCCGCACCGAAGTCGCTGAGGCGATTTCACGCCAAGCTAATCGCCTTGCCTACTATCACTCCTATGCGGCACACACGACGATCGAGCTTGCAATGCTGTCCGATCGTCTGGTGAAAATGTCGCCGGGCAAGATGAGCAAGGTATTCTACGGCACGTCCGGCTCGGACGCTAACGAGACCCATGCCAAGCTCGTCTGGTACTATAATAACCTGCGCGGTAAGCCGACCAAGAAGAAGATCATTTCGCGGGAACGCGGCTACCACGGCTGCAGCGTGGTCTCCGGCTCGATGACCGGCATGAGCTTCTACCACGAGCACATGGACCTGCCGCTGCCGCAGATCGTCCACACCGGCGTGCCGCACCATTACTGGGGCGCTAGCCCCGGCGAGACCGAGCGCGAATTCTCCGTCCGTCGTGCTGCCGAGCTCGATCTGCTGATCGAGCGCCTCGGGCCTGAAAATGTCGGCGCCTTCATCGCTGAGCCGGTGCTGGGTACCGGGGGCATCACGCCGCCGCCGGACGGGTATTGGGAGGCAATCCAGGTGGTGCTCAAGAAGCACGACGTACTGCTAATTGCCGACGAAGTGATTACCGGCTTCGGTCGCACGGGATCAATGTTTGGCTGCCAGCACTATGACATCGAACCTGATTTGATCACAGTCGCCAAGGGCCTGACCTCAGCTTACTTTCCGCTTTCAGCTTCGATCGTAGGTGAGAAGGTCTATCAAGTACTGGCGGATGGGGCCCAGAAAGTCGGTGCGTTCTCGCATGGCTATACCTATTCTGGCCACCCGATCGGCGCCGCCGCAGCGAACGCGGTTCTTGATATTGTCGAGAAGGAAGACCTCCCCGGAAATGCCCGTGATGTCGGCGCGTTTTTCCAAGCGCAGCTGAAGGACAAGTTCGCACAGCTGCCGATCGTCGGCGAGGTGCGTGGCGTCGGCCTTATGGGCGCAATCGAGTTCGTGGCCGATCGCAACAATAGAAAGCGTTTTGATCCGATGCTCAAAATTGGTGCGCGAGTTTCCAAAGCGGCTCGTGATCGTGGCCTGATCGCACGGGCTATGCCGCACGGCGACATTCTGGGGTTTGCCCCGGCACTCGTAACAACCAAGTCTGAAGTCGAAGAAATCCTTGCAATCGCGGAAAGCGCTGTGCGCTCCGTCATGGACGAACTCGTTCGTGATGGTCAGAAAATCTGAACGACGACGGCCGGAGAGGTCGGGGGCCATGGCAAAACAGTCAGGTACTAATTATCAGCTGCATGAAATGCGAGGAGAGGACGTGAATCCTAGCACGTTTGACCTGACCAACAAACTTAAGAGCCGCGAATGCCGGCGCTTTGTCTGGGAAGAGGAAGCTTGTCTATGACCGCTGCTCAACTCCACATCACAACCGGCTTGGCGCCTATATCTGTGCACAGCCCCTACAATGGGGCTCTCGTGGGATCGGTCGACGCGACACATGCAAGCGAAATCGGTGAAATTCTCGCGCGGGCTCGGCGTGGAACCGAGCTTTCGCGTAGTCTGCCAAGACATCGTCGTGCGAGTATTCTTGAAGGCGCCGCCCAAATTGTTGAGCGCCGTCGCGATGCTTTCGCCGAAACCATCGTTCGCGAGGCGGGGAAAACCATTGTTCAGGCACGAAAGGAAGTGCTTCGCTGCGTCAATACGCTGAAACTCTCGGCTGAGGAGGCAAAGCGCAACGCCGGTGAGATTATTGCCTTTGATGCCTACACGGGATCAGAACAGCGCCAAGGCTGGTTCACGCGCGAGCCGCTCGGCATCATCACCGCCATTACCCCCTATAACGACCCGCTAAACCTGGTGGCTCACAAACTCGGTCCAGCAATTGCGGGGGGTAACGCGGTTCTCCTGAAGCCCTCAAACTTAACGCCGTTTTCCGCGATTCATCTCATGGAAATATTGTTGGAAGCGGGCCTACCTCAGGAAGTCATCACCATCGTTCACGGTGGCAGGGAGCTGGTCACTGCTTTGATTTCTGCCCGGGATGTCCGCATGGTGTCGTTTACTGGCGGATTTGCGACTGGTGAGGCGATCAGCCGATCAGCAGGGCTCAAGAAGCTGGCGATGGAACTCGGCGGTAACGCCCCCGTCATCGTTATGAACGATTGCGAGTTCGACAAGGCCGTCGAAGGCTCCGTATCCGGGTCTTTCTGGGCTGCCGGACAGAATTGCATAGGCGCGCAGCGCATCCTGGTTCAAGCTGGGGTTTATGAGCGGTTTCGCGATGCCTTCGTCGCGGCAACCAGAAAGCTCAAAACGGGCGATCCGTCACACGAAGACACTGATGTCGGGCCAATGATCTCGCAACAGTCTGCCGAGCGGACCGAAGCAGCCGTCGATGGCGCCATCGCCGCTGGAGCAAAACTGCTGTGCGGGCACTACCGCGAGCGATCTCTTTATCATCCGACGGTGCTCGAAGGCACGCCCGCTAGCTGCCGGCTGTGGCAGGAGGAGGTGTTCGCCCCAGTGGTCATGCTCGCTCGCTTCGACACACTCGACGAAGCCATCAAGATGGCCAACGATCCTGAATATAGCCTGCATGCGGGTATCTTCACCAACAATCTGTCTGTCGCGCTCGAAGCAGCAGGCAGGATCGATGCTGGCGGGGTGATGATAAACGACTCATCAGACTACAGGATCGATGCCATGCCATTCGGCGGCTTCAAATACGGAAGCATGGGAAGGGAAGGGGTCAGGTTCGCCTACGAAGAGATGACCCAGCCCAAGGTGATCTGCATTAATCGCCGGTGAGTTAGCACTTCGAACCGGTGCCGCGCTGCTCTCGAACGACACCCGAAGGGTTCTCGTGTCGTCTACAAATCGTAACGTCCGGCGGATCTTTAGGCGAAGAAAAACCTGATCGAGGAAACGATGTCCATCTATAAACGCATTGAACACGATTTTTTGGGCTCGATGGACGTGCCGATGAATCGGTACTATGGCGCGCAAACCGCCAGAGCGATCGAAAATTTCCCACTCTCGGGCATCCCGATCAAATGTATGCCAGTCCTCATTCAAGCTTTGGCCCGCGTAAAAGTGGCAGCTGCTCAGGCAAACTGCGAGGAATCCTACCTTTCGGCCGAGAAACGGGACGCAATTGTGCAAGCTTGCCGGGAGGTTCTGGCCGGAAAACACGACGACGAATTCCTCGTCGACGTCTTTCAGGGAGGGGCGGGTACTTCGACCAACATGAACATGAACGAGGTACTCGCCAACCGCGCGAGTGAACTGATGGGCGGCGTACGCGGCCAAGGGCGTCTTGTCCATCCGAACGACGACGTCAATCGGTCCCAGTCTACCAACGATGCCTACGCCACCGCTGTTCGTCTATCAATCATTCCGGCAAGTCGCCGTTTGCGCGATGCGCTCGTGGTTGTTGCCTCAGCGCTCAATAACAAAGCGGAAGCATTCTCCGCTATCCGCAAGCTCGGTCGAACACAACTGCAGGACGCGGTTCCCATGACGCTGGGCCAAGAATTTGCGGCATTTGCAACGACAATCCTGGAAGATTGCGATCGGTTGGAAGAAACTGAGCGTCTCTTCCTCGAGGTTAATCTTGGCGGGACCGCAATTGGAACAGGGGTAGCAGCCACCCCTTCCTACAGGAAGCGGGCGCTTGAGCACCTGTCCCGCGAAACACAACTGCCGGTGGTCGGCTCTAAAGACCTGGTGGAGGCAAGCTGGGACATGGGCGCGTTCATGCTCCACATGGGTCTCCTAAAGAGAATTGCAGCCAAACTTTCGAAGATCGCAAACGACTTTCGATTGTTGTCAAGCGGTCCTCGCGGAGGAATCGGGGAGATTGTCCTTCCTGCATTACAGCCTGGCTCATCCCTTATGCCCGGAAAGGTGAATCCGGTTGCCGCCGAGGCTCTCAATCAGGTCTGCTTTTATGTTTACGGCATGGACACCACTGTCGGCATGGCGGCGGAGGCCGGGCAGCTTCAGCTTAACGCGATGGAGCCGGTGATAATCTTCAGCATTCATAATGCGATGGCGCTTCTCCGCAACGCGGTGCTGACGTTTACGAGGACCTGCGTTGAGGGTGTCCAAGCCAATATGGTCAAATGCGAAGCCAATCTGATGAACAGTACTGCATTTGCTACGGAACTAGTGACGACCGTGGGCTATGAGGCTGCGGCCGAAGTTGTGAAGGAGAGGCTAGCGAGTTGACCTGCCTCGCTGCTTTGGCGCGATTAGAGAGAAGAACATCAGTTATGGTGTTTAGCCAGCGTCCCTGCGCCACTTTGCGCAATGCAATTTTGGTCGAGGAGCGATGAAGTCGTGCGCAGAGGTTATGTTGATGTGTGGCTCCCTCCGCTTCGCTTCATCAGGGAGATCGCCGCGACTATGGGAGCCAAGCGAGATCGGCGCGTTGATGAAGCCTCTTCTTCAAGACGGCGACCGCGCCAACTACCTGAGCTTTCAAACAGATTGTCTGTCCGATCCTCCGAGAATCGCTGAAGCTTCGACAACCTCAGTCTTCTCGGCCCGGATCGGATGGACAACGCATTGAAAGCTCCCCACCAGTTTCCTTTAAGTTGGCGGAGTCCAAAACAGCGCAGCGGTATGCCTCTCAAGATGTTCTCACCTTTTCCTCGCAGCTGCTGACGCGCGCCGGTCTGCCTCAAGTGCGCGCTCACGTAGATGTTTGATCCCAGGCTCACATGACGATGCTGGGGTCAAGAGGGGCGTTAGAGCGGCATCGTGTTCCTCCAATTGGTCGCGGAATCCAGAGCTGGGCCCGATTGCGTGACACGGCTCGGTCAATCGAGCCTGGTCAAACTCACATACGGTCGCCGCTTGAGACGGCTGCACCAATATCCCGCTTGCGGCGGCAAGGGCCCAGAAGGCGAGACCCGTCTTTGATACGGCATTCCAGCCAGCTGGGATCTCGGTTCGCCTCCTGGATCCGCCGAGGCTGATCAGGCCTCGAGGGATGAGTGTGTCGGTGTGGTCTCGTCAGACAGCCTTCATGACGGCACCTTCGATGACGACGCCCGCGGTCACGTATTTCCACAGCGCCACGAGCAGCTTCCTTGCAAGGGCGACGATGGTTGTCTTTTTGAGGCGTCCCTGATTGCGCATCACGCGTTCGTGGAACCAGCGGGTAAGCGCTGAACTCGGTTGATTGCGCAGCCATAGCCAGGCCAACTCGATCATCGTCGTTCGCAGCCGGGGGTTGCCGGCCTTCGAGACGCCTTGCTCGTGCTGGACCAATCCGCTCTGCCAACGCGTCGGCGCGAGCCCGGCATAGGCGGCGACCTGCCGGCGATTATCGAAGTGCCGGAACAGGCCTTCCGAGTAGAGGATGGCGGCACACTCGGGGCCGATACCCTTGAGATCGAGCAATGTCGCTGCTGGAGTTCGGCGACTTCGATTGCCAGCAGAGCGTCGCGCTCGGCCTGCACCTGTTTGATTTGGGCTATCACCAGTTCGAGTCGGTCGAGCTCGCGACGGATTTGCCCCTTCAGATGTTCTGGCAGTGCGCGGCCGTCGCCGGTCTGCAGTTCCTCAAGCCGCTGTCGCCGGTCACGTCCCAGCGGCTCGTAGCCGGTGATGCCCTGAGCAAACAGCAGGCCCTTGCTCCGGTTGACATGGCAGGTCCGCTCACCAACCAGAGCCTTGCCGATGGTCCTCCTCCTCGACGCTCGGTACCCTAACCATCGCGCACACGCGCGGCTCGCCTCGTTTGTAGGCGAGCAGCGCACGCACCAACGCCTCACCATCGATCTTGTCGGTCTTGGCACGACGCCGCCGGCGCGGTGGCTCGGCCGTGCCGCTAATCAAGGAGGCAATGGCAAACGGCGAGCTGTTTCGGGCGCACGCCTTCGAATACACCTGCGCCAGCAACGACATCGACCACCGCACGACCAGGGTCAGGCACCCATGGACCACTGATGTGATCGACAAGAGCCTTTTTGATAAATCGGCGCTATTCTCCTGTCCCACATGGACGACCGCGTGGCGAAGAGCAGGGCCCGAGGTGAGAGCCCTGCCGCGCAGCTTCTATCGTCGCACCTCGTTTGTTGCATCCGTGCGCGCCTTTCTCGGGCCTCGCGGGTTCCAACCGGCGACGAAGCATGCATAGGCGCCCTCGGCCTGCTCCAACCCAGCAGCGCTCTTCTTCCCGGTGGCTCTTGATGTTGTAGGCGTGCGCGGCTCCCTTTTGGCCGCGCACAGCCTTGCTCCCGGCCTTGAGTTCCACATCGCGCAGCTTCTTGGCGTGCAGGGAGGGTCGAGCCCACGCGTAACTCTCCAGCCGCTTGGCGAACAAGCATACGCCCGTGCCGTCGAAGTAGACGAGCTTGATGCGGTCGGCCCGCTTGGCCCGGAACACGTAGGCCGCGCCCGAGAACGGATCGGCGCCCATCGCCTCGCGCACGGAGCGCTGCCAGACCTTCCGCTCCCTTGCGGAAGTCGACTGGCTTCGTCGCCACCATGACCTTGACCGCTCCCATTGGCCCGATCACGAGGTTGCCCTCAGCGCACGGATCACCGCTGCAACTGTCTTCGAATCCGCCCCACGACCCACCCGCATTGCGATGCCGTCGATCTCGAGCTCGATCACACCAGCGTCTCGAGCCGGCTCCCGCTTCCTTGGCTGTGGCCGATGCTTCGCCGCAGGCTTCGGAGGCGCTACCGTCACCACCGCCGGCACGAACATGGATTCCGATATCGCTGCCTCCCCCATCGGCCGGCGAGCAGCCCGACGCCAGGTGAACAATTGCTGCGGGGAAACCCATACCGGCGTGCTACAGCACAAACCGTCTCGCCCGCCTCATAGCTCTCCGCCACTATGCGGGCCTTTTCCTCCGGCGGCCACTCACGCCGCCGACCCGAACCAGTGAAGATCTCCAGCCGACGGACCGGCTCCTCGTCCCTGGACTTAAGCGTAAACTCTGAAATCGTCATATGTCGAAGCCCTCAAAGGCCTCGAACATCGTCCCTTACATCCACGCGCGAAAGGTGCCGCCGGGACAGCGCTTACGACCGATGAACCAGGCCCGGTGCGAGAATGGTCCGCATACGCGAACTCCAGATACAGCTCACTTGTAACCTTTCGGAGAACCCAACAGTATCCGTACCCCGGTCGGAACAAGATGAGTGTACACACCACATGGATCGGCGGGTTTGCAATCCGGCGTCGGTGAAGGCTGAGATCGCTTCGGCGATGCGCCAATACTCATAGGATTCTTCAGTTGGCCGCGGATTTCGTGCAAGCTCGTGCCCCTGCAAACACGAGTTGGGCGTCGAAGGAAGAAGGACGCGGCGGTGACACCTGGTGATCATCCTAGGGTCGAGTCGCCCGCTCGGTCTCGTTGGACCCCGGGCGTCATCTTCGAGTTGGTTTGCTGTAGCACGCTCGTGTTCGGCTGTGCCCAGTTGAAGACATTTTGGAGGGAACCCAACACCGAGGCGAAGGTATTCCGCCGGCGCAGGGCAAACACTTGTTCGCTTGTTCACCCAATTTCTTCGTGGCACGCCCGTTGCGGGACTCCGTATGAGCCTGCGGGCGGCAGGACGTGCAAATCGTCGTTGGGAACTGAGCCGAGGGAAATGATCCTATAGGCTGGCAAACATCAAAGGAGTAGCCCATGCGGGTAGCCATCGTGAGGAACTTTGATTTCACGGGCGTGATTAACCGCTTCGGCCAGCCTTATCCCCAGCCGCCACAGGCTTGGCCCCACGGCGGCGCGACAGCCCGAAGTGTGGCGGGAGCACTGCAAGAGGGCGGCCATGAGACCCTGCTATGTGAAGGGGACAAAGGATTGCTTGCTACCCTCGAGCGCTTCATACCATCCGATCAGCAAGGCCGACCTTCGGGGTTCGTCTTCAATTTGGCGGAAGGAATTCAGGGCGAGTACCGTTTCACTCACGTTCCGGCCATGCTCGAAATGGCAGGCGTTCCCTACACCGGATCGAGTCCGCTCGGGCATGGCCTGATGGACGATAAGGTCATCAGCAAGACGCTTATTCAGAATAGCGGCGTGCCAACGCCGAACTTTCGCGTCATGCGCCGCGGCACCGAAAATACCGGCGACCTGCGATTCCCAGTGGTAGTGAAGCCACGTCACGAAGACAACAGCTTCGGTCTGCAACTCGTACATGAGCCCGCTCAGCTGAGGCAGGCGGTGGAAGTGATCGTTACGCAGTATGGGCAGGACGCGCTCGTCGAAGAATACATCGAGGGGCGAGAAGTCTGCGTCGCGCTGCTTGGAAACGAAGAACTCGAGGTATTTCCGCCGGTTGAGATTGACCTAGGCGAAACGGGTCTGTTGACTTGGGAGGCGAAGTACCTGGAGGCCGCAATGCGGCCGCAGATTTGCCCGGCTCCAATCGGCAGCAGCGTTGGGTCTTTGCTGCAGGAGATTTCGGTTGCGTCCTTCCGTGCCTGCCAGTGCCGTGACTATGCGCGCGTCGACATCCGGATTGATCGCTCCGGCCAGCCGTTCGTCCTAGAGATCAACTCGATGCCGGGGCTCAGTATGCACTCCCCGTATATCACAGCCGCGTTGGCTGCCGGACACAGCTACCCGAGCTTGGTCCAGCGTATCCTCGACGTCGCGCACACGCGGTCCTTCGGAGTCGGCAGCTCGAAGACCGCAGGGGTTTCGACGGTTTGATATTGTTCTTAAGAACGCTGATCTGGTTAGCGCTCAATGGGCGGATGCAGGCCTTAATCGGGGGCAAATTAATGCGGACAAAAGGTATGGATCGCCTGCCGACGGCTGGTCCTTTGTTTCAAAGGATGAAAACCAGAGTGACCGCTCGGTTTTATTTTGGGCCGTCGCTATCGGCCAAGGCGCAGCGGCTGATTTGTCTACAACCTAGAAGGCGGGTGGGTGCTTGCTCTGACTTGGAACTGCCGATAACCCGTGACCTGTCCCAATGCGCCGCGTATGGCGGCCGGAACTCGAAGAAGCCAATCGCCGCGTATCTCCATGCGCTATGAAGTCCTGAAAAGTACTCATGCCTAAGTCCCTGTTCGAAAAGATTCCTTTGATTGGGATCGGCCTGAACGGCTCTTCCTTGGCCCGTGTTAGCCGCGAGGGGCTGGCCGGCAATATCGCAATTACAGCTCGTAGCGCCGAGATCCTGAAGCGCACCGAGGAGCCGAAGCTCGGTCCTCGCTGCAGCGGGCGATCCGCTGGGGCGACGGCGAAAAGCTGTTCGACTTGTTCGTGACCGGCCGGTTGTTACCGCGGCGATTTCGCTTTGATGCGAGCGATGAGTTCTTGGCCATCGACGAAGGCTTCGAGGAAGTCATTCCATTCGTCAGCGGTGCGGCGCGCATGGGCAAGCATTTGCTCCAGCTCTTCCATTCCGTCGCGGGTAAGCGAAGTTATTGCCTCGTCCTGTCCGGTGTAGACGCTGATGATGCGGCCGTAGCTCAGGTTGTCATCGTTGCTGACGATCGCCTGAAGGAGTTCGGCATCTTCATCGAGCAATTTGGCGACGTAGTCGATGCTGAACACATGGGTCACCGTTGCCATCAGGCAGCCTCGGCGGAGATGGCGGTGACAGGTGACCAATTCCAGGGAAGCAGCTCGTCGAGGCGATTGATCTTGTGATCGTGGATGCGGTCGAGCACGTCTGCGAGATATGCCTGCGGATCGATGCCGTTCATCTTGGCCGTCTCGATGATTGTCATGGCGCGAGCCAGGGTCTCCGCGCCGGTGTCGGCGCCGGCAAATAGCCAGTTTTTCTTCCGATTCCAATCGGGCGCAGGCCTCGCTCGGCGGCATTGTTGTCCATGGCGACGCGGCCGTCTTCGAGGAACAGGCAGAATGATGGCCAGCGGCTCAGGCCATAACGGAAGGCTTTTGCCAAATCGCTCTTGCCCGGAATGCGGGTCAGTTGCGTTTCGATCCAGACACGGAATGCTCCGATCTTTGGTTTGCTATGCTTCTGACGTGCGGCAAGGCGCGCATCGGCCGGCTGACCCGCAATGCCGTGCTCGATATCATAAAGCGCACCGATACGGTCGAGAGCCTCGCGTGCGATCTCGGATTTGTTCGAGGTCCAGATATCATGGAAGTCGCGTCGCCAATGCGCCCAGTATGCCGCTTCTCGGAAGCGGGATGTTCCATCGGCCCCAGGCTCATAAAGCTTGCCATAGCCTTTGTAGCCGTCAGCTTGGAGGATGCCGCTTGTCTGCCTGAGGTGGCGGAGGACGTGGTCTTCCTTCCAGTCCGGAGCAAAGTAGTAGACCGCGCCAAGCGGAGCGCCGCCCGCCCATGGGCGTTGATCGGGGACATATGTCCAGATCCTGCCTTTCTTTACGCCTTTCCCCAGCCCTTTGTCCTGCATGGAGCGATCCAGCACCCGGATCGGGGTATCGTCGGCATGGAGAAGGTCGCTGGCCATGATCACGGTTCCGATCCGCTCGATCAGGGGCTGAAGCACCTGCATTGTGCGACCGCACCAATCGACCAGCGTACTGTCGGGGATGTCGGCACCCATGCGGGCGAAGATTTCGTTCAGGCGATATAATGGCAGGTGATCGTCGAACTTCGAGACCAGGATGTAAGCCAGAAGGCCGGCGCCAGCCATGCTGCCTGGTATCGGACGGCTGGGCGCGGGCAACTGCACCATCTTTTCGCAGCAGCGACAGGATTTCTTGAACCGGGCGATCTCGATGACCTTCATCTGGGCGGCAATCAGGTCGAGGATTTCGCTTGTGTCTTCGCCCACAAGACGCAGTTCACCGCCACAGGCGGGGCAGCAGGCGCCGGGATTGAGCTCCCTGCGCTCGCGAACTGCCTTGTGCGATACGCGCGGACGACGGCGCGTGATCCTTTCGGGCGCGTTCGTCATGGGCGCGACAGACGCTGCCTCGTCGGCCTCATTGATTGGCCTTGCATTGCTCTCCGCCGCGGCGATCAAAAGATCCTCCAGGGCCAGTTCCAGCTGCTGGATTTCCCGCTCGATCTTTTCCGAAGACTTGCCGAAGACCTGCTTCTTCAGCCGGGCAATGCGCAGCCGCAAGGCCTGGATCAACTGGTCATGCGCCTGCAACGTCGCCGCCATCTTCGCATTTTCCGCCTGCAAGGCGGCGATCATCGCCTTCAGAAAGGCAGGATCGTCTGGAAGATTTTCGGCGACGTTCGACATGCACCTGACTACCATAAGTCAGGGCAATTAGCCATAAAAACCATTAGATTCAGAGAGATAAATCATCCGACACGCGCCGGGGGCGCACCCCAATTGGGGCGTCGCCAGTCAATTCCTTCCCATAACATCGGCGCTGAGGTCAGCCTGGCCGTCCCGTCGGCCGCCGACGGCCACGGAAAGCGACCCTTCTGCAAGACCTTGTAATAAAGACAGAACCCCTGGCCATCAAAATAAAGAAGCTTCAAACGGTCGCCACGCCTTCCCCGAAAGGCGAAGACCGCGCCTCCCGTCGGCTTCTGGCGCAACACATCCTGCATCAGTGCAGCCAAACCCTCGATCCCTTTGCGCATGTCCGTGAACAGACAGGCAAGGTACACCCGAACCCCAGTTCCCGGTCCGATCATGCTGCCTCAACCGCCTGGATAAGCCGGGTCAGAGTGGCGGTATCGATCTCTCTGTCAAAGCGCAGGTTCCGCCCACAGCATAGTTGCAACTCAACCAGCGCTGACAATCTGTCAGTGCCTTTGCCCATACGGATTCGCACTGCGCCACGGGCATGTCCACGGGAAGGAACATGGGACCCGCCGACGGCAACAGGACCCCCTTCCTCCAGCTCTCGCCGCCAGGTGTAAATCTGCTGCCGCGTCACATCATGCCGTTCGGCAACCTCAGTCACGGTCGCCCCCTCAATTCCAACCGACATGACGATGTCGAGCTTCTTCTTATCACCCCATCGACGACGCCGTTCAGCACCAAGAATCTCGACACGCATCGCAAACCTCGCACAAGACACGTCGCAAACGATGTCGTTAAACACGTGTCAGAGGCCATCACGGCGATGTCAGGCAGGCGGTGACAATCGGGCGGTTACACTTGTTCACCCGCACCCGCGCCATCCCGGCATGCAATTATCGTGGCGGGGCAGGATGTGGATGTGCCTCATTTGGGCAGCAAAGGTTGCGCCGCCTGCGGTAACCCAAGATAAGTTTATGCCACGGCTCGGTACAACAGGGAAAACATCTGCCGCAAATTGCTTTGGAGCAGAGACTATGAAACGAAGTGTAGGTGGAGGCGGTGCCTCAATTTTCAAGGGATGAACAGCCAGAGCGCCCGACCAGTTTATTCGATCTGTGCATTTCCGGCTCGTATGATCGCTAGCCTGACGCGAATTGCCCTCGTGGCACAGACGAAACAATCTAATGATTGCAGTTTTCTAAAGCGCGAAGCTCGGATAAGCCCGATCCGGGTCTAGGCCAGTCGGCCAAATGAACAGTAGGATGAGCATGCACGGTCGCATTCTACGGTCTACCGAGACGTGACCTGACGACCGCAGCGACCTTCTCGACATCACCGCGAACTGACCTGCATATGGCTATGTCGATTAATGACATATTGGAGATTGCCGGAGGCGACCAAGCTCGTATAACAACGCTGCGCCTGTGCGTATCCCGCTGTAAAAGCAGTTGAGTGACAGGTTTTCATTCGGCGCATGGTTCGCCTCATCAGGATTCGCGTATGGCGTTTGGAAAGCAGGTATGCCGAGTATCTTGGTGAACACATAGCAAGGCAGGCTGCCGAAGCCCGCGGGGATCAGCAAAGGTTCCTCCCCTTGCGCAGCGACGAAAGCACGGCGCAGCGGCGCGGTGAAAGAGGAGGAAATGGGTGTCTTCGAAGGCCACATAGTTCCCTGCGCAACCAACTCCACATTGGGCCCGTATTTTGCCACATGGGCAGCTATCTTGCGAACGATGTCTTGAGGATCCTGGGCTTCCACGAGCCGGATATCGCATTTCACGAAAGCTTCGCTGGGCAAGATTGACTTAGTACCTGGCCCGCCATAGCCGCCATGAAAGCCGTTGATTGTTAGGGTCGGGCGGAAGCAAAGACGGTCGTAAAATGGCCTTTCCTTTGGCGCATCAAGTCGCGCAAGGTCGAGACTCCGCATCACCGCCTCGATATCGAGTGGCAAGCGCTCGACCGCAGCCACTTCCTCTTCCGTCGGCGGCTCAATATCATCGTGGAATCCGTCAATAGTGATTTCACCTTCAGCATTCTTCATAGTGCCAAGCAGGTGCACTAACGTCCAGATCGGGTTCGGTACCACGCCCCCAAAGTTTCCGGAATGCAAGTCGCCGTTAGCATGGCGACAATGTAGCTCGAAGGACACTTCGCCACGCGAGCCGAACTTGATCACAGGCACGCCGCTTGCATGACGCGGGCCATCGGCAGTGACGGCCAGATCAGCTTTCAGGATATCCTTGTTGGCATGCACGAAATCGGCAATGTGCGGGCTGCCAATCTCCTCTTCGCCTTCGAGCAACAAGATGATGTTGCACGGCAATGCGCCATGTGTCTCTAAGTAAGACTCAATTGCCAATATCTGTGCAAAATGCTGGCCCTTGTTATCGCCAACACCACGGGCAAAAAGCCGACCATCGCGCAGTGTAGGTTCAAAGGGTGGCGACAGCCATTTCTCGACCGGATCAGGCGGCTGTACGTCGTAGTGTCCGTAGAGCAATACCGTGATCTTGTCCGGGGCTTTTTCCCAGCGCGCTACAACCATCGGATGCCCCGCTGTCGGGATCAAACTGGTTTCAAGCCCAACGTCCGTTAGCATCTTCGTGAGAAGGGCGCCCACTTCATCGATACCTATGTTCTCTGCACTGATGCTTGGGTGGCGGAGATATTCCATCAGGCGTTCAAGAAATCCGGTGCGATTATTATTGATATGTTCGAAAACAGTGTTCAACAAGTCAGAAGAAGTCATTTCTTTGCCTGCTAAAAAAGGAGAAGCCAGAAGTACACAGAGTTGGAGCTTTACCTAACGTCTCGCCGGCAGGATCCGCCGCGCGAGACAGCAGTGTGAACGGTGGAGAAACGAGCCGCGCCGGGTTGGGATCGAGCATTTGTCTCGTCTCTCCAATGCCTTCAGCCTCCAGTCAAGCGTACGGCTTGTGGCTCGGCTGACGGTGTTGAATCCGATCGCCTGCAAATCAGGTGCGACCTCGGTTTGTCTGACGTTGAAACGCACCGCTATACTCTGCATCCATATTCTGGGGGAAGCGACGAGGAACGCGGGGGATGGCGCCGACCCCGTCGACGATGCGGAATGGTGTCCCGTTATCGCCGATTTGTCAAGTTTTTGCTGAGAGTGGCTCACGAGCGTTCGATTAGTTTAGTGAAATGTTTTGGAAGACAGCGGCTGCGCAGGTTCATCATTGGTCGGTCACCGATGGTCGCCTTCAATCAGGTTTGTGTCAGCAACCCGACCTTACCGGCGAACTGTCGATGAGCACCGCAAAGTCGCTCGCTCGCTATGCACCGTTGAGGGCCGTTCGCGAGAGGCTTCGCTACCCGAGTACACCACCTGTGAGACTGCGCCATTGGGATCTCTGATCCCAAAATTCGATGTCGCACTTTCTCGCTAGAGGTGCCTAACTCCAATCGGGAGATCCAGGTTCAGTGCCCGGCGGGCAGTACCGGATGGCTAAGTCTGGGTAGTACTTTCGCGAGTCCGTAAGCCGTCAGGGAACCCGCCCCGAGCTTCGAGCTGAAGCTCCTGCAGCGCCGTTCAGCCTCGATCCTGGATAAAAGTGCCAGCATCGTGGCTGCCGACGCCGAACCTGGGATGAACGGCGGCCGGATTTTTGCAAGCAGGTATGCCATTCAGTTCGTAAGCCTCCTAGCGATCGCAAGTCTGGGAGAGTAAGATGTTCCCGCGCAGGATATGAGGGATCAGCACTCTCAGCTTCTCGATGGATTATCGATCCTCGCCTAGCAGTAGCTAGCGTTAATATACCAGAACCGCACTTGTCCCCGAATTCACGCCTTCCGAGCAATCCCACGTGGACTGAACCAAAATGCGTTGGCGAATGCCAGGTTTTTCGACTTCAAGATTGCGGCCGAGAGATTAGGTGTGTTTCGTCTCTGAGTCGAGCTTCTGCGCGCATGGTGCCTGGGTAACTTCCGCATGTTGGGGGGACTTACGGGGTTCTACATCGGCAAAGAGAGCCCGATCTTTCTCGACGTCTCCCTCGAGAATTGCAGTAGCGTAGTCCGCAGCGAGTTGGCGAGCGGTCCGATGCGGTGGTGTCGTTGCAGCGTCAAGCCACCAGATTCGGCCGTTCCTGGAAAGCCTCAACACTCTTATATTCGACCAATGCGGCCCGGCGACGAGACGCTCCACGAAAGATGAGATTTGCTGCGCTCAGGCGGCCTGCTGACTGCCTGACCAGATCAATCCCTGAGTTAGACTCGCTGTCCTAGGAATCTGTCCGGGCGCGCAAGCTCCAACCCAGTAAGGCTACTACTTAGGAGCTGCCCATGAAAACTCAGAACGGATTGGGACCCACGGAGATTGCCATCAGTAAGGCGGACGAACTAGTTGAACGCCGACTCTGCGAACTCGCGAATAGCAATTCAGCCTCGATCTGGGAAGGTCAAGACGAACTGTCTAGCGCGATTGCAGAGGCGGGTATGCACTTTGAGGGAAGGGCGTACCCCGTATGTCTTCGGCCCCTCGTAATAGACTGCGATCTGTCAGATCACCTAAGAGTTGTGGCTGAGGGCTTGGTCAAACTTCTTGATGTCGCCGCTGAGCTGTATTGCTGCAATGAAGAGGTACAAGACCTGTTTCCAGCCTATAAACATTTGCGGCATTGGACAACTTGTCTTCCAAAACACCGACCGATAGTAAGAATATGTCGACTGGATGGTCTGCTCGGCAGCGATGGATATTACAAGATACTCGAAACGAATTGCGAAGGGCCCGGCGGCGTTATTCAGAACGGCCTCGCCGCAAAAGTCTGGAGCCGTATACCCAACCTACTGGCAAACGGTCTGTCACTTGACGTGAATAAGCAGCCCTTCGTGAAAGATCCGAACTGCTTCGTCCAGGAGCTGGTATCCGCCTATCGCGCTGCAACTGGCTGCGAACTCAGAACCGCCGCCGTAGTCAACTTTCGGGGTCGTTTTACAAACGAAGTAGATTTGATTGTGAACTGTCTAATAGACTCAGGCGTCAAAGCAGCGTTGCTGGACCTTAGAGAAATTAAACGGACGCATCGTGGAATAGTCGGACCGGACGGCGAATTAATCGAACTTGTGTACAATAAGCTAGATGTCAGAGACACCATTGAAGACACTGAGTCTAGATACTACTTTGACGCCTGTTCGGCTCAGGAGGTTGTTTCGATAAATCCATGGATATCCCAGTGGATATTGTCTGACAAGGCAATCCTTGCTGTACTCAGCGATGACCGATTCAGCTCGAGCTTTACGGTCGAGCAGATCGAGCTTATTGCACGCCACATTCCATGGACACGTCTTGTTAGAGCAGGAGTGACAACCAACGCCGAACGGCGTCGGATCGAACTCATCGGTTACATCCGGGAGAACAAGGCCAATCTTGTTCTGAAGCCCTCTAATGCGACGCGTGGCGAACATGTCTTGGTTGGGCGCCTTACATCCCCGGAAGTGTGGGAGGAACACATTGAACGAGCTAGCCGAAACCCATACGTTGTTCAAGAGTACGTCAGGCCCGAAGAGGTGACCGCTCTGCACCCGCCGAGCCGCTCGATCAAGAAAATGGCGTATGGGATTGACTGTTATGTATTCGGTGGCCGCTTGGCAGGTTTTCAGTCGCGCGCAAGCTTCGATGCTGTGATGAATGTTGGGCGAAGCGGAATTCTGCTACCGGTTGCCGTCGGCTGAACTTATACTTCTTCGTGCAATTCCGTAAATGGTTTTAGTGGCGACGTTGAGGTACGAATCTACGCGGGTGAGGCACCCACCTGTGATGTTTCTTTTTACTAATAATGGCCGATCTCAAAGAGGGTCGGTGTCTCTACCACCGTTCTGGGTAGTGGCGTCTGGATCATGGCATTTTGACTGCTGCCTGTAGACATTGACTTTGGGTGAGCAGCAAGGCGCGTTTTTTCTTAGGGCAGGCACTGGTCGTCTGGAGACGGAGGCGGTGGTGCCGGCCAGAACATGGCGAATCCCAACGTCGAGTGGCGTATGGTCGGTGCGATCGGGCGACAGCATGGAGCGGGTGGACTGTCTCTGAGCGAGCCTAACTTTTCCCGCGCATATCGGCCGGCGGGGTGTCCGGGTTGTCCCCGCATCCTTCCCATGGCTCGTGTTCACCTAACCTTGCCCTTCTGATCTAATCCGGTTTGAAGTTCGTTCTGGCCCATCGAGAGGGCCAGGACATGAAACCTAGCCGCTTCGCTGAAGAGCAGATCATCGGAATTTGAAGGAACATGAGGCCGGGGCGTCGGTTGCCGATCTGCGTCGCGAGCACGGGGTCAGCGACGCCTCGATCTACAAGTGGAAGACCCGCTTCGGCGCGATGGATGTCTCCGAGGCTCGGCGAATGAAGGCTCAGGAGGGACGAGAACACGCGGCTGAAGCGGCTTCTGGCCGACGCCATGCTCGACAATGCCGCGTTGAAGGATCTTGTGGGAAAGAATGTATGGTCCGCCCCGTCCGTGCAAGGGTTCGCGACATCGCCGATGACGATTCCAGTTGCATAAATGTATCCGGCCTCTCGCGAGTGGACTGCTGTTGCAGCCAGGCCATGATGAGATCCGCGCACGCCGTTCCCAATAAATGGTTCGGGCACAAAGCCCGCTTTTTTGCACAGGGCTTACGGCATGCTGATCCACTGTTTCGTCATCACTATTCCCGAGCCTTGCAATCGAGCCGGAAGCGTCAAGCGAATGCAGGATCCCTGCGTTCGTAGAGCGCTCCCGGCTTGGTCAGGACAACCCAGACGATGCGCGCCATCTTGGCGGCGAGTGCGACAACGGCCTTGTTCGGGTGCATTCGGCTCTGCAGCCTATCGAGCCAGCTTCCAAGGCGATCCCGGGTTCGATACAGATGTCGGAAGCAGGATCGCGCGCCATGAACGAGGAGCTTGCGGACGTAACGGTTCCCACGCTTGCTGATGCCGAGGAGCTTCTGCTTGCCCCCGGTCGAGTGTTCCCGCGGAACAAGGCCCAGCATGCAGCCAGATCGCGGGCCTTCTGGCGTCCGTTGCCGACGGCCGCAAGAAGAGCGGTGGCGCCCAGTGCTCCGATCCCGGGGATCGTCAAGAGCCCTCGGGCAACATCTTCTCGATCTGCAATCGCAGCGATCTCCCTCGTCACGTCGTCGATGCGCAGCTCCAGCCGGCGCAGGTCGGCGAACAAATCCGTGAGCAATTTGCGCATCGCCGGCGAGAGGTCGTTCGACGCTTCGTCGAGAACCAACGGCAATTCGAGCTTGAACAGGCCCGCTCCCTGTCTCAACGCAATACCGTATTCCAGGCAGAATGCCCGCATCTGGTTGATCAGGCGCGTTCGCGTGCCGATCATCTGATCGCGAACCCGATGCAAAGCCTGGAGGTCAGCCTGTTCTTCACTCTTGATCGCAGCGAACCGCATTGTCGGTCGCGTGGCCGCTTCTGCGATGGCCTCCGCATCAATGATGTCGCTCTTGTTCGACTTCACGTAGGGCTTCACAAACTGAGCTGGGATCAGGCGAACCTTGTGCCCCAGCGCCTGCATGCTCCTGGCGATCCATGGGGATCCTGCGCACGATTCCATCCCGACGATCGCCGGCGCTGCTCGTTCAAAGAATTGCAGCAGCGTGTCGCGTCGGAAGCGAACTCGCTGGACGGGCTCGCCGCCGCTATCCACGCCGATGACGTGGAAGATGTTCTTGCTGATATCTACTCCATAGACTGCCGCAGAGCGCGGCGCATTGCGTGGGGACATTGCAACCTCCTTTGGTGTGACTCTCAGATGATGCTGCGGGAGGACGGGGCGGACCATCCCATTAATGGTGACGCCCGCGGCCAAGCGGAAAGCTGTCGCTCGCCTGAAGGAAGGTCTCGGGATGAGCGAACGGCGGGCGTGTAAAGCCATCGGCTGTTGTCGCATGACGGTTCGGTACGAGACCAGCAGGCCGGACGACCGCGAGGTTCGCGAGCGGATGAAGGCGATCGCGCAGGAGCGACGCCGGTTCGGCTACCGGCGTCTTCTCGTGATGCTGAGGCGGGAGGGCCTGGTCGTGAACCACAAGAAGCTGTTCCGGCTCTATCGGGAGGAGAAGCTCGCCGTTCGCCGCCGTGGCGGCCGCAAGCGGGCGATCGGGACCAGGGCGCCGATGCTGGTGCCGCTGATGAGGCCCGACGAGCGCTGGTCGCTCGACTTCGTATCGGACCAGCTCACCGACGGGCGCCGCTTCCGCATCCTGGCCGTCGTCGACGACTGCACGAGAGAGTGCCTAGCACCGATCGTTGATACGTCTCTCTCGGGCATGCGGGTTGCCCGCGAATTGGACCGGCTCATCACCGACCGCGGCCGGCCGAGAATGATCGATAGTTCCACGACGAGATCGAACCACCGATGGGGTCCATGTTAAGGACCGCAGGGGCAACACTGGAGGGCTTCACGTGGGCGACTAAGGAGCCCGAGAATGTATCCGCCCAAAGCTCGTCCCCTCTACGCTGAGGCAGGCCATGTTGGCAGATCCGGTGGGCTTTGGATCCCCGATCAGACCGGCGATCGGCCATATGTCGGTACTGACCGTGGCATCGCCGGAGCAGTTCTTCTGTTACTTGACCAGGATCTTTCTAACACTACGCAACCGTAGTCACAAGCTTTGTCGCGCCACAGTCGGAAACCGGTCCCAAGCTTGCCCGTCGGGACTCTGCCGAGCGCTGCGCAGTTGCCAATCGTCACCGTGGTTCGGCACCTAGGATCGTCTCCGCGGCATCAGCCAGCACTTGGCAGCCGAGCACTAGGTCGGCATCGTCTGTATTTTCAGTCCAATGGTGACTGATACCGCCTATGCTTGGCACGAAAAGCATAGCAGCCCTTAGTTTACGGCCCACGACCTGGGCGTCGTGACTCGCGCCGCTTGGCATCCTCACATAGTCGCCAGGGGCATGGCGGGCGGCCGCATTCTCAATCGCTTGCTGGAAGGCCGGATCCATGTCCGACGGTTTGCCAGTCTCCGTCCTCTCGATCTCGGCTTCGCAACCGACTTTGAACGCGGCCTCTCCAACCAACTTCCTCAGCAGCGCATCGAGGCGCTCGAGCACCGGTATCTCTGAATCCCGGAACTGGAACAGCATTACAGCCTTACCTGGAATAATATTTGGAGCGCCGGGCTCCAATGTGATGCGACCCGTGGTCCAAACGGTTCGAGGCCCAGCCGCTTTGGGAAAGCATTGGGCAATGGTCGTGGCCAGCATCGCTGCTGCGAGGCCGGCATCTTTTCTGATAGCCATGCGCGTCGTGCCGGCGTGATTCTGGATGCCGTAAAAGACGATTGAGTACTGCCAGGTACCAACGATGCTCGTAACGACTCCGATCCGCTTGCTCGAAGCTTCCAGCGAGTCGCCTTGCTCTATGTGTGCTTCGAGGCAGCCAACATACCGCTCAGGGTGCACCAACGATCGGGAAGCATCGGCTAGGCCGGCCGCACGGAGCGCGTCCCTGAGCGGCAGCCCGTGATCGACATTCACCGCGCGATCGATCTCTGCCTCGTCGATGTCAGCAATGAACGAACGACTTCCGAGCATTGAGACATAGTGACCTTCTTCATCCGCCCACGCCACTGGTGCGATTGGAAGGCCTGCGCAGCCTGGTGTTTCCGCAAAGGTCCGGGCAATCTCGAGGCCGTAGATCACCCCAAGCGCCCCGTCGAGCCATCCAGCATTATTCTGAGACTCTGCGTGCGATCCGATCAACATCGACCGCCGGTCCGACCGAGGCGAGCCGAACACGTTGCCTACCCCGTCAATATGCGCCTGAAGCCCTATGGTTTCGTACTGCTGCGCAAGCCAGCGGCGGCTGTCCATGTCCGCTTTCGAATAGGTTGGGCGATGGACACCGGTTCGGTATGCGCCGAACTGGGCGAAACATCTGAGATCTGAGAGCAATCGCTCGGCTTGTATCTTTGGCACCTGCTACCCTGAGAGTTGGCACGGACGCAGCCGATGCAACGGACCGTGAGGATGAATGTTTCGGCTCCTCGGACGAGCAAGTAGCTCCCGTGCGAAATGGTTGCCATGGCCGCCAGCACCGGTTCGTTTGCAGTCGTTCACGGGCCGATAGAGTGTGCGTTGTGTGGTATATTTATGAAGATATCGTCACCCACATTGGCGATGACATCTTCATTAAGCTGCTGGATTTGGCGCGCGTGGACGCGGATTGAAGTAGGCTTCCGGTGGATGGCCACAACCATACACAGTGCCAGAGGCTGGCACGAGGGCGACCCCTGGCCCGAATGCAGTCTGCTTAAACATTTGACCCCAGCCGTCAAGTAAGGCATCCCTCCTCAGAGCGGCCTGGACCGCAGGCTGATGACGCCGACATCGTTCTCAATGGCGATCTCGGTCCCAAATGGCTTCGAGAGCTTCTGGAGACGCTCCAGGATGCCTCTTGCTTGCGTCCCGGGGGCGAGCCGCGGTATGCCCCGATTGGCAAACCTCTTCGTGTGACCGAGTTCGATCGGATACAGCCGCAACTCGGCAAGCTTGTTCAGCTCAAATCGGCTGACTGTGACAACGCTTTCATAGAAGACCCTATCTGAGAAGCCTCTTGCCATCTCGGCGACCGTCACCTCAGCGTCCGTGTCGCTTCGTGGATCTTTGCCATGAGCAGCGAACATGTCAGCGCCCACAGGTGTCCGAAGATCATCCATGATGAAGTTCCCGAGGCTATAAAAGATCGGTCGGCCCTTGTAGATCTCGATGCCTCGCAACTGATGCGGTCCATGTACGATGTACGCGTCCGCCCCCGCGTCAATGAGCATATGGGCAAGCGATTGTTCGTAGTCGGGCGCCTCTGGGCTCCAATTTCCCGGCTCATGACCGTGGTTTGTGACGATACAGAAGTCAGCGAACTGCTTGCCCCTTCGTACGTTTCGTAGAATCCCGGCGACATCACGACCGTGCGCTTCATAGCTGTAGCCAACTTTGTCGCCCGTATTGTATGTCACGCCAGCGACTACGAGCTGGCTTGAGTTCTCGCCATCATCGAACTGTGCAGGCCGCTCCTCTGCCGTCCCTGAAACCGCAGCCGGAGCCCATCGACTGCCAGGTTTGGAGTTGGGAAGCGCGTCGCGGATTTGCCGCAAGCTCTCGAGCATTTCTGGCAAGACCACGACACTTTGCGCCAAACGAAGGCAGTTGAGTCCTGGTCTGCCTGGCGCCTCGCCGGCGGGATCGCACGCACGAGAGAACGGGGTGAAGGATGAAGCAAAGGACACCAATCCCACTCGACCGAGTGCGGTCTCCAGAAAGCGAGCGGCGCCGGCTTGTGCGAGGTTCTCGCCTACACCTGCATAAACAATCCCATTCTGATCAAGCACCCGGCACGTCGCCCGCATGCCTTCAACGCCCCAGTCAAGCGAATGGTTGTTCGCGTAACTAAGCAGGTTGAAACCCATCTCCTTTAGATCAGGCCCGAGCTCTGGCAGGCTGACGTGATACGCTCCGCCGTACTCAGCTTGAGGACTTCCGGTAAAAGATCGGATGTCGAAAATGTTGGTTTCCATGTTTCCGAATGTGACATCAGCTTCACGGAGGATCTTGATGACGGCGCCGAAGTCAGGGTCCTGTGCTTTGGTCAGCGGTCGCGTCACGATAAGATCGCCAACTGCGACCATCGTGAAGCCGTCCGCAATGTTCGTTGCGATCGAACCGGCTGCATCATAGCTGCTGCCCGGCATGGCCCGACCAGAACCGCCCGCGTGTGCGTTATTCTCCATCTATTTCTCCATAGGTCAGACGCTTTACGTGTGAATGAGGTAAACAACTGAATTAAGTTATCCTCCAGACGCGCCACTAGCCTGCTCAAGCAGCAGCGAGCGGCTGTCCACCGAAGTACGTTGCGCCATCTTGGGAAAGGAGCCTTCGCGATCGAACCGCGCTTTCCGCATCCCGTTTAATCCTCCATGTTAGCTCAGCTGGCGTTTGCAACGTAAGATCCAACTCCCAAAGCGTAGGTCATTTGACCACGAGCAGGGGGCTGGTTGGTAATCCGCGTCCCTTAATACGCAGCAATTATCTTGCCAGTAGGGTATAACGACGGCCCAGCCGATTAGCTGCGCAGGGGGGGCAGAGCCCGCCCAAGTTGTGCATTTTTTCCGGGGATATGCAGGATCCCAAGCTCCGGCGGCGATGTGACCACGTCTGTTCCGTTCGCGCTGAAAAATGGCGACACTACTCGCTCAGGTCGGCAATAGAGAACGAAACACAGACGAAGACTATGTCCGAGGTTGCCGTGTGAGAGCTATTTGTCGGTCAGGATGTCCTACTGTGGCGGCAGCGAAGGCTAGACGGATGCGCGAGATGGCTTAACGTGAGTGCCACGTGAAAGGCCCTCGAACTCGGCGTCGCCGAGATGATGCATCGTAGCGCCGCCTCGCGCACAGTAAGTCAGCGAGTATGCGGCAGAGTGCAGAAATGAGCGCCCCTGATTGGCAATGGCGGTCCGGCAGCACGGTGGCTGGGCAAGGCGCTCAGGCTATTCCGGCGGGCTTCGGCAGTACAATGTTTCATCAGGATATCGGTACACTTAGTGTCGACACACCTTACGCTAAAGCAATTCGCTGAACGAAAGTCTTTAGCCCAATTTTTACGACGGCTGAATTCGGATGGGGCGATGCGTTGTTACGAAGGCGCGTGACGCAAACTCATGTGCGCTGAGCAAGCATGTGCTGCGGCGCATCGTATCTGGTAGCGCGTCGCGGGGACATGGGCCGCAAGGCCATGATCCGTCGGACCGGCCTCGAATGCCTTCGGTCGAAATTAGCGAGATCATTTCGATGACCCGAACACATGCTCGTCGGCGAGGCATCGTCCGCGCGATAAATAGCGAAGCTCGCCTCCCGCCACCTTCCGCAGTTGCAATGCATTCGCTTCCGGGACCTTGCAACACGGAGTCCGACGACGGGTTCTTTAACCTTCGCCGCGACCCAGCTGTGATGGGGATGGATTCGGCACGTTCGAGCGAGCGACCCTCAGACGCGCAATGGAGGTCGGACCACCTCGCCCGCATAGGCTGATCCTGCGGCGGACAGGCGAAACTCCGAAAGTGAGCCGCCTATCGCAGTCGAACCAAAAATAGTTATGCGGATGATGAGTTTTTTTACGGCTGCAAGGAGGCAGTCTCGCCGGTATTGTCCGCGAAACAAGTGCAACTGCGCTTGGCAGGACGACTGGGGAGGGAATTATGGAAGACATGCGATGCGCCGTGAGCCGCCGAGGCTTTCTCAAAGGGGGGGCCGCTCTCGGCGGGGGTATTGTTGCCGCCGGCATGCCACTCTCGCAAGCTATCTGGGCAGCTGAGGGCAAGGTGCTGAAGGCGCGCTGGACGGTTAACCCGACGACGTTTGACCCTGGGTTTTACGTTCTAAACCACGAAGTAGATGTCATGAGTTGCATCTATTCGAAGCTCACGCGCTACAAGCCGGGTTCTCAATGGGAGTGGGAACTGGAAGCGGCAGAAAATATCGAAAAGGTCGATCCCACCCATGTCCGCTTCCGTCTTAAGAAGGGCATCCACTTCACCGGAGGCTACGGAGAGTTGACTGCTAGGGACGTCAAATTCTCGTTTGAGCGCGTGATCAAGCACAATTCGCCAGTGAAGGTCGATTGGGGTCCGCTTGATCATGTCGAAATCGAAAACGACTATACAGGCGTGATCGTGCTGAAGGCACCATTTGTGCCGCTCTGGATGAATACGCTTCCCTTTGCGGTTGGGCATATCGTTTCCGAGGATGCAGTGATAAACGCAACCAAGAACGGCGGTACTTTTGGCACGAAACCGCCTGCTTTCTCCGGCCCATATGTGCTCGCAGATTGGGAGCCGAACCAGTATGCAGTCTTGACGCGCAATCCGGAGTGGTCCGGCCCGAAGCCGGGCTTTGACGAAATCCGCCTACTGTCGATCGTTGATGTCAAGGCGGCCGAACGGGCGTACCAGGCGGGCGACACCGATTTCTCTGTTGTCAGTCTGGATTCCCCTTTCAAGAACAATCCGCCCGCCGATACGAAGTTCGTGGAGTACCAATCGCTCGATTTCAGCTGGATCGGCATGAACATAGATCACCCGAAGCTTAAGGACATCAATGTACGCAAGGCGATCCAATGGGCCATTAATGTGCCGCAGATCCTGGACGCCGCATATTCGGGTCAAGCAGCCCCGTCGACGGGGATCATTCCTCCCGGTGTTGTGGGGCACCGCGACAAGGGGCTTGTGTCACCGGAAGGCGATGTTCAGAAGGCCAAGGAATTTCTGGAGAAAGCTGGCGTGGCCGATTTGGCCCTTACAATGGTCAGTTTGAGCGATAGCACGAATTCGGCAATAGCCCAAGCAGTTCAGGCGCAATTGTCGCAGATCGGCATCTCCCTTGAGATCACTTTTCATGATTCCGGCTCGTTCTGGACACTCGGCGTGGAATCGGAAGGGGAGCGCTGGAAAGATCTGCAGCTAATTTTAACCTACTACGCCTCGTTGCCAGACCCGTATTATGCGACGTCCTGGTTCGTGGGAGCTCAAGTCGGTACAGCTTCGAATTGGGAGCGCTTCCGCAGCGATCGCTACGATCAGTTGGCCGCAAAGGCGGTCACGATGGACGACCCGAATGCGCGGGCGAAGCTGTACCAGGAGATGCAGGACCTTATGGAGGAGTCCGGCGCCTATCGGTTCCTGACCCACGGGGGAACGCCGATCGTGTATCGCACCACACGGATGCAGACCGCCACACGTCCGGACGGTTACCCACTGTATCTCGACTTCAAGGCTGTTTAGAGAGGCCGTGAGCGTGGGGCTCTACATTTTCAAAAGGATTGCTCTCGCGATCGCAATAATTGCGATCGCGGTGACGCTTCTGTTCCTGATGATCAGAGCAGTTCCTGGTGATCCTGCGGCGGTTCTGCTCGGACCGCGGGCGACTCCGGAAATGAAGGCGCAACTCCATCAGCAGATGCAGCTGGGCAGGCCAATCATCGTCCAGATAGCTACCTTCTTCGCCGGGCTGCTCCATGGCAATCTCGGTTATGATGTTTTCAGCCAGAGGCCAGTTGCCGACATTGTGTTCGAGCAATTGCCTTATACTATAGAGCTGATTTTGATTTCGATCCTGTGGGCGGTCGTGATAGCCGTGCCGCTCGGCTGCTACTCGGCGATGCGGCGCAACTCTTGGATCGACCATGTGGCCGGCGTCGTGACGGTCGCCGCGATTTCGATACCTTCCTTTGTCATGGCGGTCTACGGGCTGTTGATTTTTGCGGCAACTCTGCGCTGGTTGCCAGCCATCGGAGCCGGCCATGGCTTCTGGGATGGACTTGTTCATCTCATTCTTCCAGGCTTCGCCATAGGGGTTGGCTGGGTCGGCTACATTTCCCGGCTGGTACGAGCATCCATGCTTGAGACCCTAGGAGAAAACCACGTGCGCACGGTCCGGTCGTTCGGAATCTCGGAATGGCGTATCATTACGCGCTACGCGCTGCCGCTCGCGATTCTACCGACCGTAACCATACTCGGGGTAGGAATCGCGTGGCTTCTTTCGTCCGCTGTCTTTGTCGAGGTAGTCTTCGCGCGGCCCGGCATCGGCGCTTTGATCGTGAATGCGGTTAATTCGCGCAACTATCCAATAGTAATGGGCACTGTGCTCGTCACCACCTTCCTTATCGTCGCCGCCACGACGCTCTCCGATCTACTTAATGCATTCCTCGATCCACGAACTCGGGAAAAGCTTTAACATGGTGAGCGAGGAAGCCATTCGTCCTGAGCCGAATGATGCTATAAATAGTGGCGCCGTTCGCGCCTTCCTGCGAGAATTTCGCAAGAAACGTCTCGGCATCCTCGGAGCGGCGCTGGTCGTAGCGATTGCAGTAACCGCGATCTTCGGTCCGCTGATGGTCACGCATGATCCGACAAAGATCATGGTCGGTCAACGCTTGGCGGCTCCTTCACCGGAGTTTCTGCTCGGCACGGATCAGCTCGGTCGAGACACATTCTCTCGCATCGTGATGGGCGGTCGCATCCCGCTTCTTGTCGCTTTCGCATCCCTAGGTAGTGCATTGGCGGTCGGTGCCGTGCTTGGTCTAATCGCAGGCTTCGGGCCGCGTTGGCTGGACAATGTGCTCCTGCTCATCTTCGATACTATTCGATCTTTTCCGGGCATTATTTTCGCGCTGGCCATTATCGCACTTCTGGGGCCAAGTCTGGCGAGTGTTATTTTTGTCATCGCAATAACATCGGTGCCGATCTATGCGCGCGTCGTGCGCACTCAGGCCGAGGTGCTGAGAAGCAGCGAGTACATAGCCGCAGAGCGCAGCATGGGCGCAGGCACGACGCGCATCCTTTGCGTGCATGTTCTGCCCAATGTCCTCGGACCCCTTCTCATTCTCGTGAGCATGGACGTGCCGAGCGTCATTGCCTGGGAAGCCGGTCTCAGCTTTCTCGGAATGGGCGTGCGGCCTCCGACGCCCGACTGGGGAGCTATCCTCAACGATGGCTATAGCTACATCGACCAGACGCCCTGGCTCGTCATCGCCGGCGGTATTCCCATCGTCCTCGCAACGCTTGGCTTCACATTCTTGGGTGAGACGTTGCGCGACATGTTCGATCCCAAGCTGCGGAAAGACTTATGAGACGCGACGATCTGCGCCAGCTTCTAGAGATCCGTGATCTGAATCTGGATTTCGGTTCGCCGCGTGGGCGAGTTCATGCCCTGCGTAACGTTTCTCTCGATGTCCCAGCCGCGCAGGTGATTGGGATAGTCGGAGAAAGCGGATCCGGGAAGTCCACGCTCGCGTATACAGTGATGGGCCTACTACCAGAAAATGCAGATGTTACGGCCGGCAGTATCCTGTTCGAAGGTAAAGACCTACTCAAAATGCCCGCTCGGGCACGTCGCAGCCTGCTCGGCGATCGTCTCTCCATGATTTTTCAGGATCCTATGACGACACTCAATCCCGTGCGAAACATCGGGAGTCAGATGATCGATATCCAGCACCACAAACGAATGAGCCGGAGCGACAAGCGCAGTCGTGCTATCAACATGCTTCACCGGGTCGGAATTCCCGACCCAGAAAATCGCCTGGGTGCCTATCCGCATCAGTTTTCCGGCGGTATGCGCCAGCGCATCTGCATCGCCATGGCGCTACTTGTAAAACCAGCTCTACTTATAGCCGACGAGCCAACAACCGCGCTTGATGCAACGCTGGAGGTGCAGATCATTCGTCTGCTCAAAGATCTGCAGAAGGAGATCGGCTGTTCAATCCTCTTTGTTTCTCACCATCTCGGCGCTGTGGCTGAGTTGTGCGACCGAGTCGCCGTCATGTATGCGGGCGAAGTGGTAGAGGAGGGAGCGGTCAGGGACATCTTCCACAAGCCTGCTCACCCCTACACGCGCGCGCTGCTAGAGTGCGATCCAGGGCGGATAAAAAAAAGCACGCGCAGTTTGCCAACCATTCCGGGCGAGGTGCCCAGTCTCATCGGCAGCAATAAAGGATGTATCTTCCGCGCCCGGTGTCCCGAGGCATTCAATCGCTGTCTTGAAGAGAGCCCGGACGAGCACCGCATCGGCGTAGACCAAGTCGCCCGGTGTCATCTGCTCATTAAACAGCGGTTGGTTTCGGCATGAGCGCGCTGCTTCGGGTTGAGGACCTGCGCGTCCGCTTCCGCACCATGGGTCCGCTGAAGGCCCTCGTAACCGGGACAAAAGCTCCTTTCATCGATGCAGTATGCGGTGTGTCCTTTGAAATCGGCAAGGGCCAGACACTCGGTCTTGTCGGCGAAAGTGGCTCAGGCAAATCCACCGTCGGGCGCACGATAATCGGCTTACAGCGAGCAGTGAGCGGCAGCATCAGCTTCGACGGACAGGAAATTGAGGACCTCGGCTGGGCCGAACGCAAACTCTATTTGCGGCGCATGGCTATGATGTTCCAGGATCCAATCGGCTCGCTTTCGCCGAGGCTGACGGTGCGATCACTCGTGACGGAGCCTTTCCGGATCCACGGGCTGAAGGAGCGCGATGTCGGAGCCGAGGCGCAGCGCCTGCTTCGCATGGTTGGCTTGCCGGCGGACTTGGCTCCCCGCTATCCTCATCAGCTTTCCGGAGGTCAGGCCAGGCGCGTAGGTATCGCGCGCGCTCTTGCGCTGAATCCGGATTTGATTATTGCCGACGAGCCTACCGCAGGCCTTGACGTCTCAGTTCAGGGCGAGGTGCTTAATCTTCTCGCGGGGCTTCAGGACGAACTTGGTATGGCGATCCTCATCATCACGCACAATCTGAACGTTGTACGCCACATGACCGATCGCATGGCGATAATGTATCTCGGTCGCTTTATTGAGGTCGGCTCGACCGACCGTATCTTTGAGCACCCACGTCATCCCTACACTGAGGCGTTACTTGCGGCCAATCCCGAGCCAGATCCGGACGCGGTGCGCAATAGGATCGAGCTCAACGGTGAAGTGCCTAGCCTGATGAAGCGGCCGTCTGGCTGTGAGTTCCACACCCGTTGTCGTTACGCGCAGGATATCTGCAGCCGCGTCTTCCCCGAACCTACAGCAAGCCGAGAGGACGCGACTCACAGCTTCAAATGCCATTTCCCGCTCGAACGCGATAACGAAGGGCCATTGGATCAGAAACGGCAGGTTTTATCTGTATTTACTTCAAATTTCGTTCGGACTAAAGAGAGAAGATGGGGGCGATGAAATGAAATTGTGGGAATGCGAAATACTAATATACTGACAGCCAAGCCGTTACTGTATAAACCAATAGGTCACGCTGGAGCCATTTGCCCGTGCTCGAGCAGGAGGACGGTGTGTTGCTTCGTTGCACGTGGCACTCCTCGCATTCCGAAGAGCTTACTGGATACTTCGCGATTTACAGGCGAGTTGCACGCCGTTTGAGGCAAGGTGGTTGCGATCGGCACCTATATGACCAGGCGAATATTGTGGATCTACCCAAACCAGCTGCCCCGTTGCAGGTAAGCGACCTCATATTCGCCTACCGGGTCGATTTGGCAGAAGAAAGTTGTTCGCTGCCCTACAGACAATCAATCCTAACCGGCCGCTTCTTTGACGGCACTGCTTCAGGACGAGAGTTCAACAGGCGGGTTTGTTCTCAGCAAGAAAACAATAGCTTGGCCGATCTAAAACATCACGCGGACGAAGCCCATCCTTCGTCGAGAGGCACGCCTGAAGCTTTAAGCAGGCGGAAGAACAACTGCTCCCCACATCAATTCTACAAATGACCAACGCGCAAAGGTCCAACAGATGACACCGTCTTCGATCGCCAATCCCGACCTCGCTACCGTGTTCGACAACAAGCCGCGCTGGAACCTACCCGATCACCGCCGCGCCGGCTTCCACAATCTCCACACCACGACACGTTATGCCTTTTCCGTCCGCGCACCGCGCGTCCTGCTACTCCGAAAGGAGATCGACTGGAAGATCGGCGGGCAGCCCGAGGTCGCACGCTATCTCGCCATGCCACATTTCTCCGCCTTCGTGGTGGTGCGCGACGATCGAATACTCTACGAAGCCTATGCTCCAGACTTCGGGTCCGATAGGCCACATGCCATAATGTCTATCACGAAGACGACGCTGAACCTGATGCTCGGTCGTGCCGTGGCTGACGGTCTAGTCAACCTCGATGCGCAAGTAAGCACCTATCTGCCGGAGATCGGTACTGGCTATGCCACGGCGACCGTGAGGGCGGTCGCCGACATGGACGTCGCAAACGACTTCACCGAGGATTACAGCGACCCCAATGCGGCAATTTACGACGGGGAGCCCGCCTGGGGCTATCGCCTGCCAATGGATGGCCAAAAGGAAGGGACAACCCGCTCCTTCATATGCAGCATCACCGGCGGGGACCTGGCAAATCGCACCGGAGAAGCGCTGTATAAGTCGACCAACACCGATGTGCTCGGCTGGATTATTGAGCGTGCCACCGGTCGAGGCTTGCGAGACTGGCTGATTGAGATCGTCGAGGCAGCAGGCATTGAAGGATGCTTTCATATCACATGTGACCGCGAGGGCGTGCCGCTGGTGTGCGGAGGTGCCTGCCTCACCGCCCGCGATCTCGCGCGCTACGGGCTGCTGTTTGCGCGCAAGGGCGAGGGTGTCGATGGCCGCCAGGTCGGTGATGCCGCCTTCATCGAAGAGACACGGCGCAATCCCGGGCTTCGGCTGGGGAAACCGCGTGAGTGGATGCGCTATAGCCGGCACACCAATACCGATGGGGCGTTTCTCGGTCACGGCGGGTACGGTGGTCAGTACATGCTCGCAAGTCCCGATACCCGCACCGTCGTTGTCTACTTCGGTGTGCTAGAGAACAACAGTGCCTCCGACGTTGATTTCAACGCTCCACTCGTGAAGATGATGGCCAACCTCGCCGCACAACTATGAACCGTTGTTGGAAGCTACTAAGTCCTCGCTACAATCTCGACGACGACGCTCATGCAGTCGGATATAGTTTCGTTCGCGCGCGGCCCGAGCACTGGCCGGCGTGATAGTGGTTGTCTCTCGAGCGCTTGCCGTTTTCACTTTCGCGTTAACTCACAGCAAGCGCTTTCTTCAGCGCCTGGCAACTGGTTAGGCGCGTCCGGCCGACCGCCTCACCGACCTTCGGCCCACGAGAAAATGGTGGCTGCCGCGATTCCTGGAGACGCTTGGATAGCAGACCCTCGAGCGCAAAGGTCTTCATCAGCCCCGGAAGCCCGAGTCCGTGCCTTCCTCCTCGACAATCAATCGCTCGTGGATCCTGCCTTCGCCACGATCAGTCGAGCGGCGGTGCCCAGCGGCGCCGGGCCCGATCCAGTAGCTCGACCGCGTTAGCCGCGCTTTCGTGTAGGTGTGGCCTCACGCAAAATTGCATGATCACGCGCCCACTGGCGTCATAACCTCATAACCGACATCGTTCGTGTTCGTTTTCGAGATGTCTGCCGCGATGCGGTGCTGTGGTTTGGCTTATCTTGCCGTGCCCTATCCTGTCATCCGGGCCGCTGCCAGATCAGGCCCTCCCGAAAAGTGAATGTCCGCTCTGCCGGCGAGGTGGCTCGCCCTACACTGCGCGAGCGCTTCTTCACGCACAGGCTGCGCTTCAAGACCTATGTCGAGCTGAACGCCTGCTGCAGGACAAGTGGGTCGCCTATGCCAAAGGCGGACCCTCACATCGAGCAACTGGAACCAACGATCTGGATGTGTTCGTGGAAGAGCGCGGCAACTGGTCCAGTATCGCGGCCCCGACGGATTCCACACGGTGCCAGCCTCGGTGTCAAAGACCTGCACGGTTCGCTTCGATGCCAACGGATACTCGGTCGTGTCTGCTCATCCGCCGTCATCATTAACATCCTAGCGCGGCGGCGCGACCCGGCGCCGGCCGTCACCATCCTCACCCCGGACGCTCTTCGCCTGCAACACGAGCCGCTCGCCGACTGCGTCCGTTACGACAGCCTCAGGATTGCAAGCTGATGGAACGCACCCAGGTTCTGGATCTGATGGGAACCCTGAAGCTTAAGGGGTGCGGCGCCTATGACAAGGTCATGGCGACAGGCATCAAGCGCCAGCACGAGCCGCCGCCGAGGGTCGTCGGCGATCTGCTGTCGGCCGAGATCGCCGAGAAGCAGGCCCGCTCCATCAAATACCAGCTCACTGTCGCCAAGCTGCCGATCGCCAAGGACATCGATGAGTACGCCGGTCAACGAAGTGCTGGTCCGGGACGTTCCCAACCGCACCTTCGTCGCCGACCAGCGCAACGCCGTGCTCATCGGCGACACGGGAACCGGCAAGTCGCATCTGGCAATCGCCATTGCCCGCGCCCTGATCCGCAACGGCTCACGTGGCCGCTTCTTCAACGTCGTCTCGTCAACGGCTCGAGACCGAGCACCGCGGTGGCAAGCAGGGCCGTATCGCCGACTACCTCACCCGGCTCGACGCCGTCGTGCTTGATGAACTCGGCCATCTCCCGCGCGCAGGCCGGCGGGCAATTGCTCTTCCACCTGATCAGCAGGCTCTATGAACGGACCTCGATCATCGGCACCACGAACTAGGCGTTCGGCGATTGGCCCGCCGTCTTCGGCGGGCGCCAACATGACGACAGCGCTGCTCGACCGTCTCACCCATCCTTGCGAGATCATCGAGCCCGGAAACGAATCCTGGCGCTTCAAGAACCGCGCCTGATCAAGCTGCCAAAGCGCCATCCGCGCTCGCGCGGGCTGCGCAACTGACCTGCTCCGCCCGGGCGAACGCTGACCGGCGCGCATTACATAAGCGGGGTAGAATTGGACGCCGGTCGGCGGTCAGTTTTGGAAGCCGTTTCACTCTTAGGACCTTGTCGGTGAGCACGGTGTGGATCTCGTAGGGAACGGCCGCGATCAGGCGCAGCAGGAAGTCTCTTGAGACGGCGGTGGTGGCCTCTCGTGCAGTTCCACGGCAGGCGGCTGATGCCGTGGCGCTGCAGGCAGCGATGCAGTGACGAACGCGTCAGGTGCGGGATCCTCGGTTGTAGGGCATAGAGGCAGTCATCGAGCGGTAACAGAGTGTGGCGCCGGGAGGCGACGATGATGGCGTCCTCCTCAAGAGAGAGCACCGTCGATCCAGGTTCTCTGACCGGTCGGCAGATCGGCGACCGAGGTCAGTTTCCGCCATTTGGCAACCGTCTTCTGGTTGCACCCCGTCGCATTTCGCCATCGCTCTCAGGCTCTATGCTGTATCGCTCGACGGACCGCCCTCTGTCGTCGTGGCGCTCCCATGAAGAACCTGGCCCATAGCGCATCCCTTGATTCGGAGGACAAGGACGCCCCATCAAAATCCGGGCTCAAACTCTAGCCCGCGCAAATACGCCGCCCAGAGATCGAGCCGTCGCAACCGTTGCGAAGCA
Organism: Mesorhizobium sp. WSM4836; assembly: GCF_055811815.1. Taxonomy (NCBI): domain Bacteria; kingdom Pseudomonadati; phylum Pseudomonadota; class Alphaproteobacteria; order Hyphomicrobiales; family Phyllobacteriaceae; genus Mesorhizobium; species Mesorhizobium sp. WSM4836. The sequence goes on from NZ_JBVVQF010000032.1 coordinate 38,689, forward strand.
CTCGAGTGTCACCTCGCGGAAACGGCCGCCGGCGAACTATTCATTGAAGACATCAAGGCCCGACGCTTTCGACCAGGATTGGCCTCGTCGCATACTGGTTCAGCAGCTGCAACAAAAGCTCCAAAATATTTTGCAAAACTTTGGCAAGTGAAATTCGCTGACGGTGCTATATTCCGAAGTCAGAGGTCAGATCCTGATGAAGATATTTCGGCTTCCGGCTAACTGAATAATGTTGGAGTAATACAAGTGGCCACAAGAGCTCTTCTGTTAATTGAAGGTGCAAGTAATACAGTGCGTTACGTTAGGGCGGCAAAGCATATGGACCTTAAGACGATTGTCATGTCTTCTGATCCATCCCGATACGAATACGTTTCCGCAGAGAACATTGAGGCAGTTCGTGTCGATACAAACAGTCTCGATGCGCTGATCCGCGAATGTTCTGGGCTGCGGGCCACCTATGACATTGCTGGAATTACGTCGGCTACGGAGTTGACCTATGCGACAGTTGGCAAGCTTTGCAGGCATTTCGATCTGCCGGGGCCGAACCCTACGTCTATTCAACGATGCTGCAACAAGTTCATTCAACGTCAGCTCCTCGCGGAGGCGGGCGTTGCAATACCAGCTTATCGCTTGGCAGCTAACGCCACGGACGTAGAACGCTCCGCCGCGGAGATCGGTCTTCCGGTTGTTGTCAAGCCTGCCGTGGGGATTGGCAGCATCGGTGTTCGATTGTGCCGCAACGCCGGTGAATTGCACGACCATACGAGCTATCTGTTGGGCGGGAAGCACATATGGCGGTCTTCACCAAGCATACTGGTCGAAGAATTTGCGCAAGGCCCCCATTATTGGGCCGAGACAATGGGACATGAGGTCCTTGGAATCGGCACCGCCGAGTTCGGCCCCCCACCATATTTCGTCTATCACCAGTGGACCTTTCCGGCGCCGCTGTCGGATGCTGAGCATCAGCATATCTCTGATGTTTCGCTGAGTTGTTTGCGGGCTCTCGGCCTTGGTTGGGGGCCGACGAACATTGAATTTAGATGGACGAAGCGCGGCCCAGTCGTCATTGAAGTTAACCCGCGTCTTGGCGGCGCGCCTGGACCTGAGGTGGTTCAGGCGGCTTGCGGTGTCGATCTCGTCACAGAGCACATCAAGCTTGTCATTGGCGACGAATGGAACTTGTGCAGAAGTCATTCGCAGACTGGGGCCGCGCGGTTCCTCGTTGCGGACCGCGATGGCGTCCTTGATTGCATCGATGGTATCGGCCGGGCAGCTACGATACCGGGTGTCGTCGAAGTCAAGTTGAATGTTGAACCAAAAACACCCATCGTTAGAAAAGGCGATTGTCGGGACTGGATTGGATATATCGTCGCCGTTTCAGCCAATTGCGCCGCAACCGAAGCGATACTTCAGCGTGCTGTCGATCTAATCAGTTGGTCGATCGCATCATTTCCGGCGGGTGGCGAACATGAACAAATTTCTGCCTCTCCACCTACCGCACCGCCGCAGGCTGGCCGGAAAGAACGAGACCGACCATGATTCGCTATTTTGGTGTGGAATGTCTTGAGGGACGAAGAATTCCCCCTCAACCCGGAGCTTCAAGAAAAAAGTCGATTGGAGCAGTTCTGCCCCGCGTGATGTTGCATCGGAGTGTCGTCAGCAGGTCGAGGCCCTCCCCGGAGCGAGCACCGGCTGCGGGAATGAGCGTTTGCTCGCCTCGTTTAGCGAATTCCTTGTAAATAGTTGTCTGGAAATAACGTTAAGCTTGAGGCGTTCATTTCAAGTGGAATCGAAGCGGAGTATTTTTAGATGGAACAAGTAACGACAGATGCAGCATTGCTGAGTGCTGTAAAAATTTCTCTTGAGCCCTCTTATCGGATAATTTGCTTCCCTCACGGGGGGGGGAGCACCCAGTCGTTCCGTAGTTGGTCCGAATATCTACCCCACGACGTTGATCTTATTTGCCTGGATCTTCCGGGGCGCGGCAAACGATCAGCGGAGACGTCCATCCGCAGGATGGACGTACTCGTACCAATGATCATTGAGGCGCTTCGCGAGTATAGCGACAGGCCTTTTGTTTTCTTTGGTCACAGCGTAGGAGCTCTCGTGGCCTACGAGATCGCCCGCTCGCTGGAGAAGGCCGACCTGCCATCTCCCTTCCATGTTGTCGTGTCTGCTCACCCGTCGGCGGATGTGCCGGCCGATGAGCCGCCCATGTATATATACACGGACGACAAATTAACCGAGGTGGTCCGGAGCCTCGGTTTAGTCCCCACGGAAGCGCTGGCAAATGAGGAACTCCTACAAAACTTCATCTTGCCGCCAATGCGGGCCGACTTCGAACTTGCGGAGACCTACGACCGAAACTTGCCAACGCCTCTCGTGGCGGCAATCACCGCTATGGGGGGCGTTCAAGACGAAACGGTCAGTGCCAATGACGTAGAAGAATGGCGTCGGCTTACGACGTCGCGCTTTACCCGGATTATGTTTGAAGGCGATCACTTTTACACCCATTCCGCGACGGCGGAAGTAGTGTCTGCCCTCCTGCGTGAAGTTGAAGAAGTAAAGGCACAACTCCCACCCTCCATTCAAATTGGCGAGGCCCTACCTTATCCCGAACTACCACTACATGACCAATTCCGCAAACAAGCGTCCCTCCATCCGAATGCCCCGGCCGTGGTCTGGGAGACTCGGACGTTGACGTACCGTGAGCTCGACGACCTGAGCGAGATTGTATCTAAACACCTCCTCGGACATGGTCAGAGCCGAGGTTCGCGTGTCGGTATCCTAATGGATACTTCACCTGAATACGCCGTCGCGCTGTTCGGCATTCTTAAGACGGGGGCGGCCTACGTCGTTCTTGACAAAGCTCAGCCTGTTGCCGCGCTGGAGCGGATGCTTGAGAAGGCATCTGTTGAAATCGTCGTCACGAACAACCGTTTCGCAGCTAGCCTTCCGCCTGACTGGTCTGGCCTCACGCTGTCGCTCGATGACGGTTGGGAAGCAAAACTCGACAACGCCAGTCCGGCCAACCCCCAATCAGTGGAGATCGATGCGCCGGCCCAGGTTGTATTTTCGTCCGGAACGACTGGCGAACCGAAGGGGATCGTCTGCCCCCATCGAACCAATGTATGCTCTTACCAGTGGTACTATCACGCGCTGCCATACGCGCCTGATGAGCGCGAGGCGGTCAATCTCTTCTTGGTCTGGGAGATAATGCGGCCCATCCTCGCCGGGATGCCAGCCTATTTAATCCCGGACGACGTTATCTACGATCCACAACGGTTGGTCGAATACCTTGAACGAAATCGAATTTCAAGAGCATTATTTACCCCTTCTCTGCTCGATGTGCTTCTCAGCAGCGGCTTCCTCGACGCTTCCTCCGACCTTCCTGATCTCCGATTGATCTACCTGTCAGGCGAGATAGTAACAGCAGCATTGCTTGCGCGCGTGAAGCACGCGCTGCCAAATGTCAAAATTATCAATAGTTACGGCATAGCAGAGACGCATGAAGTCGCGCATACTGAATTGAGTGAGATCGATCTCGCGACAGTACAAAAAATAGTACCGGTCGGCCCACCTCAGTACAATGTCAGCGTGTATGTCCTCGGGGAGCGGCGCGACCCCGTACCGCTGGGCTTCCTAGGTGAGATCTTCGTCGGCGGCGATGGGGTCGGTCATGGCTATCTCAACAGCCCCGAGTTGACACGGGAAAGGTTCCTTCCCGACCCGTTCCGGGCTGACGGCACAATGTTCCGCACTGGCGATCTTGGCCGCATGCTGCCCGGCGGCCAGTTGGAGATTGTTGGGCGCTGCGCTTTCATGGTGAAGATCCGGGGTTACAGCATCGTCCCCGGATCTGTGGAAGCTGCTTTGCTTGGGTACTCCGGGGTCCGGTCCGCCGCCGTGTTGCCGGAACTCGATCCGACGACCGGCCAGCCTGATCGATTGATAGCCTATGTAGTCTTGCGGAACGGGTGCAAGGGCTGGGAGGCTCCCTTGCGCGCGCATTTGAGATCGGAGCTGCCGCACTACGCGATCCCATCAGAGTTCGTACCTGTGACGGAATTGCCTATTGCTCCAAACGGAAAACTTGACCGATCGCGGCTACCCGACCTCGCGAGAGAGGCGTCCGCTCCAGTGACCGGTGCCGACGAGGTCGAATCGGCCCTTCGCGCAGCTTGGCATGACCTTCTCAAGGCTGAAGTTGCTGATCCAGGCGACAACTTTTTTGAGTGCGGCGGACACTCCCTTCTGGCTGCCCGTCTCAGCACGCAGCTTCGTGGGAGCCTGAAGGTGGATCTCCGCGTAGTGGAGATCTTCCTCAATCCGACCTTTGAAGAGCTCGCCGACCTTCTTCGCCAACGCCGCGGCGAGCAGGAACGTCCCCAAATCCCGAAGCTGCCCAAATTACCGCCAGTCTCACGGGGCAGGGAGCATACTAGTGCGTTCGACGGCCGACGCGGCCCCGGGATGGACATTGCCGTAATTGGTATGGCAGCGCGTTTCCCCGGCGCGGAGACTGTTGATGCGCTCTGGGAAAACCTTTGCCAAGGGATCTGCTCGATCACCCAGCTCTCCGCGCAGGAACTCAAGGTCCGGGGTATACCGGAGTTTGTCCTAAAGCGTACCGATTACGTGCGTGTGGGTGCACATCTGAACGATGTGGACCTTTTCGATCCGGATTTCTGGAACCTCTCAAGGCGTGAGGCAACGCTGATGGACCCGCAGCATCGGCTGTTTCTTGAATGCTGCTGGAAGGCACTCGAGTCGGCCGGGTATGCGCCCACCCAGCATGAGGGGCGGACGGGGGTGTTTGCAGGTTCGTCCTTCCCGTTTTATTTACTACACCATTTGAAAGGAGGCGGCCTCATCGATCCCACTAACGCTCCGCTCGCTTTCCTGACCGATCTCGGCAACGACAAGGATTATCTTGCCACGCGGGTGTCTTACATGCTGAACCTCAACGGTCCAAGTATGGCGGTGCAAACCTCATGCTCAACTGGATTAGTGACGATAGCGGTCGCCGCTCAGTCGCTCGCGGCCGGCTATTGCGACATGGCACTAGCAGGCGGGGCGAGCATCACGTTCCCTCAAGCGGGGTATCAGTACGTCAAGGATTTCATTAACTCTTCGGATGGTGTGTGCCGAGCCTTTGATGCCGATGCGAGTGGCACGGTGCTCGGAGATGGGGTAGGGGTCGTCGTCCTCAAGCGGCTCGAAGATGCGCTTGCCGCGAACGACCCGATCCACGCAGTGATTAAAGGATGTGCCATTAACAACGATGGCCGCCGCGCCAAATCGTCCTTCTCGGCGCCAAGCGCGCGAGGCCAGGCAGATGTTGTTCGCCAAGCACTTGCCTCCGCGGCACTCGGCGCCGAAGACGTGGAATACATCGAAACTCATGGCACCGGCACCAAGGTCGGCGACCCGATCGAGGTCCGAGCTTTAGCAGAGGCTTTCGCGGGGCAACAGGAAACGGGCAACGTCTGTGCAATCGGGTCAATCAAACCGAACATCGGCCATGCCAACTTCGCTGCTGGGGTCGCGAGCTTTATCAAGACAGTTCTCACCGTTCAGCATGGCGTAATCCCTGCGACCATAAACATCAACCGGCTGAACGAAGATCTGGGTCTGGAAGACACGCACTTCTTCGTCAATGAGCAGCTCAGACCTTGGCCCCGTCCGCATGGACGCCTTCGAACTGCCGGAGTCACTGCCCTCGGTATCGGCGGAACCAACTGCCATGTCGTCTTGCAGGAATGGAACAGCGATAACGCAAGGGCTTGGCCCGGATCGGTCGAGAGCGGATCTCACGCTCTTTGCCTATCTGCAAAGACCCACACGGCCCTAAGCCGGGCCTGCCGGAATCTAGCCGCGTTCCTGCGGCGCAACCGCCATATCGACCTCGGTGACGTCGCCCACACGCTACGCGTGGCGAGATGCCACTTCGATTATCGAACCGTCGTTGTGGCGCGCAACTTGGATATGGCCATCGCGAACTTGGAAGAAGAGTCGGATCGTGCTGCTGATCGGACCCTTTCCTCGCCGTCAATTGGATTCATGCTGCCGGGTTGCGGAGTGCAGCACCAGGGAATGTTCAAGGACCTTTTTGATCATGTGCCGGACTTTCGCAAGGCTTTCCTGGCTTGTGCCGCCGCTAGTCGCACGGTTCTCGATCGTGACCTGGAGACAGTCCTGTTTGGGGAAGATGACGCATACGCGACCGCTTCCTTCGAAGAAATCGGCGTCATGAATTTCTCCGTGCAATACGCCATGGCCCGTTTGCTGGAGCTCTGTGGAGTGCGTCCCGATTATCTTGTCGAACATAGTATGAGCGACTATATCGTGGCCACTCTGGCGGGCATTCTGAAAATGGAAGATGCTATCGGGCTGACAGTCGTTCGTAGCCGCGCGATGGCGAATCTTGGTGTTGACGGTGCTATGCTTGCAGCCAAGTGCGGCCCGGATGAGGCTGCGCTTATCCTCACCGAGGACGCTTGGCGTAGTCGAGCTGCAGCTGGCGAAATCAGCATCGGCGTCGTGAATTCAAAAACCGGCGTGGTGTTCACCGGCAAGCGGGAACTTCTGGAAAATCTTCAGGAGGGGCTCAAAAAATCCGAGATTCCCAACCGAGTCCTTAATTCAGCTGGCGTTCCCGGCCATTCTCCGCTGATGAAACCAGCGGCTGATATCATTGACGTGCAAGTTCGCATCCTTGAAAACCGGCTACCGGATCTGGCCATCGCACTGAATTCAGGAGCTCTTCATGGCGCCAAAGTGCCCATCCCGGACACCAACTGGAGCAGGCAAGCAACTGAGATTGTCCGATTCGATCTCGCTCTCGAAGCCGTCGTAGCGGCCGGTGTAACTGCTGTCATTGACCTTGGCCCTTCGCGCAATCTGGCACGTTTCGCGCTCGGAACGATCAACCGGGGGGATGGTAAGGCCAGAATGCCAGCGATATTCCCAGCCGCTCGCGACGGCAACGACCAAGAGTCCACTGACCGCCATGTCCTTCTCGAGTGCCTTGGGTCTCTCTGGGCCGCAGGTGTTGCGGTGGATTGGAAGCGAGCCAGTGATCAATTGGAACCGTTAGGTATCCGCCGGCGCCTTCCCCTTCCCACATACTCATTTGACGGTCACCGTTGCTGGCCGGACGATCAGGCTGCGAGCCCGACTGTTCCGCGGCAGCCCAGGGGGCGAGACCGGCACAGGGGGGAAGTGTTCACCTATGCGCAGACTTGGACAGAGAAAATGCTTCCCCGCGCGGTTGCTGGTCTCCGAACTACAAAGGCGCTACGTTGGCTGGTGTTCGCCGATCGGCCGTCTGGTGAGGCGCACCGAATAGGAGACGAGCTTGCAAACAGCATCACACGGCAGTTGGAGGATGCGGGCCATGAAGTTGTCCGTGTTTGCCGACGGGCCAAACCCTCCAATTCATTCTTGAAAATCAAGGGATCTACAATCTTTATTGATCCCACTCGAGAAGGCCTGAAGGCGCTCTTCGATGCCGAGCTCACTTCGGAGCGCCCCGCTGAGCGCATTCTCTGCCTCTGGCCCCTGACCGGCACAGCGGACGCGTGCGCCGATCCAGGCACGCTGCAGACCCATCTTTTACGCGGCTACGAGGCCATACTTGATTTGGCACGAGTTCTTTCCACACTGGCGCTCCAGACTCCAGTTGATCTGTCTATCATTGGCGACCGGATGGTTCAGGTTGGCGAGGAACCTGTAGATCCAGAAAAAGCGTGCATCTTCGGTCCCGCCATCGTGCTACCTCAGGAAAACCCGATGATCGACTGCCGGGTTGTTGATCTGAACATCGACGACCCGAATAGCGGCTATCAGCTTGGTGCTGAAGTTGGGCGCGATGTGCCTGGTCCCGATGCCATCGTGGCGCTCCGAGGAAACCGACGGTGGGTGCCGCATTTTCCCGAGATGGCCCTCGAACCACAGGTTTCCGTATCGGAAATCCTGCGGCCAGAAGGCATCTATCTGGTCACAGGAGCTCTTGGGCGGATCGGCCTGTCTTTGACGGAACATCTCGTCAGCCTTGGGGCGACGGTCGTCGCAATAACCCGACTTGCCGTACCCGACCATTTGAGTTCAGGGCGCGTGGATCTCGATGACGAGGGCTGGACGCGCCGACTGGCCGCACTTGACAGCGCAAAAGGTCGAGTGATGCTTCGCGAGGCCGACGTATCGGACTTCGACAGCCTGTCGGCCGCACTCGACACAACCGTTCGGGAATTCGGGCGGGTGGACGGCATCTTTCACGCCGCCGGACTGGCCGATCTGAAGTTACTTTCAGAGATGAAGGATACGACCTCTGCCAGTGAGTTCGCTTCCAAAATTGTGGCGACACGCAACCTTTACGGTGCGATTCGGCGGATGCAGATCACCCACTTGCAGTCACCGGAGTTCGTATTCTTTTTCTCGTCCGTTGCGTCAATCCTCGGCGGACCAGCGATGGCCGCTCCTGCGGCGGCCAACAGGTTCATGGACGCCTTTGCACGCCAAGTGCAGGGCAAACTCGGTGTCCGGTGGATCAATTCCAACTGGGATGACAAAGATTACTCCTACTATGAGCAAGTGATTGGCTCCGACCGGACACGTCGGGCGAACGATTTGGCGCTCCGTTCAGACGAGGGGATCGATGTTATCAAAAGCATACTGGCAACCGTTGACAACGGTCAGGTTATTGTTGCGGCGCGGCCCTTCCTTCGACCCCTAAGCCAGATCGACCGGGTTCGGACAATCACACCAGACGAGCGAACGGACGAACAGAAAATATCTCCGCCTGAAGAAGGCGAAACGAGCAAGGACAAGTTGTTGGACAGGGGCGATCCGAGAACCATATTCCTGAATGAGGTCAGCACTCTTTTCGGTGACACCGAAATAGGGCTGGACGACAACTTTTTCGATGTTGGCGGAGACAGCCTTCTGGCCGCAGAACTTCAAGCTCATTTAGGGAAAAGCGACCGCTGGAGGTCGCCGAAATTGGATGAGATAATTGAGACAGCAACGTTCGGTCAGCTGTATGAGCAAATATGCAGCCGTAACCACACGCCGGAATAATCGCAGCAGAAGAGCGGGAGCATAATACGCTTCCCAACCTAGCCGGCCCGGGCGGGTCTGCAACGGACGCCACATCACTGGCGATTTCCAGCGGTCGCAGAAAGGGTCCCGGCGATCAAATCTCGCAATGCTAGGGAGCAGCGTACGAGAAATCGTGAAGACGTAAACGCCCAGTCGTGACCTCGGCGGGCGCGGATGATGTGTGGGCCAAGCTTTGGAGCCAAAGCGGTGCGGCAAGGATTATCGCCCGAACACTCCGAGGTAAACTAGGATTTCCGCCGATGCCTATCGTAAAGAGGCAATCTGGTGCTCCGACCTGGCCAGACGGAATTGTTGGCTCTTTGGCCCATCACAGTACAGTAGTCGCCGCCGCTAGTGCAGAGAATAAATCCATCACGGCGCTGGGTATCGACATTGAGCCTGACGAACCTCTTCCAGACGGTTTGGTTGACTTGATCTCAACGTCCAGAGAGAAAGATATCTACGACTTATGTCTGCTCCGACGGCGAGACCTGTTCGTTCTTAAGGAGGCCGTCTATAAGCCCTGTTGCCCACTACGCAAGGAAATACTCGAATTTCAGGATGTAAAAAACATCGCCGCCAAGACGGCAGACGTCAAAAAGGTCGATTGTACTTTTGCCATTGACCTCTACAATTCTGAAGACATTGTCGGTTTGGCCTATAAGAAAAGTATCTGACCAAAGATCCGTTTGGATGACAGTTCAGTGACGGTCAATTAGACCAGGATGGAGCCACCGTGCCTACCGCTCGGCGCCATGACCGTTGAGGCCTTCTTTCGTGCTATAGTCGGTTGATGCAGTTGGTACCGGATGCCTCGCCCTCGCCCTCGCCCTCGCCCTCCGGCCAAAACGGCGGGGCGAAGCGCGACTCAACCGCCGCGGTGAAAAAGGCACTTGGCATACGTCGACCGTCGGCATATAACTTGCGTATGCCGAGCGCGGGATGGGTCGTCGTGATGAGCGTTGTCATAGCGGCGATCGGAACCGGCGATGCGTCATGGCTTTCGTCGCGTCTGAGGCTCTGAGCGACCGCTCGGTGGCGTGTGGTGAAGCAGCTCCCGGCGTCGTCAGGAAAGCCGGTGAAGTGGTTCCAGCGCCTGAGCGCGTAGCCGATAGGCTGCCGACGAACACCGAGCGCGACAAGCGTGAACGTCGGCGGTTTCCATCTTACGTTCCTGCCAAACGGTTTCAGCCTTGACGGTCGATTTCGAACAGCGCATCCATTAAATCAAGCATTATCTAAATCATTACCGCGAACGATAAGTTGTTGTCGTGCCCAATTGCGTACCATGTGCAAGTGTAGCTCTAATTGTGAGCGCAGAACGGAAGCTGTCCAGACGGACCGATTTGTTACGCCGCCTGCGTTCAGCCCAAAGAGGAATGTAACAACCCACCGCAGTGCAGTCTCGAACACCTCCGGTGGCCACTCTTCACTCTCTGGCCAAGCCACCCGGATGACTCGGTCATACATTTCCTTTCTCTCGCGATGCAGCGCGCTATCGAGCTTACGGTATTCGGGATCGGATGCTATCACTCCCCAAAAATTCACCCATATTACACTATCCTCGGATCGAGATTTAGACGCTGGTATGGCCGCGTCAAGCAGGACGACAAGATCGGTTTCTCCTTTTTCCAGCAGATGTGCGATTTTGCGTTCCATGTTAAGAAAAGGGCTGCGCAAGGCAGCTGCGATGATGTCCGCCTTGCCTTCGAAGTAATGGGTAATCATTCCCGTCGTTACCCCGGCCGCGTTGGCGATATCAACCATCGTAACAGCGGAAATGCCCTTCCCCGCTATGGCCTTACCCGCTGCCCTAGCGATGCGTAGTCGGGTCAGCTCGACATCAATAATTTTTGGCATAGCGTTCCAGCTGGTTTCCAATCGGAGCTGCAAATTTCAATCTAGACCGGTACGAAACGTAAGTCGTCCGGCTTGTCCTCTCGCGCTTCGGCATCGGCCGAACGCCATGAAGCTGGATGACGTACTTTGAGCTATTCATTGCCAATCCCGAACAATTTGATCTACGGACGGTCTCCTTTGCTTGATATCTGCAACGACATCATTCTGGCGCAGCATCCCGCGCGGGGAACGCAGAAATTACTAGATGTTGTCCCCTGGAACTCAGGAAATTAGGATAGCATTACCACCACCACCAACTTTCGATCGCAAAGAGTCTATGAATTTTATTGAAGGATATGTTGCAACGCTCGTCCGAGACGCCACGTGATCGCCCACGGGGATAGCGTGCTGCTTGGCCGGGAGGATCCGAGGGCTTAGTCGGCTGACAGTACCGCGTGAGCGGGCGGCGCCAAGCGGCTTGTTTTGGCTGGTCTGCGATCGCCTTGACGTGCAGTTGGCGGCGCCATCAACAAATTGCTCGAAGCGGGGGACCTTATTCGTTTTCTCCGACGATTCGAAGCGCGACACCGTGCTGCAGGTCGGCGACATGCTTGCGAAAAGTGTCGCCACGCCGAGGATGAAGTCGACATCCTTGGCGGGTACCAGTCGATGAGGTGGACCGCATAATGGCGGCCGGCCTTACGCGGAGAGCCGTCGCCCATCTGGGCTTCTCGGTCCCTTCCACCCGCTGCTTCTGCGGGGGGGGCGGCATTACAGCTGCCGGTCGAAATCAGCGGGCTTTAAGAGGTCCCTAACCCATGTTCATTTCCCGCGACCGTCACGGCGCACCGTCAGTCAAGCGTTTATGCTGCGCCTTTCCTAATGCCTGTGGCCACACAGACCACGCTTAATAATCAGCTCGAAGAGCACCACCTCAAAAACAGTTCGTTCAACGCGTGGGGCAAAGCCGAATACCCCACCTAACCATCTAACTGGCACGCGACTTGCACAGGACATGGTAGACGAGCGGGAGCGATTTTGTGCCAGGAACAAGGGACCGGTGATGTTGGCTCGCGACCCCTGATCTGATTGGAGCACTCGATGGTCGTTCCCTGCTGTGATCTCCCCTCCCTTACCATCCTTAGTGCCCTGGAAGCATTCGAGGCATCGGCACGCCATCTTTCGATCGAGCTTGCGGCTTCCGAGCTGAATATGCCATCGGGGGACATCACTCGGCAGATCAAAGTCATTGAGGACGAGCTTGGCGTTCCGCTGTTTGTAAGGTCAAAAACCGGCGTGGTGTTTACTAGCGTTGGACATGATCTCTATACCGCGCTGGCAAGCATTTTTTCCAAGACGTCCAACGTCCTGACGATCATCAAATGCGGCGGTCGTTCCCGCACGTCACAATTGCCTCCGCCGTTGCGTTCGCGTTGATGGCAGACTCGGCGAATATGGCGTTCTTAGCCTAATACGTTGGTCGGAGGAAGTCCTATGCACCCGCATTGGCCAAGGGGCGGCTTCGCAAGCCAGGCTGATCAGAAAGTTGTCAGGGCTGACACTGACTGGTGGGATTCCGCGAAGGTAAGCCTGTGAGGGTCAAGGACAAAGCTGACACTTTTTGCAACACATTCGACATTCCCCGAGAAGTTAGATTGCTGTAGATGGAACTAGAGTTGCCTGTGTTAACGCCTGTAGAGTAGTCGGTGGATTAACGAGATTTCAGATATAGGAGTGTTGTGCGACGGAAATCATGTCGAATTACGATTTTAAACCACTAAAAACAAAAACGTTCTACAATAACAATATCGTACATAGGAGATCTTCTATGCAAAGTTGCATCAATATCCTTATTATTGGCCATGGCGTGCTTGGCGGGGCCGTGCTCGATCTTCTCAGCCAGGTCGACAGACCCTACGATTTGCACGTCGGAGCGAAAAATGTGCAGCAAGCCTCTCTAAGGGCCAATCTGGCTAGGCAAACGGCCTTAAACCTCGGCCACCATCCCACCATTGAGGTGGTGTCCATGGATCTCATGAATATAGAGGCTACGGCTGAAAAACTAGCGGCTCTCCGGCCTGACATCATTTTTAATGCGACGACCTTGCATTCATGGTGGCTCATAACGCAACTGCCGCCCGATGCTTATCGGCAGATCGATCGAGCACGCGGCGGCGTGTGGACGCCAATGCATCTTGTTCTCGTACGGCGGCTGATGAAAGCTGTGCGAGAAGCTGGACTCAAGAGCGCGGTCATAAATGCATCTTACCCCGATGTAACAAATGCCGCCCTTGCCGCCGAGGGTCTCTCGCCGACGATTGGCATCGGTAACGTCGCGAATGCCGTACCGGCCATACGGTTAGCGGCTGCACATTGTCTGCGTTGCGAACTGAAAGCAATCGACGTGCGATTCTTTGCCCAACACTACGTCAGTTATCGTATGCCGAGGACCGGTTCCACGGACGGCGCGCCCTATCATTTAGCCATATATCGGGAGGGCCAGATAGTCAGGCCTGAGGAATTGCACCACGATGCGATCTTCGCGAACGTTGCCGGACGTTTTCGGCGGGTTGGAGGCCTTGAGGGGGAATCGGTGACCGCGTCCTCGGCGACAGTTGTTCTTCGTGCGTTTGCTGATCGCGAAGAACGTGTCGTGCATGCGCCCGGCCCATTGGGTTTAGTGGGCGGCTATCCCGTCAGGGTGGCTCCAACAGGCATTTCGATCGACCTACCTGAAGAGCTTTCACTGCAGGATGCGGTGGAGATCAACAGGGAATGCCAGAAATATGATGGTATCGAATCCGTGGAAGACGACGGCACGGTGCGCTTCACGGCAGAGACCGCAGAAGTAATGCGCCAGCTGCTCGCCTACGACTGCCACGCAATAACGCCGGACGAGTGCGAATACCGCGCGGCGGAACTAGCAGCAAAATATGCTGAATATCGTCGTCGCTTCTATTAACTGATACCCTGAGCACGGCTTTCCAACAGCGACGCGTCGGCGCGGAACGGCGCAGGTGACGATGGCAAGGCACGCGGGCAGGATGGAAAAGGTCGTGAGATGATCCGATGCGCGAACTCATCCTGTCAGCCATGTCGGGCGACCGCCAAGATGTTGGCGGCCGGATCCGCACTCCCGCAACGATCCGAGCCTTCTCCGCTGGCGTTCCGATGCGCCGCTTGCGTCGGCCGGTGATCACCTCGATCCGGGGGTGGTGACCCTCTTCACGCCTCGCCCTGACGAGTGTCTTGATGTCTGCGATCAGGGTCCTCCCACTCCATGCGCCGCGAAGCTCGCAAATCAGGCGGTAAATCTTGCCAACAGCACTCAGGTAAAAAAGGGTGCTCGTGACGCTCACAACGCATGTCCCGAAGCGCACACGGTGGCGGTATTTTCGGACATCGTTTCCAGTTTGCCTCAGAGCTCGAAAGGGGCACCTCTTGTGGGCGCTGCGTTCGGGTGCGCCGTGGCGCGGCCTTCCTCGCGCTACGCCCCGCGCATGACGTCCTACACTTCGTGCGATGGCGAAAAGCAGGTGTGTCGGGCCGGGTGATGGTCGCCATGACGGCAGCATCCCAATGCTCGACGGCAACTCCGTTCGCGCCCACCAGCAGGCTCCGACCCCAAAAAGGGTGGTGCAGATCACTATCTCGGCCGATCACGCAGCAGTTCACGACCAAGATACACGTCGTGGCCGACGCAGGGCCTCACCATCTGGTTCGGCCTGACGGCAGGCCAAGCATGACGGGCAGATCGCTCGGTCGCTCCTCGATCCCCTCGGTCCTCACCATCGTGCTGGCCCACAAGGCCCATAAAGCTGATCCCACTAACGATCTGATCCAAGATCAGGGCATTGCTCCTAATATCCCTCCCAAGAGCAATCGGGGCTAAGCCCTGCTTCACCAAGCGGCTCTCTCGCGAGCAGCTTCCGCCAACAGAGCATTGTTAAAGAGTAGTTCCAAAAAATAGCCGAATTTCAAGAATATTTCTTACAATTATCGTTTGAATTCAAAAATGCAACATTCTGTCATGTCAAAATATTAAAAATCAGCTTCAAGTATCCTCATCGCGCTGGTATGGTCCTTTCGAGAACGACGGAATTTCTGCTGCTCTCGCGGTGTCGGTGGTTTAAGTAGAAAGCGTAGATGCAGGTCGAAACCAAGTCAGGAATCGCTGACCAATCCGGCCGTGGCGGCCGAGAGGATGGACGTATGTTTCCGCTAGAGCACGGCTGCGTAGTCCTTCAGCCGCGGCCATTGTGGAACCATGAAGGCAGCGCCCGACCATTTGCCCTTAGACGGAGGAACTATTTATGAACAGCCTGGACCAGGAGGAGACAGCACCGGAGCACGGAGCACGAGAGCGCATGAAGGAATCCCATGCGTTCGATGGCAACGCCGCTCGCTTGGCCCACTTATATGACGGATGGGCGAGTGCCTTTGATCTGGATCAAGCCCGCATCGGGTACCGCGGACCGGTGATCGTGGCCGAACTGACAGGCGCCGTGCAGACGGCCTATCTGGACGGGCAGCGAAATGGTATTACAATTCTGGACGCTGGCTGCGGAACTGGGCTCGTCGGCGTGGAACTGGAACGCCTCGGCTTCCGGTCAATCGATGGGTTCGATCTATCCGAAGAAATGGCCGAGAAGGCCCGGCAAACTGGTGTTTACCGCCATGCCCAAGGTGATGTTGACCTAAACAGGCGGCTCGTTGACTACGCCACCGCGAGCTATGACCTAACCGTCTGCTGCGGTGTCCTCACCCTCGGACACGTGCGACCGGATGCGTTGCGCGAGCTGGCTCGCGTCACCCGCCCGAACGGCTTTGTTATTGCAAGCACCCGCAAGAGCTATGTGGAGACGACATCCTTTCAGGAAAAAGTGCGGCGTCTGGAGGATGAGGGCGTCCTGATACCCGCACAATGTTTTAGGGATGGCAAATACGTCGCTGAGGAGGACGCCCACTATTGGGTCTTCCAGGTGCCCGAGAAGACCAGCGCACCAGAGGAACGGAGGCTATGACCGCTGCACAAATCTTACCAATGGCAGCCAAAAAGCGACAAGTTTCTCGCGGACTGCCCGGGCGAGTTCAGGCGCCGGCAAGGCTGGCCTATGTCTCTCATCCTGCAAAACATCCTTCAACGCCGGCTATCCGCACGATCTTGTTCAATTATCAGACAACCAGAAAAGTCATCGATAATCGCGGGATCATCACACCTAATATGCCATCCCAGGCGGCATCTTTACTTGGACATTGGAGGAATGTTGGTTCATGCAGTTGAACGGCGATCAGAGGTTAGAGGCATATCGTAGGATGCTTCGCATCCGTCGCTTCGAAGAAGAGGGTATGCGCCAGTCGAAAAGTGGCAATGTACCTGGTTGGTTCCATTCGAGCGTGGGGCAGGAAGCAGCTATCGTCGGGGCATGCCTCGCCCTCCGGGACGATGACGCCATGACTGGAACGCATCGCTCGCATGGCCATCCGATCGGGAAGGGAGCGCATCTGGATGGGCTCATGGCCGAGCTGATGGGGAAGGAGGGGGGCATTTGCAGGGGCCGCGGCGGTTCGATGCACTTTGCAGACAATTCGGTCGGCATTATCAGCGAATCTGGTATCGTCGGAGGGGGTATTCCTCTTGCCACGGGATGTGCATTCAGTGCCAAAGTGCGGGACATCGATCAGGTTACGATTTGCTTCTTCGGCGATGGAGCCGTAAATCAAGGCAGCTTCCACGAAAGTCTCAACATGGCGTCGCTATGGAAGCTTCCGGTCATTTATAATTGCGAAAACAACGGCTATGCACAAACCACGTCGGTGGCGCAAAGCCACGGGCAGCCGGACATAGCGCTGCGGGCAGCGGGCTATGGCATGCCAGGGGTGAGGGTTGACGGCCAGAGTGTGGACGCCGTCTATCAAGTTGCGGCACAGGCTGTCAGGCGAGCGCGCGCGGGCGAGGGTCCTACTCTGATAGTAGCCAACACATATCGGTTCGATGAGCACGATTTCGGCTTGGTGGTCCCGGAGCCCTATCGACCGGTTGAAGAAGTCGAGGCTCATAGACGCGACCGGGATCCGATTTTATTATTTCGCACTATGCTCCTCGATGAAGGCACAAAAGAAAAGAGTCTGAGGGGAATTGAGAATGAGGTCTTACAGGCCGTGAACCGCGCTGTACAATTCGCTCTGGCCAGCCCCATGCCTGATCCAGACACCCTAGCCGATTACATGTTCAACTCATCCCTTGAAGCCGATCACGCCTTCGTTGCTGGGCTGGAGAGGAATTAATTCCAGATGGAAACTGATGCCAAGAAACTTCCTGCGTCGTCCAGCACTCATATTCAGATGACTTATTTTGAAGCGATCGTGCAGGCGCAGATGGAGGAGATGGATCGCGATGAGCGAGTCGTCCTGATAGGAGAAGAGCTCTCGGTTCACGGCTGCGCCGGACTTATTGAGCGGTTTGGCAAAAACCGGATCTGGAACACCCCGATTTCAGAAGGCGGTTTCGCTGGGCTCGGTATCGGAGCTGCCATCAACGGTTTGCGGCCGATCGTAGACCTCTCAGGTGCCAGCTTCGTCTATCTCGCCTCAGATCAAATCATCAATCAGGCATCGAAATTACGGTATATGACTGGAGGCCAGATCGACATCCCGATCGTATTTCGTTGCTGTATGTCCTCGCTGGGGTCCTACGCGGCACAGCATGCCGACCGGCCTTACCCGCTCTTTATGAATGTGCCTGGCCTCAAGATCATTAGTGCGACTAACGCCGCCGACATCAAGGGGCTGATGAAATCGGCCATTCGTGACGGCGATCCGGTAATGATCTTCGAAGACACCAGCCTGTGGCCGATCAAAGGCGACGTGCTCACAGATCCTGACCATCTTATCCCGATTGGCAAAGCAGATGTGAAGCGCGAAGGAGAAGACGTAACTCTTGTTGCTATTGCCGGTGCTATCCGGCCAGCGATGCAAGCTGTCAGCGCTCTCGCAAACGACGGCATTTCGGTCGAAGTCATCGACCCACGGACGTTGAAGCCACTTGATCATGAGACGATCAAAACGTCGGTCGCTAAGACCGGGCGACTTGTGATCGTCGAGAACGCGCATCGCGTCTGCAATGTCGGAAGTGAAATCGCCGCAGTAATAGCGGAGGACGCATTCGATCAGTTGAAGCGCCCGATCCTGCGGGTCAGCGCTCCAGATATTCACGTACCCTTCAGTCCGGCCCTCGAAAAAGATTTCTTCCCGACGAAGGATCACATCGCCGCCGCCGTATGGCAGCTGCTCTGACTCAAAGAATCCGAACCGCCGTCGTTGCCGCAAGATATTCGCTGCTTCGTCGTTTCGACGCATAGGCCTTGCCCGCGATCGGGCTATGGGACTGACTTCCTGTTCCACGCAGGGGCCGCTGGCACGTTGCTTTGGCGGGGCGCGCACCATACTTGTGTAACGTGTCCTGCGCCGCTGCCTCGGCTAGGTGGATTGTCAAATAGGCGCATCATGCTGCAATGATCACGCTATGATGCGGAAAGGCGATCCAAGTTGTGATCGAGCTGACCCGCAAAGTAATGAAGGAACGCGTTATGCCGGTTATCCATGTCGAGACATTCAAAGCAGACGACGATAAGAAAGCTGAAATTGCGGCCG
>NZ_JBVVQF010000033.1:0-50458 GCF_055811815.1 Mesorhizobium sp. WSM4836
AGTCTATTGGCTCTCAACAATGTCCACAATCCACCCCCTCGAGCTCATTTCCACGTTTATGAGTTCACGACCTAGCAAAGATGGGTGATGTTGGCTTGCTGCCGCATGAGCGATTAACGCCACAGCTGACGAAAGGAGCCGCCCGTAATGTTCGCGCTCTTATTCGAACGAATAAGTAAACCCTTGGGCTGAGGCGCCAACTGTCACCTTCGTCATCTTTTCGCCAGTGAGCGACCGGTTCAGCACGCCGCGGCTCAATTCCGGAAGAAGAGTGTTGGTCAGGATGGCGTCGATCATCCTGCCGCCGGATTCGATCTCCGTGCAGCGGGCCTTGACCAGATCCATGACACCATCGCCGATGACCAATTCCGCATCGTTGGTTGCGCGCAGCCGTCGAGCAATCTTGGCGAACTGGTGACGAGTGATCGCTTCAATCATAGAATCCGAAAGCGGAAAGTAAGGGATGGTCACCACCCGGCCGAGAAAGGCCGCAGGAAAGACCCTCAGCAACGGACTGCGCAACGCGGTGTCCAACTCGTCGAGCCCTGCCCGTTCCGCCCCGTTCCTTGTCCGGTCCATGATGACTTCGGAGCCGACGTTCGACGTGAGCAGGATCAGCGTGTTCTTGAAATCGATCCGTCGGCCTTCACTGTCGTCCATCATCCCTTTATCAAAGACTTGGAAGAAGATTTCGTGCACGTCCGGATGCGCCTTCTCGACCTCGTCGAGCAGGATCACCGAATAGGGCTTGCGTCGCACCGCCTCGGTGAGAATTCCGCCCTTGCCGTAACCGACATATCCGGGCGGCGCGCCCTTCAAGGTGGAGACCGTATGCGCCTCCTGGAATTCGGACATGTTGATCGAGATCAGGTTCTGTTCTCCGCCATAGAGCGTTTCGGCCAGTGCCAAGGCGGTTTCGGTCTTGCCGACGCCCGAGGGGCCGCAAAGCAGGAATACACCCACCGGCTTTTCCGGAGCGCCGAGACCGGCGCGGCTGGTCTGCACGCGCTTGGCGATCATCTCCATGGCGTGATCCTGTCCGACAACGCGCTCGGACAGGATCGCCGCGAGCCGCAGCGCCTTCTCGGTCTGACTCGACAGCATCCGCCCCGTCGGGATGCCCGTCCAGTCCCGAACCACGGCCGCCACGGCGTTGCGATCGACCGATGGCAGGATCAGCGGTGTTTCGCCTTGCGCCTCGGCCAGTTCGCTCATCAGTTCGCGCAGCCGAGCGAGATCGGCAGCCGGATCGGGAGACGGAGTACCATCTGCCGCCGGAACCTTCGTCCCGGCAGTGGACTGTTCGCTCCCTGGCACCTCGACGCTCTCTGTCTCAGGGGCGGCCCCCTGCCCTTCCACGGCATCGAGCGGCACGCCGTCACCGCGCAGCCTGGCACGCAGTTCGAGTATCTCAGCCACCAGCGCCTTTTCGCGCTCCCAGCGCTGCTGCGCGGCCGCGAGCGTGCGTTCGGTCTCGGCAAGTCCGGCCTCGACCCGAGCCTGCCGCTCGGCCACTTCGATGCCGATTGCAGCCTCGCGGCCGATAATGCCGCGCTCGACCTCCAGCGCCTGGCGACGCCGTATAATGTCCTCGACCTCGGCCGGCGTGGCGTGCTGCGATACGGCGACACGCGCACAGGCGGTGTCGAGAAGGCTGACCGCCTTGTCCGGCAGCTGCCGCGCCGGGATATAGCGATGCGACAGAGCGACCGCCGCGTCGATCGCCTCATCCAATATCTGAACCTTATGGTGCTGTTCGAGAACGCCAGCCACGCCGCGCAACATGAGGATGGCAACCGATTCCGAAGGCTCGTCGATCTTGATCACCTGGAAGCGGCGGGTCAGTGCCGGGTCTTTCTCGATGTGCTGCTTGTATTCCGCCCAGGTCGTTGCCGCTATCGTGCGAAGTTCGCCGCGCGCCAGCGCCGGCTTGAGCAGATTGGCAGCGTCGCCGGTTCCGGCAGCACCACCGGCCCCTATCAGGGTATGGGCTTCGTCGATGAAGAGGATGACCGGCGCTTCAGACGATTGAACTTCGTCGATTACGGCCTTCAGCCGTTTTTCGAATTCACCCTTTACGCTAGCGCCTGCCTGCATCAATCCGACGTCGAGCATGCGCACGCTCACCCCCTGCAGTGGAGGCGGCACATCGCCTTTGGCGATGCGCAGAGCAAAACCCTCCACGACTGCGGTCTTGCCGACACCCGCCTCGCCGGTCAGGATCGGATTGTTCTGCCGGCGCCGCATCAGTATGTCGACAATCTGCCTGATCTCCGGATCGCGGCCGGCGACCGGATCGATCTTTCCGTCGCGGGCGCGCTGGGTCAGGTCGGTGGCATATTTGGCCAGTGCCGAATCCCCGCCCGGAGCCCGCCGCGGCGCCTCTGTCGCGGTGACCGTTGGCGCAGCGCCGGCTTCGAGTGAGCCCTCCGTGACATCAGCGAAGCGCGCCACGACGGCGTCGGCGTCGATCTTGTCGAACTCGCCGCTGATCTTCGACAGCAGGCCTTCCAGCACCGGTGTCTTCAGGCAAGCAAGTACAACATGTGCGCTGCGGACCTCCTCCACGCCGAATTCCAGTGTTGCCAGATTCCAGCCCTCCTGGATGGCGTGGAAGATATGGTCGGAAAACTCTTCGATCGAGGTTGCGCCATAGGGCAGCTTGTCCACCGCGCGCGTCATATCGGCCGTAAGTCGGCTCGTATCCAGTCCCGCATCGGCGATCATCATTTGCACATCCGAGCGGTCGGAGAGCACCAGCTGCTCGATGAAGTGGACGAGTTCGACGTAAGGATTGCCGCGCAGCTTGGCACTGTCGGCCGCTGCCTTGAAGGCGCGCAACCCTACAGGATTGAGCTTGCCGACCAGTTCCTTGCGTTTGAAACTCTGCGATGACCGGCGCTGTTCCATCGAACGTGCTCCTGCACTCTGCAAGTGGATAACCTGCCACATAAGCAGTCACTTGACAAAGTGCGGGATGAACAAAGGTTGCAATGCCCGATTATGCGGGCTCCCACCATTGGTGGAAGATCCTGCATCGCCGGCCGCAAACAACGCGGGTCGTGACATCCCAGCACGACGCGTTCCCGGTCCAGGGCTCGCCAATCACGCCTCCAGATTCCACAATCAAGACAAGGCTGCATTAGCTTTTGTTAATTTTTTCCGCACTCGCTGAATTGTGGAAAAGCGCAACCGTGTGATAACGTAGGGGCAGGTCGGCCTCAGGGCCGGTGACTGGGGGATCGGTGTGATCGACGTCGCACTCTGGCTTGCTCCACTCGACGGTGAAAATCCGTCGGGAGAGGATTTGCGTAACGATCCGGCGTTTCACGAACTGGAGCGCCTGACGGAGCCCCAGGTCAAGGTTGTCCATGACGGCAACAACAGGCCCGTCTCGCAAAGCACCATTCCCGTCGACTGGCCAGCAGTGCTCACCAAGGCCGAGGAATTGCGCGCGCGTGGCCGCGACCTGCGCCTGATTGTAATTGTCACACGCGCATTGGCCAACGAGCAGGGACTGGCCGGGTTGGCGCAGGGTCTGACGCTTATTGGGCGGACATTCGACCAGTATTGGGAATCCATGCACCCGGCGCTGCGGCCCAACACGTCGCCTCGCGAGGCCGCCTTGCGTCGCATCAACGCGCTGCTCGACCTTCAAAACGGTCAGGACGGGCTACTGGCCAACCTGCGGCAAATGACTTTATTTGCGCCACGCTCGATCGGGCCGATCTGCGGACGCGACCTGGAACACGCTGCGCTCGACGACCGCGTCATGCTGCAAGAAGCAGCGTCAGGATTGAATGCGGCCGAAAAGGCAGCGCTTGTCAGTGCGCACGGACAACTGTTGAACCGGGTTCGTGCCGGGTGCGCGGCACAGGCGGATCAAGCCGATGAGGAAATGCAGTCACTCATCGGCGATGCGGGCGCAGCGGTCGCGGCACTGGAAGCCGTCGAGACAGCCCTCAACGCTCACCTTGAAGGCAGCGGCGGGACCACTATCCCGGAATTAAAACGTTTCCTGCAGCGTTTGCTGACAACCCTCGAGCGCAACTCGGCTGCCGGCGCGATGGCGGATGGCGCGGCAAAGCCGTCCGCTTCGCCTGCAGAACCGGTAATGCCTGCCCGAAACGGTCATGGAGCCGATACTATGGCAAGTGTGGCTAGCTACGCGGACTCGAGCACCGGACTTCCCGACCGGATTACTTCGCGCGACGACGTGGTGAAATGCCTGGACCTCGTCGTCGCCTTTTATGACCGCACCGAACCGTCGAGCCCGATCCCCCACCTCGCCCGCCGTGTGCGCCGGATGGTGCATATGGATTTTGTTGAACTGATGGAAGATCTCGCCCCGTCGGGACTGAAGGAGTTCCGGCTTCTTGCCGGCGTTCCCGACGCCAAGAAGACGGCTCAGAAGGATGAAAGGTAGCAAGCAATGCCAGCCGAAAGCAAAGCCAAGGTCATCGAACGAAATCGCGCGCCGCGCGTGCAGATCGCCTACGACGTGGAAACCTATGGCAGTCCAACGACCATCGAGCTGCCGTTTGTCATGGCCGTCATGGCCGACCTTTCGGGGGCTTCGCAGACCAAGGAAGCGTCGAAGTCGGTGCTGGACCGCTCCTTTGTCGAGACCGATGCGAACCGGTTCCCGCGTTTCATGGAGGCACTTGGACCACGCGTCAAAGCCCGCGTGAAGAACACGCTGCCCCAGGCTGAAGGGGCCGAGCGGGACGAGGAACTGGCGCTCGATCTTACCTTCACCAAGATGGGCGATTTCGCCCCGGACAAGATTGCCGAGCAGGTCCCACAGTTGGCCGAAATCCTCAAGATGCGCCGCCAGCTCGAGGAACTTCTCGGCTTCATGGACGGGCGCGTCGACGCCGAAAAGCGCATTGCGCAACTGCTGAACAATGAACCGCTTCTTGGCAAGATAGCCAGCCAGGCACTGGCGGACGACAAGGCAGGGGAATGACCATGGCCGAACAGCAAAAAACCGCCGCCGTCGCCGAGGCGGAAACCATCGATCTTGGAGAATTCAGCGGGCTTCTCGAGAAGGATTTCAAGGTCAAGAAGGATGACAGCGAAAAGCTGCAGCAATTAGTGCGCAATCTCGCACTTGCAGCGCAGACGCGTTCCGATACTACGACCATCTCGTCGAATGCGATCAAATCGATCAAGTCGCTGATCGCCGGGATCGACAAGATGCTTTCCGAACAAGTCAACGAGATCCTGCACGCGCCGGAAGTGCGCGAAATGGAGGGCACATGGCGTGGCCTGTGGTATCTCGTCAACAATACCGAGACAGATCAGAAGCTGAAGATCCGGGTAATGAACATTTCCAAGGAGCAGCTGGCCGACACCCTTGAGGATTATGAGGGCCAGATGTGGGATCAGAGCCCGATCTTCAAGAAAGTCTACACGGACGAATATTCGATGCTTGGCGGCGAGCCGATCGGCTGTGTGATTGGTGCCTACGAATTTTCCAACCACCCGCGCGATGTCGGTCTGCTGCGCAACATCTCCGGCATCTGCGCCTCAGCGCACACGCCCTTTATCGCAGCTGCCTCGCCTCGCCTGTTCCGCATGGACAGCTGGCAGGAATTGCCGAACCCGCAGGACCTGCAGCAGATCGTCTCCAACCCCGCCTATGCCTCGTGGCAGTCGCTGCGCGAGAGCGAGGATGCACGCTACATCGGCCTGACCATGCCCCGTGTTCTAGCAAGGCTGCCGTATGGCACAGATACCGTTCCGGTGAAGGGCTTCACCTTCGAGGAGGAGGTACATGGCGACCACAACAAATATGTTTGGATGAACGCCGCCTTCCCGATGGGCGTGAACATAAACCGCAGCCACAAGCTCTATGGCTGGGGCACGCAGATCCGCGGCGTCGAAAATGGCGGCACGGTCCTCAACCTGCCGGTGCACAGCTTCCCGACCGATGATGGCTCGATAGCGATGAAATGTCCGACGGAGGTCGCCATCGACGACCGGCGCGAGGCGGAGCTGGCCAAGCTCGGCCTGATGCCCATCCTGCATCGAAAGAACACCGATCTCGCCGCCTTTATTGGCGCCCATTCGCTGCAGGACGACGAGACCAGGGCGGGACGGCTAGTCGACCCCGATGCGCAGGCCAACGAGCGGCTGAGCGCCAACCTGCCCTACCTTTTCCCGGTCTCGCGCTTTGCCCACTACCTCAAGGCGATCGCGCGCGACAAGGTCGGTTCGTTCAAGGAGCGCTCCGACATGCAGATCTGGCTGACCGAATGGATCAACCGGTATGTGCTGGCCAACCCGGCCTTTGCCGACGACAAGGCGCGCGCCAAGCGCCCGCTCGCCGCCGCCGAGGTTCAGGTGGACAGCGTGGAAGGGCGCCCCGGCTACTACAATGCCCGCTTCTATCTGCGCCCGCATTATCAGCTGGAGGGTATCAATGCCTCGCTCCGACTGGTTTCGGAACTTCCGTCCGTAAAGACTTGATTTTGCAACAACAACATCTTGGTTTTTGAAACCGGTGGAGAAAGACAATGCCCACAAATACGAAGATTGATGGCTTTCTAAAGGTTCCGGATATCAAGGGTCCAAGCACTCGAGATGGCCATGAGGACGAAATCGAAATCCATGGCGTCGATTACAAGATGATCGCACCCTATGATCCAAATTCGCTCTCGCGCCGCGGTCGTGTGTCCTTGGGTATGATCAAGTTCACCAAGCATTACGACAAATCCTCGCCCTACCTGAAAAAGGCGCTGTTCGAAAACAAGGCCCTGGACGAAGTCGTGTTTTCGGCGCGGCGGACCATTGATGGCGAGACCAAGGATTACCTGGTCGTCACACTCACCGACGCCTCGATCATGGAATACGACATGTCGCAGGCGGAGGATGAGGAGGACCTGATCGAGGAAGAGGTCAGCTTTGCCTACAAGAAAATAAAGTTCGTCTACGACGACAACGACGAAATCGAAATGGATGTCTATGTCGGCAAGTGAGGCCCGGCGGCCCGGCGCGGACAAGTCGCTGGGTAGCGGCAGCTCGCGAGCAAAGCGCGAAGCGGTCCAGCCCTCTCTATGGGACCGCCTCGTAAACGATCTGCCGGGCGTGACCTCCGAGATAGACGGTTTGCGCCAGGCGCTGCAGGACGAGCTTGGCGCGGAGCGGCTGGACAACCTGGTTGCGGCCAGTGCGCGGCTCATCGACACCGACGCGGAGTTGACGGCCGACCAGAAGCGACGTCTGCATCGCCTCGCCTTTCAGAGCCAGCACCGCGCTGAAATCGAATGCCGGGGCGTGGTGGTGTCGGCTCGTGTGCTCAAGGAAGCCGTGCGGCGCGACGTCGAGGCTTTGTTCAATACCGAGCGCTTCGAGGCCGTTCCGCTTCTTTCCGACCTTGAAAGCGAACAGGCCGCGGACAACCCACCCTCCCTCGCCGATTTTCCGGAGGTGCGTCGCAGCGTCGTCAATTACGGAGTGCCCTCCTTCTCGGGCCGTTCTTCCCGCGACTTTGATCGCGAGGCCCTGGCGCGCGAGATCCGCTCGGTGCTTGCCACCTTCGAGCCGCGTCTCAAGGATAGTGCAACAAAGGTTGCGGTAACCCTTGGCGACAAATCCGTGGGCCTGAAGATCGAGATAGATGCGGTGTTGATCATGACGCCCACGCCCGAACGCATGCGCCTGCGCACCACGATCAATCTCGATAACGGCTTGGCTCGGACCGAATTTAGGGAAGCCTGAGATGGACCGGGTCTTCGTAGAATATTACGAGGAGGAACTGACCCATATCCGTGCGCTCGCGGCAGAATTTGCCGACATGCATCCGGCGGTGGCGCGCAACCTTTCACTCGATACGGTCCCCTGTCCGGACCCCTACGTCGAGCGGCTGCTTGACGGCGTTGCTTTCTTGGCCGCGCGGACCCGGCTCAAGGTCGATGCGGAACGCTCGCGTTTCTCGCGCGCCGTCCTTGATGTTCTCTATCCCGATCTTGTCACGCCGGCGCCGGCAACGGCCATGGTGGTGTTCAAACCCGGCCAGCAGGTCCAGACAATGATTGGGGGCCATGTCGTCAAGCGCAAAACGCGTCTGGTTTCCAGCCTCCAGCCAGGCCTGTCGACGCGTTGCACGTTCACCACCGCCCAGGACATCACGCTGTGGCCGATTGCCATCACCTCGTTCGGCTATTTTCAGGATCGCAGCGCCTTGGCTGCAGCCGGCATCGCTCGGATCGGCGGTGTGAATGGCGAGGCGGCGCTTCGCATCACGCTGGCTCGTACCGGAAAAGGCAAGCTCGACGAACTGTCGCTCGACCGGCTTGATCTCTACTTTTCGGCGCGCACCAAGGCACCGCTGCTTTTCGACGCGATTTTCGGCGCCTGCTCGGCCCTTGGTGCACGGCCGGAAGGCAAGGCCAACCCGATATCGCCGTTGCCGGTACCTGAAATGGTCGGCATCAGCGATGACGAAGCTCTGATGCCTCGTACACGTCCGACCTTCGAAGGATACCGTCTTCTGCGCGAATATTTCATGATGCCGGAGCGCTTTCAGTATGCTCGGATTTCGGGATTGCAGCCCATCGTGCGCAGATGCACAGCCGAGCTCGAGATCATC
Source organism: Mesorhizobium sp. WSM4836 (assembly GCF_055811815.1). NCBI lineage: Bacteria > Pseudomonadati > Pseudomonadota > Alphaproteobacteria > Hyphomicrobiales > Phyllobacteriaceae > Mesorhizobium > Mesorhizobium sp. WSM4836. The sequence continues at coordinate 8,597 of NZ_JBVVQF010000033.1, forward strand.
TTCGTCTTCAGGCGCCCGGTGCCTGAACTTGCCGATGTGACGGCGGCCGATTTTGAACTTTTCGCAACGCCGATCATCAATCTGTTCGAACGTGAGTGCAACGTTGTCGAGCTCGATCCGCGCAAGACGCGTCAGGTGCTGCATGCCGACCGCACGAGAGCGCGGGACTTCGAAATCTATCGGGTTGTCCGCGTCGAGGACGCCGACAGTGAGGGGAGCGACGCCGCAATCCCGGAGCTCTTCAGCCTGGGACAGAACCGCGGCAGCGGTTGGGTCTATTCCACCGAACGGCGCCCACGCCGCCCGACGGAGGAGGAACGGCGTGACGGCCTCACCCGCACTTCATACACTGGCGATGACGTTTTCCTGGCGATTTCACGCCCAGCGGAAAGTCCAGCGAACCGGCCGCTGAAGCGCGTCGACATCGTGGCGCTCTGCACCAACCGCGATCTGCCGATTCTTGACGACAACCCTACCTTGACTCTGGAAGCCGGCGATCCGGTCGAAACGATCCGGCTTCTCGGCGCATTGCGCCCGCCTCGCCCAGCCATCCCCGCAGCGCTGCCGGCGGGCGCGGCGGGTGAATCGCGAGCCGACAATCTCGCCTGGCGGCTTGTAGCGCAGCTCGCGCTCAACTTTCTAAGCCTTGCAAAGGAAGGTCGCGGCGTCGATCCGCTGCATGCGCTGCTTGAGCTTTACGCCGACAGGGGAGACCCGAGCCTCGCCCGCAATGTGCACTCGATCGTGCGCATCGACTCCCGGTCGGTCATCGAACGGCTGCAGATCCATGGGCCGATGTGCTTCGGACGAGGCACCGAGGTGACATTGCATGTCGACCAATCGGTTCTGGCGGGGCAGAGCACCTTGCTGCTTTCGGCCTTGCTGGCACGGCTGTTTGCCCGTCATGCCGGAATAAACGGCTTTGTGCGAACCCGCACATGGCTGCTGCAGAAGCAGGAGGATGTGCCATGGCCGATGACGCCCGGCAATCGCTACCTGATCTAGACAAGCCTGGCCGGTCAGAAGAGCTGTCGGATGCATTCGACTTCTTCGAGTTGTTGCGGCGACTCGAACGAAGAGGCGGGCTGTTCGGCTATTCCGGCCCGCCGGAGCGCGAGCCCTCGCGGCTCGGACAGCATGTCCGTCTCAGCTTTTCCGCCAAGGACCTGGCAGAATTCCGCGAAGCGACTGACAAAGCGCCCGCTCGGGTTACGGTCGCAAACATTGGTCTGATGGGACCAGAAGGTCCGATGCCCCTGCATTTGACGCGCTGGGTACTCGATCGCCTGTCGCAACGCTGGTTCACTGGCGCCGATGCGCAGCAGACCAGCGACACGACGTTCATGGACTTCGCCAACATTCTTCAGAACCGCATGATTGCGCTGTATTACAGGGCGTGGGCGGACGCCCATCCGGCGGTTCAGGTCGAGCGTCCGGTAGGTGGGCGCGTTCGCGCCATGCTTGAAGCCATGGCGGGAATGGGGCTTCCCGGCACCCACAATCCCGAACTGGACGCCGTGAAGCTGCGCCAGGCCGCCTCGCTTGCCAATCAGGTCGACGGCGCCGAGCGGCTGACGCTGTTCCTGGCTGAGGCGTTCAAGGTGCCGGTCCAGATCAGGGAGTTCATCGCTGCCTGGATGACCATACCAGCCGCGCTCCAGACCCGCCTTGGCAAAGCCTACGCAGGGCTCGGTCGGGGAGCGACGATCGGTCCGCGCGTCTTCAATCGTCAAAGCAGGATCGAGCTTCGCGTCGGCCCGCTGGGCTATGAGGAGTTCAAGGCGTTCCTGCCGGGCGGTCAACGCCTCAAATTGTTCAAGCAAGCCGTTAGCGACATGGTCGGCGAATCGCTCGACGTCGATCTGCGCATCGTGCTGGCGCGCGATGCCGTTCCGCCGCCGCGTATTGGAACCATGCAACTCGCCCGGACCGCGTGGCTTGCGCGGCCCGCTGAAAGGGGCGATGCTGACGACATGCGGCTGCGGACATTAGTCGGCTGGCGGCAGGAAGGGGCGGAGGTCGCGGCATGAGTCTGCTGCTGACGCTGGAGCATGGGCCACGCACCCAGGCGGTACGGCAGACCCGGCTTGACGAGGGGGAACTGGTGATCGGCCGCAGCGCCGACGCCGGCTGGCAGATCGATGATCCCGACATGTTCGTTTCACGCGCCCATTGCAGGATCACTGGTGGGCGCGACGGATATTTCGTCACCGATACGTCGAGCAGCGGATTGTTCATAGACGACTCCGACAGCCCGCTCGGCGCAGGCAAGTCGACGCGTCTTCGCAATGGCATGCGGCTGAAACTGGGCGATTACATCGTGCATGTCGATCTGCAGACGTCGAGTGCCCAAGCCACAGCAGCAGCCGCAGCGCCAGTTCCGGAGCGCTCACCGCCGGCGTCTCGGGCGCCGGTCAGCATCGGCCGTGACGATTTCTTTTCAGCCGCGGTGGAAGAAGAGCCGCAGCGGTCACGTCCAGCCGAGCTGCCGAACCCGTTCGAGCAGCCGATCCCGGGAGCGTTCGAGCGCGCCAATTCCAGACAGCGCAGCTCGCCTGCTTTCGACGACCCGTTCAGCCTCGATCCGGTCGCAACACCGGTGTCCAAAGGCACCGCAAACTATCCAGAACCAGCCAGCGCACCCAAGCAGACAGACCCATTTGGCCGCGACTTGGGAGCGTTCCCCCACGGCCTAACGGAGCCCGCGACGGCAAAGCTGCCGGAATTCAACGACGACTTCGGTTTTGGGCCAGCGGCGGCCAGCCCCGAAAGCGATGCGCGCTCGACCGGTCAGCGCGAGCGCGACACCCAGCCACTGCAAGCGGCCAATCCCTGGGACCTGCCCGTGCGAGCGGCAGATGCCCCTCCCCCAATGCGAGCAGGCGCAGCCGCCAGCCCCGCCCGCCAGCCGCCTGCGAGGCAGCACGCCGACATGGCGCTTCGCACCGCATTCCTGCGCGGTATGGGTTTCGCGGAAGCCGATTTTCCCGGGCGCGACGCCGTCGCCGAGATGGAGAAGTTCGGCCGCGAATATCGGCTTATGATGGAAGGATTGATGCAGCTGCTGCGCAAGCGCGCCGAAGAAAAAGGAAATGCCCGCGTTGCCCAGACAATGGTCGGAGCCTCCGAAGTCAATCCACTCAAGTTTCTGCCGACAGTCGACGACGCAATCGTGACGCTTATTGCCGAGCGCAGCCCCGGGTTTCTCGCCGGCGAAGCGGCTATCGCGGATGCGGTTCGCGACCTTGCACAACATCACGTGCGCGCCTGGCGCGGTGTGCAGGCCGCCTTGCGGCGGATGGTCGACCGTTTTGAGCCGGCTGCCATTGAAGAAGAGCTGAAATCGAGTTCCGCGATCGGCACGCTGTTGTCGGGCGGGCGCGGCGCCAAGCTGTGGGAGCTCTACCAGAAACGCCATCGTGAAATCGCCGAGAGCGCAGAAAAGAGCTTTCTCGGCGAAATCGGCGCCGATTTTCGGGATGCATATGAGGAGGAGTAAGACATGATCGATCGACGCGAATTGATAGTTGCCTTGGGTGCGACCGGGCTGCTTACGGCCTGTCAAAGCGCCGGGCCGCCAAAACCGTCGGTCATCACCGTGAAGCTGACAGGAGCGGCCGGCATGAACCCTGGACCAGGCGGCGGCGACCGGCCAGTGACAGTGCTGGTCATGCGGCTCCGCAGCACCGGTAAGTTCAACTCCGCCGACTACTTTGCCTTACAGGGGGATGCCGGCTCGGCACTGGCAGGCGATCTCATCGGATCCGACCAGATTGCTGTCGGGCCTGGAAAAACCGCGACCAAGACCATTACAGTTGAACCGGATGCGACGGCCCTGGGCTTCGTTGCACTTATCCGTGAGCCTGGCGGGCGAAACTGGCGGACCACCAAATCGGTTTCGCCCGGATCAAACTTTACGGTCAATGTCACACTCGGCAGCGGCGGCATTTCCGCCTGACGGCCAAGGCAAGGGGAGTTCGATGCAGAGAGTAGCCGGATGAGCGATGCAAACAGGGTGCTGTGGTCCGAGGGCCTTTTTCTGCGGACCCAGCATTTCCAGCAGCAGGATCGTTTCTTTGAGGCGACTGTGCGCGGCGCGTTGCAGGCCGGCCAGCTGCATACGTTCGGCTTTCAGCAATTGACCCTGGATAAGGCATTGCTCGATGCCGGCCAGATCTCGATCCTGTCTGCACGAGGCATTTTCCCGGACGGAACCGCCTTCTCCATTCCGGATCTGATGGACGCGCCGCGTCCGCTGCCGGTCACCCCGGATACAGGCGCCGGCCCGGTGCTGGTCGCCTTGCCGCTCGAGCCGGCCGGCGGGGTCGGCTTCGATCCCGCGCATACGCCACCCAGCGGTGCGCGCTATCATGGACGGATCGTTTCGGTGCGCGATGCCGTCCAGGGCGGTTCAGACCCCGAAGAAATCGAAATCGCCCGGCCGCAATCGCTGTTGCTTGCACCCGGCAAATCGGTCGGCGGCTATACCGCCCTGCCCATAGCCGACATCAAGGGGATTCGAGCCGATGGCGGCGTTTCGCTGGACGAGACGTTCCTGCCACCGGCCCTGGTTACTGGTGCAGCGGCCTGGTACCGGCAACTGCTTCTGGAAGTTGTCACAGGCCTCGACCAGATCGCCGAGGCGCATGGCAAGATGGTCATGGGCGGGCCAGGGCGCAGCGTCGAAGACCTGTTGATGCTCAACCTCGCCAACGCGGCGCGTCCGCGACTGGCTCACATGCTGGCGCAGGATGTTTTCCATCCGGCCGAACTTTACCTGGAGCTGGCCGGGCTTGCCGGTTCGATGGCGACATACGGCTCGAGCGCGCGGCGACTGGGTGAGCTGCCGGCTTACGATCACATGGCGCCCGGTCCACCGTTTTCGGCGCTGGCGGATGCATTGCGCTCACTGATCCTAAGCCTGCGCTATATCGAGCCGAAATCGCGCGCGCTGCCCGTCATGCGCCATTCGACCAATGTTTGGAAAATCCGCATCGACAATCCGAAGCTGCTGGTGGCCAGCCGGATCGTCATCCGGGTCGGTTCGGAACTGTCGGAGGACGCGCTGCGCAAGATATTCGTCAACCAGGCGACCGTCGGCTCGGCTGATGAGTTCGAGGGCCTGTGGAAGTCCCGCCTGCCCGGCATCCCGCTCAAACCGCTTCATTCGCAACCCCGCGAGATTCCTTACGACGGCGATCGGCTGTGCCTCGAGCTCGACCAGAAAAGCGAGCACTGGGCATCGCTGCTCGGTGCCCCAGGCTTCGTCATCGGCGTTTCGGGTGTACTGCCGAGCGAACCGCAGGTGGACTGCTATTCGGTGAACAGGTGAAACCATGAGCCGGGATGATCCTTTCGGACTGTCGGAGGATCGCGAACGCACTCGCATCAGGCTGACCGGCACGCCGATGCCGCGACCGATGGCGGCATCCTTGCCGGGCGGGCCGGTTAAACGCTCGCGCACCCACCCGAACGGCCTTGTCAACGCCTTTGCGCCCCTGCTCGAGTTTGCGCCTGAGCTTGAAAGCGCGCTGCCACCGGAGAATCCGGAAGTGTTGCGCACCCGGCTGCTCGAAGAGCTGGTTCGGGCACGCGACACGGCAATGGCGGCGGGGTCGTCGATGGAGCGGGCCGATCAGGCAGCCTGGGTGGTGGCGGCCTTGCTCGACGATCTGGCCCTGAACACGCCCTGGGGCGGGGCCAGCGCATGGCCGCGTCAGCCGCTTGTGGTCATGTTGCGCGGCGATGTCGACGCCGGCACGCAGTTCTTCACACGGCTCGACGAACTGGAACGCCATCCGAACCGAGACCGCGAATTGCTGGAACTTCAGTATGACTGCCTGGCACTCGGTTTTCGCGGCAAGTATCGCGTGCCCGGCCGGTCGGGCGATCGCTCGCTCAATGCCGTCCGTGTGGCCGCGGCACGTTTCCTGCGCGATGCCGACGCCGAGAATGGACCGTTGTCGCCAAACTGGAAAGGCGTCATCGCATCCGACGAGCCGCAGCGCTTCATCGTTCCGATCTGGGTGATGGCCTTGGCCGCGGCGGTCATCGCCACCGCGACCTATGTCGGGCTCTCGATGGGACTAAGCAGCCAGGCGGTGGAGCTTTCAGCGCTGGTCCGCGCATTGCCGCCGCCGACCCGGGGCGACATCAGCCGCCTATCGCCAACCGTCGATGTCCCGCCGCCGGAGACTGTGGATTTCGCGCTGCTGCCCGAATTTGAGGCCGGCGCGCCGGGCAATCTCAGATCGGCTCTGAGCGGCACAGAGAGCGTTTCGCTGGCCAAGCTGGTCATCCAGGCCTCCAATCCCGAACTGTTCCAGTCCTCGCGGCCAACACTGACGGAAGGATTCGAGCCGCTGATCGGCTCGATCGCCAAGGTGATCCTGGCCAATCGGGACCTGATCGGCAACATCACCGTGGTCGGACATACGGACGGCGTTCCTCTGCAAAGAACCAATCCGCTGTCGACCAATCAGCGACTTTCCGAGGCTCGCGCCCAGACCATTGCCGACATCCTGGTGCAAAACGGAGTGCCGCAGGAACGCATCCATGCCGAGGGCCGGGCAGCCACGGATCCAGTGGCCGATGACGGCACGCGCGAGGGCCGGGCCCTGAACCGGCGCGTTGAGGTGCTGGTCGAAAAGAGGCTGTGAGATGTTCATCCTGCGCTTCCTCTGGGCGGTCCTGACATCGCGCTGGCTGTGGACACTGATTGGCATCACGCTGCTTTCCTTTGTGATCTGGGTATTCGGGCCGATCGTCAGGGTCGGCCCCTACGACCCTTTCGCCTCCGACAATGTGCGTATCGTCATCATCGCGCTGCTGGTCATCTTCTGGCTGATCTGGCTGATCGCTGCCCAGCGTCGAGCGATCCGCGCCAACCGTATGTTCGTCGCCGAAATCGCGGCGCCGGCGGTAGAGAAGCCACTCAGCCCCGGCGAAGAGAATGTCGCTGCCGTCGGAGCCAAGTTCGGCGAGGTCATGGCCGAGTTGAAGCGCCGCAAACTGGGCGGTCGCAAGTTCCTGCGCGAGATGCCCTGGTACGTGATCGTCGGACCGCCGGCCACCGGCAAGACCACGGCCTTGCGCCAGTCGGGGCTGAATTTTCCGATCGACCTGACCGACGACCTGCAAGGGGTCGGCGGCACGCGCAATTGCGACTGGTTCTTTTCGGAGAGCGCCGTTCTGATCGACACTGCAGGCCGCTATGTCCAACAGGAGAGCCAACCCGACGCCGACGCGGTGGAGTGGCTGGGCTTCCTCGACCTTTTGAAGAAGCACCGGGGCCGTCGCGCGCTCAACGGTGTGATCGTCGCGCTTTCGATCGATGTGCTTTCGGAGGGCGACGACGCCATCAAGGCGCATGGCCGCAAGATCCGCCGTCGGCTGGCCGAGCTCAACGACCGCCTCGAAATCCGCCTTCCGGTCTATCTGATGCTGACCAAAGCCGACCTGATCAAGGGTTTCGAAGCTTTCTTCGGCGGTTTGTCGACGGCTGCGCGCGAGCAGGTCTGGGGGACTACGTTCGCACTCGACGCGCATGTCGATGCAAAGACCATCGAGCGGGAAATCGCGACGTTAGCCACCGAGCTTGAGCGGCGCCTGGTGCCCCGGCTGGAGGATGAAGACAAGCTTGCTGCCCGCGCCGAAATCTTCAGGTTTCCCGCCCAACTCGCCAGCCTGTCCGAGCCGATCCAGGTACTGATCGAGGCGATGTTCGGGGAAAGCCGGTATGAGGAGGCCGCCTGGCTGCGTGGTCTTTATCTGACGTCGGCGACCCAGGAAGGGGCGCCGATCGATCGGCTGACCGCGGCGCTGTCTGCCTCCTTTGGCCTTCCGCCGCGCCGGGCGTTGGCCGCGCCGCGTGTCGAAAAACGCAGCTTCTTCCTGAAGAACCTGCTTACAGAAGTCATCTTCAAGGAAGCCGGGCTCGGCACCTTCGATCCGCTGGCGCAACGCCGCCGTGCCTGGATCTGGCGTGGCGCGGCCTCCGCATGTGCCGCAGCCGCCCTGCTGGTCAGCGGACTGTTCACCTGGTCCTATTACGACAACCGCAACGCGATCACGGCCCAGGCAAGCCAGTTCGAGGCGCTGCAGACGCCACTGACCTCGGCCGCGGCAAACCCGGCATCCGTAGAACAGCCTGCGATCGATGGCGCCCTCAGTGCGATGGATGAAGTCGCAAATGCCCGCACCCCGCCGCCTGGCGCGGCACAGGATTTGCTGGGTCCATCAGCCTCGGCGGAACTGGTGCGGGCACAGACCGACACTTACGACCATGCTTTGCGCAACGTTCTCGAGCCGCACATGGTGGCGCTGCTCGAGGCGACGATGTGGCGGCAGATCCGCGACCCGGACTTCATGCTTGGCGCGCTGAAGACCTATCGCATGATGACCGGCCTTTCTCAGATGGATCCGGACTTCGCCCAGAGCTGGTGGGTCAACAGTCTGCCCGAATTCGCCGCGGCTGCCCCCTTTCCGACAGCTGACGCCGAACAGCACCAGCTTGCCGCGATCCGTCGCATGGCGGTTGACGCCAGTTACATCGCTCCGGACCAGGCGTTGGTTGCGGAGGCACTGAAAACCGTCTGCACGATTTCTTTGCCGGCGCGTGCCTATAAACAATTGCTGGCCGACCCGGCGGTGACTGCGCTCAAGGAATGGATTCCTGCCAACTTCGCCGGCCCCAACGGCGCCAAGGTCTTTGCGCGGCGTTCCGACAAGACGCTTAGGGTCGGCATTTCGGGAGCGTTTACCTATGCCGGCTTCCATGACGCCATTCTCGACCGGGTCGAGGATGTCGCCGCCCAGGCAGCACTCGACCGGGCGGTGTTCGCCGGCGGTTGCTCGGAAAATTCCGAAACCTCGGTGTCAGCGCTGTCAGAGGATATTCTGAAGCTTTACTACGACGACTACATCGCGCAATGGGACAGCTTCCTGCGCGACATGAGGCTGGCGCCATTGACCGATCTCAACGTCGCCAGTGAGAACCTCAAGGATCTTTCAAGTGCCGACTCCGCGCTGAAGCGCCTGGTCACCGCGGTGGTCCAGGAGACCGAACTTACGCGATCCGATGAAGCGCCGGCAAACGACAAGGCAGCGGCGGCAGGTGGGTCGAAACTGCTTGGCAAGCTAGGCAAGCTTGGAAAGATCGTGAAAACCGGAGCAAAGCTTTTGCCGCGTGCCGGCTCCGCCGACGAGGTGGATCTTACCGGCAGTCTGGTGGCCGAGCATTTCAAGCCGCTCAAGGGTGCCATCGCCGAGGTCGACGGCCAGCCGCCGGCGCTCGACGCCGCCATTGTCGCGCTCACCGCATTGTCCAACGTGCTGCAGACGGTGACGGCCAATCCCGATCCTCAGGACGCCATCAAGAAGCAGGGCGGCCTCGCCGAACTGACTGGAGCCGTTGCCAGGCAGGCGCAGATCCTGCCCGACCCGATCGATGATTGGTTGGGCGGTATTGCCGGCGATACCAGCGGCCTGACGCAGAAGGCGGTCACCTCGGAGCTCAACGCCATCTGGCGCGCCGATATCCTGCCGTTCTGCCAGGCAGCACTCAACAACCGCTATCCTTTCAGCCCTGACAGCGCCGTCGACGTCAATGTCCGCGACTTCGCCCGTCTGTTCGGACCGGCAGGGCTGATCGACACCTTCATCAACGACCATCTGATCAGCTATGTCGACACGTCGGCGCAGCCATGGAAATGGCGCGCCGATTTCGGCCTCGACCCGTCGGCACTGGCCGCGTTCGAACAGGCAAGGCGGATCCGCGATGATCTCTTTCCGGGCGGTACAGGCCCGCTGATGAGCTTCACGCTCGAACCGAAGGATTTGTCGCCCAATGTCGCGCGCGTGACGCTCAACCTCGATGGCCAGAACCTCGTCTACTATAACAACGCAACAAGGCCGCAGCCGATGACGTGGCCCGGCAAGGACGGCACAGGCGTCATCTCGCTTGCCTTCCAGCCGATCGATGGCTCGCCCGAGATCTTGCTCAACGAGACCGGCAGCTGGGCGTGGCTGAGAATGTTGCGCAGCGGTCGCTTCACCGGCACCTCGCTGTCGGACGTCTACAGCCTGCGCCTGGGCACCAAAGGCATGTACGCCGATTTCCAACTCAAGGCCGCCAGCGTTGAAAATCCCTACAACCTGCAAATGTTCAAGAAATTTTCATGTCCGCCGCAGATATAATCATCGGATTTTTCGGCAAGATCCCGGCAAGCGGCGATTTCGTCGCTGCGAACCTGCCGCGCACCTTCATCGACCGCTGGGATCGGTGGATGTCGATGGAATTGCGCGCGCGGCCTGATGAAGGTGAACTCGATCCGCGCGTCTGGCGCTTCACGGTGCCCGCTGGCATCTTCTGCGATCAGCCTTGCGCAGGCGCGTGGCGCATGAGCGAGGATCGTGTCGGGCGGAGATATCCATTCGTTGTTGCCGCCATCGGACTCCAGCCCCGCGTGGATGACGGATGGTTCGATGCGGTGTCTGAGATCGCGGGTGACGCGGTATCGCACTACTGGACGAGCCCCATGGTCGCCGAGCGACTCCACGCAGCTCAGCCGCCGTCAGCCAACAGCGCGGAGGCCAGGATCGTCTTTTGGTCCGACGGCTGGAACGTCCACGAATGCCATTTCAAAGATATTCATGATCTGGCCGACAACGGCCTGCCTGTCATGCGCACAGTGCCTCTGCCCGCGGAGGAAAGCTGATCATGGCCATTACCGTCTTCGCTGAGAACATGGGCTTCTTCCACAAGGGCAGCAATGGCAAGGGCATCGCGCCGGGCGATGTCTGTCTGTCGCCGCCGTCGCCGCCGGCAGGCCCGGTTCCGGTGCCCTATGTCAATATGCTGTCTTCCTCCGACCTGTCGAACGGCACTAAAAGCGTCAAGATCGACGGCGAGCCGACTGCCATCGAGAATTCCTCGGAGATCTCGACCAGCACTGGCAACGAGCCGGCGACTCAGGGGCTCGGTGCAGGCGTCATCACCCACAAGATCAAGGGCAAGGGCGTCTTCAAACTGTGGTCGTTCACGGTCAAGGCGGAGGGCAAGGGGGTCGACCGGCACGGCGACATGATGGCTCAGAACACGGCCAGCGATCTGCCCAACTGTATCGACCAGACGGCTATCAATACCTTCAAGGCGCTGCTGAGACGCAAAGGTATCAAGCCCGGCCCCTGCCCGAGCAAACCTTACGACGCGAAGGTCCACCGGCCGGACAAGGACCCTTCCCCGGCCCAGAAGAAGGCTGTCCGCAACAAGCCATGCTGGGAATGCACGCGGGACGACAAACGGGTAACGCGCGCTCACTGGCGCACTACGCGACCGAGCGGTGGAGCGATCGTACGATACGAGGATCCCAAACATGGAAAGGACATGGCGCGCGGCAAAGGCCATATGACCCATGACCACCAGCCGCCGCTGTGCGTCGCCTGGGCGCTGGGTGGATGCAATATGAAAATTGCGGATTTCAAAAAGTATTTCGAACGGGCAAGCAGGGTCAAACCTCACTGTGAAGCGCATTTTCGTAGTCAGGGAAGTCAGGCGGACGCCTATGCAGCGACGCTGTAAAGGGGGGGTGTCATGATCGCGATCGCGAAGAGCTACGACGATATCCAGGAGCGCTACATCGCCGAACTGCGCGCGCTTCTTCCTGAAATCAAAGCCTGGTGGAGCGGCATCGTCGCAGCCGAGAGTTCCGATTCCATCTCACTAATCTGGCCGACTGGAATTTCCGGGCACCCGCGCTTTCTGCATGTCTTTCGGACGCACTATTTTGAGGTGGAGAATCTGAACCGAAAGAACGAGCACGAATTCGTCGAGGAGGCCGACAAGTCGCCCGAGGAAAAATGGGGGGTCGATGACCTCGGCGACAGCCCCCGCTATGTTGGCCACGTAGATTTGCTAATCGACGATATCCCCAGCAAGGCGCCCGATCTGGCCGAGGTGGTCAACGGCTTCGTTTTCGTGCCGATCGGGCTCGATCAGGATGGAGAGATCACCTGATGACGCTGATCACCTATTTTGAAACCGACCGCGGCATTCGCCGCCTGCTACGCCAGCCCGGCTACATCGAACCTCGGGATGCCAAAATCGCGGCGCGCAAGCTCGCGCAGAGTTCCGGGCGGCACCAATATCTTTTCGACGGCTACCTGGAAGATATCCAGATGGCCTACGAAATCGCAGTGCCCTGGTGGGCGGACACGGTTAAAGCGCAACAACAGTGGGCTTTGAATCGCGACGAGGCTATCCGCAAGGCATTCAACAAGCGCGCCGCCGGCGCAGCCGCGAATGGGAACGTAGTCTGGATCGTACGCAATTACTGGCTCGATTGCTGCGAGGCGAACCAGAGCTCTGGAGAGGTCGTCTATCCCGAAATCCTGCTCCTGCAGTGGTTGATCGACGCTAAGAAGGAGGAATTGGTGCGCCTGATCGCCTGTATGCCGTACTGGCCGATCGGCATGGATGAGAACAGAGCCTGGTGCTGAGCGATGAGCTTTGCTGTCTGGTTGGAGAATCGTACCCCCTTCGCTGTGGCGTCTTACACGCTGCCTGATGCGGACGGTCAGGAGGTCTTCCTAGGCCTTTTCTCGGCGAGCTTCCAAGGCGCGGAGCAAGCGACCGCGCTGGAGGCGGCCGAGGAACAATTGCCGGTGACGCTCAGCGATATCTTTTTCGGCAATCCTACCCTTTCTTCGACGCGCTATGAGGCCGATATCGCGATGCTTAAGCCCGGCGTCGACGTCATCGTCAACGGCACCGCATATGCACCGAACGGAAAACCGGTTCGAGAAATGCAAGTGGGACTGAGGTTCGGGCCACTGCAAAAGGTGCTCAGTATCGCGGGTGACCGCATTTATGATGCCGGAAGCTACAGCGCGCCACATCCATTCACACGGATGCCTATCGTCTATGAACGCGCCTACGGCGGCACCACCGCCGATCTGAAGACCGACCCGCGCAATCCGCTGGGAGTGGGTTTTGCGCATGCCCGCTCGGCTGATCCAGCAGTCAAGACGCAAGCGCCAAACATAACATACCCGGCCGAGCCATTCATGAGCCCCTTGGACAAGCCGCGGCCCGCCGGTTTCGGGGCGCTCGGGCGCGGGTGGCAGCCGCGCCTGCCGTTGGCAGGGACCTATGATCAGGCTTGGATCGACACCCAGTGGCCCTTGCCGCCCAAGGATTACGATCCGCGCTACAATCTCGCGGCGCCGGCGGACCAGCAACTTCCAAATCTCAACGGCGGCGAGCGGGTCACTCTGATGGGACTCACCCCCGCCGGCCGGTGGAACTTCAAGCTGCCGCGCGTGGTCGCGCCCATCCGTCTGATTTTCGACGACCGCGTCGAAGACCAAGTTTTCAAGGCAGACACGGTCATCATCGAGCCTGACATATTTCGGGTGACGCTGAAAGCGCGGGTGGCTGTGACGACGCGGCGCAACCGACCTGCACTGCGCGAACTCGTCTTCGGCCATGTCACTCCGGCGCTGATTGCGGCGAAGCGAAAGGGTAAGGATTATTTAGCGCTGCGCGGGACTGACGGCACCATTACTGACCGCCCGGTGTGGCTGCCATGAAACGACCATTATATATCGCTGGCGGCGGCGCAGTGACGCCCGCCGGCCTGAACCGGCGGCAAACGCTCGCCACGATCCGGGCCGGGCTCTCCGCGTTTGAAGAGTATCTGCTAGCCGAACCTATGGGTGCGTCGCAGATCGTCTCGCGAATTCCCACTCATTGGTCGCTGAGAACCACGGATTGGGACTGGCTGGTCAACATGGCATCGCGCGCCATCACGGACGCGCTGGTATCGGCGGCGGCGGATCCGCGCACGACCGTGCTGATACTCGTGTTGCCGGAGAACTTCAGGAACCATGTGGCCTTCGAAGAAGTCGGCCCCTCTGGCTTTCTGAATGCCGTCGCGCACGCATGCGGCGGCCCATTCCATGAGGCCTCGCGCGCGCTCGATGGCGGTGCCGCAGCAAGCATCGGCGTGCTTGAGCAAATGTGCGATATGCTTGCCCATCCGGGCGTCGAGCGCGTTCTGCTCGGCGGCGTCGACAGTCTGGTCAACGACAAGGATATCGCTCGGCTCGCCGAAATGGGACGGCTGAAGGGCTCTGACAATGCTCAAGGCCTTGTTCCCGGAGAAGCGGCGGCCTTCGTTTGCCTGCAATCGAGACCGGATCCGAAGTCGCCGTGTCTCGCCGCCATCCACGGCGCCGGTTTTGCTCAGGAAGCCGATACTGTTCTGACCGAGCGATACAGCCAGGGCAAAGGGCTGCTTGGTGCCCTTCAGGGTGCGTTGAATGGGACCGGCGCTGGTCCGAAAGAGCCCGACATTGTCTTTGTCGTCAGCAATGGCAATGGGGAGCGCTATAGCGGGTGGGAAGCAAACATAGCGCGGTCTCGCTTCTATCGCACACGGCGCGAAACCTTGCCGATTGCCTATCCGGCAATGACTGTCGGCGAGGTAGGGGCGGCCGGCGGGGCGCTGACGCTGCTCGTGGCGGCCGACAGTTTCACCGCCGGCTATGCGCCCGGCCCGGTCGCCATGTGCGAGGTCGCGTCCGAAGCCGGATTGCGCGCTACGGCGCTGGTCAGCAAGGTCAGGTCGGGCTGAATTACATCCAGGCGGGGAAGCGCTGCGTGCGCCGCCAGTCGGCCAAGGGGAGGTCGGGGTTTTCGAAAGAGGCGCGGATGGCGGCGAGCCGCTGCCGACGCATCGAGCGGAATATTGCGTGCTTACCTGGTCCCCGCCCGTCGTCCCACCATGCACTCGCGCGGTCCGCCATTGGAAGTGGCGAATCCTCGATGTCAGCGAATTGATTTCCAAGCGACGCGGAATTGACAGCAAAGACGTCGGTGTCATTGAAATCGACCTCGAACAGATCGCGCCAAGCCAGGCCCGCGGCATAAACGAATTGGGGCTCGCGCATGCGTTCGATCAGCCAGGGCACGATCGATCTGTCGCCAAGCATTCCGATGGCGGCTAGAGCCGGTAGTCGCGACGACGGTTTGTTCAGACATTTCTGAAGCCAGGCTTTTGCGGAAGTTCCCGCCGAGGCGAGTAGCCGGATGTCGATCACCTCACCGATGGGAACACTGTCGGAGGCTAGCAATTCATCCAGAACGGGCAGGGCCGTGCGGCCTGCGCCGAGAAGACAAGTGGCGAAGGAGGCCGCCAACCGCTCCGGCGGCCGATCGGCAGCGAGACGCTCGGCTATTGCCGGGAGCAGATCGCGGCGGCGCAACGCGCCAGCCAACCGCAACGCCCGGATCCGGACCTCAGCCTGGGCATTTGCGGCTAATTCGCCGAGGCTCGGACCGGCATCGGCGCGATGATGCCAGAGTGCCGCGAGCCCAAGGCATGTGAGCATCGTTTCCCTGGAATCGACCCACTTGGCGACAAAAGGACGGAGTTTTTCGCGCGGTGTCCGGGCGATGGCGCCCGATAGAGCCTTGATTCCGATCTCGCCGAGCGCGGTGGCGGCCTCAATCACTGCGGCAAGCGGCTTTTCCAGTCCCCAATGGAGCGCCAAGCACGCCATGACAAAGAGTTCTGGGGCTTCCGGATAATCGGAGAAACGCGCGTTCGCCGCCGCCCAAGCAGCCTCGCCCGACGCGAACAGGCCTTCAAGATTGGCGTCCAGTCGCTGGTCGATGCGGCCGATGTCGAGTTCGCCCAGAAGCGGTCCGTCGATCTCGCGGCGCCGCCGCGACCAGAGGAAAGCGGCGTCCTCCGCGTGCTGGTCAACGATGGCGGGGATCGTCGCAAGGCGCTGCATCGGCTCGACCTAATTCAGGTGAACGGCTGCTCCTCGTATACGGTTGGTACCGGTCGCGTGGCTGTTGAGCTGTGTGCCGCGGATGGAGACGCGCCCGTTCTTCTCCAAAATGATGGACGCCAAGCCACATCTGAGCTCGATGCGATCGCGCGCGTCCAGTGTCACCGTCTCGCCGTCGCACAACACTTCAACGGGATGCGGCTGGGGGCGCAGATCAACTATGCGTCCGACCACAAGCGGCCGGGCGGTGTCGCCCGCTTCGAACAGGAGTGCGACTTCCGAGCCGACAGAGGAAGCGTCGAGAGCGGCGAGACTGCGGGCCTTCAGCGCCGTGTCGCTGGGATTGCCGACGAAAACCACGAGCGGCGAGCCGTCATCGAAACCGATCAGCAACCCAATTATCACGCCGTCAACACGCTCTACAACGTCCATCGCTCGGCCCTCAATTCCCTCAATTGTTGTGAACACTGCTGCCTTTGATCTTGGTCTTGCCGTCGGCCTTCACGTCGATGTCGCCGCTGCCGTCAAGCCTTATGTCCTTGCCCTTGACGCTGATCGTACCGTCCTTTTTGAGGATGATGCTAGCATCGCCGCATTTCAGCGTGATCTCATCAGCCGCCTCGATATACAGCTTCTTGCCGAACTTCATCACGCCGTCTTCGCCAACGATGACACTGCTCGCCTTGGCGACTTTTAGCGAATAGGCTCCGCCGATCTCGATCCCCTCGTCCGCCGCAATCTTGGCCAGGCGCGCCTTGCCGACCTGGAAGGATTGGGCGCCGCCGATAGTAAAGCTTTGGTCTGCGGCGACGTCAACGGTCTGGGCGGCGCCGATCTGCCACTTGTCTGTCGCGCCGATGCTGTGGCTCTGCGCCGTCCCTACCGTCACCGACCGTGTCGCCCCTATCGTATTCGCTTGTGGCCCGCCTACGCTTCGGGTTTCAGAAGCACCCACTGAATCGATGCGCGCCGCGCCAACGGTGATCGTCTGTACCAACGCCACCGTCTGAGTATGGTTCTGCCCGATCGTCTCGGTTGAATTCGCACCAATGCCTATCGTCTCGTCGACGCCCACAGTCAGCGAACGGTTCTTGCCCACCGTCTCGGTATCGTTCGAGCCGATATCCGTGGTCTGGTCGACGCCGACCTTGACCGTTTTGTTGTTGCCGACGTCCTCGTCGAGGTTGTGGCCGACGGAGTGCTTGGCGTCGTGGTCGATGCGGTCCGACTGGTCGTGCTGGACCAGCTTGGTGCGGTCGTTCTTGATCAGAAGGTTATGATCCTTCTGCGCCTGGAAGTTGACCAGTTCGGAGCCGGCCTTGTCTTCGAACATCAGCTCGTTGTAACCGCCGCCGCCTTTCGATGAGTCGGACTTCCAGCCGGATTGCGTGGCGCTGCCCGGCAGCCCGTAGGGCGGCATCTGCGAGGCATTGTAGACCCTGCCGGTGATGATCGGCAGATCCGGGTCGCCTTCAATGAAATCGATGATGACCTCCTGGCCGATGCGCGGGATCTGGATGAACCCCCAACCGCTGCCAGCCCAGGTCTGCGAAACCCGCACGAAGCAGGAGCTGTTCTGGTCCTTCTTGCCCAGACGGTCCCAGTGGAACTGGACCTTCACCCGGGCATATTTATCGGTGAATATCTCCTCGCCCGATGGGCCGACCACCGTCGCCGTCTGCGGACCGCGCATGATCGGCCGTGTCGTGACCCGCGGCGGACGATAGGGCAAGGCAGTCGGCGCCACGCCGAGGATCACCTTGAAGTTCTCGCTTTCGACGTCGGCATGGGCTCGGTAGCCCGGATCGAACAGCCTGTATTCGGCGCTGACCACCAGATATTCCTGGTTCTGGTCTTCTCTTGGGAAGCCGTCCAGCTTGAACGTGCAGCCAGAATAGAGGCCCCGCACCGTGCCGACTGCAGCGATGCGCTGGTGCACCGCCTGGATTTCCTCGCGCCGGATCGCGGCCAGGCTGTCGCCGCGGCCGACGTCGAGATGCGCGCCGGGCTGGCGGTAATTCTCGCCCGCAGCCAGCTTGTGACTGAACGGCTGGGCGGATTTCGCCATCAGGTCGGCGCCCGGCTTCTTGAAATCATAGTCGGTATGAACATAGGCACCCGGCCGCACGGAGCTGCCTGGAATCCATTCTGTGATGTATTCGACATCGCGCCGGGAGCCCTGCCCTTCAAAGTGATAAGGCACCTTCTCATAGCCGGGCGCCGGCTTCAGCTTGTTCATTGCGTCGGCCAGCACAAGCGTGTGCTTGCCCTCGTCATGCTCAAAAAAATACAGGATGCCTTCGTGCTCGAGCAGCCGCTGCACGAAATCGAGGTCGGTCTCGTCATACTGGACGCAGTATTCGCGCGGCGGATAAGAGCCTTGCAAGCGCTTCTCGAATTTTGCCGTGCTGTATTTCGAGAAAACCTCCTCGACTATTTCGATGACGCTCATGTTCTGGAAAATGCGGCAGTCGGTCGTATTGCCGAGAAACCAGAGCCATGGCCTGACGACTGCTTCGTAATAGGCCAGTCGGTCCTCGATCCGGGTGAGGCGAAACTCCGACACGATGCCGCTGAACCAGCGCTGGGGGTTGGATTCACCTTCGATCGAGACGGGGCCACCCAGCATCTTAAGCGGATCGATATCGTGGCTGGGGCTTACGAACCCGACCGTGTAGGCCAGACAACGACTGATCTCATCCCGCCCGACGAGATGTGTAAAGGTCAACAGCTCAGCGCCAACTGGCGTTTGCACCACCGTGGCACGTTGTTCACTCGGCATGGGTCGTGCCCCTCCTCGCCTGGCGGCCAGCCCAGTCGATTTGACGATCCTGGTCAGGAACTCGAAATCACATCACCCTGGTGGTTGCCAGTCCGTTTCGAGCGTACCACATGTTTGTTGTGCAGGCCAAAGCGGACCACGAGTAGGTTGCCCACTGTGATGCGAATTTTGGGATTAGCGACGCTAAAGACATGGAGTATCGTGTCGGCAAGGCCGCCAGCGATCACACAGGCGATTTCGCATGTTAATCAGTCTGCAGATCAGCAATGTCGACGCCCTGCCCGCAGGCGTGTCGCCCGGCTACAGATCGCGTAGTCGCAGCTTCAAAATCGGGCGCGAACATTGCGACTGGATCTTGCCCGACCCCGACAAGTTCATTTCCGGCCGGCATTGCCAGATCCGATACGAGGAAGGCGCGTTTTGGCTGCACGACATTTCGCGCAATGGCACTTTCATCAATGGATCGAGCCAACGCATCACCGGTCCGCGCCGGCTAGACCACGGCGACAGGCTCCTGATCGGCCGCTACGTCATCTTTGTATCGATTGACGAAGAGGACGCAACGCCAAGTCATCCGGAGGCCGACCGAGGTTCGACGCAACGACACATGCCGGCGGCGGCCGATCGGCTGCTTGATTCCGGACGCGAGCCTTTCTTCAGTTCGTCAGAGCGATGGGTCGGGCAAGCCCCGCCATCGACATCGTCGCTGCCTGCGACCTTCCCGACAAAAGACGAGGTGCTGCGGGAAATTGCAATTGCCGCAGGCATTTCGCCGGAATTGTTGCAATTGCGTGATCCGCATGAAGTCGCTGCCGAAATCGGCGCGGTGCTTCGGATGGTGGTTGAGCAACTGGCCATGCTGCTGAAGGCACGTGCGGCTGCAAAGACATTGGCCAAGAGCCCGCACCGAACGATGATAAGCTCGGCTGAAAACAATCCCCTCAAATTTGTCCCGGGCACCGACGACATACTCGAAATCATGTTCGCACGGCGCAGGGCCGGCTATCTCGATGCCAGGCACAGCGTCCAAGACGCATTCCGCGATCTCAAGGCGCACGAATTTGCCACCTATGCCGCCATGCAAGCAGCGCTCTCGCGACTGCTTGACGACCTTTCGCCGGAAGCGATCGGCAAAAAGATCCCGCCGACATCGTTTACCTCGAAGAAGGCCCAAGCATGGGACGCTTTTGTCGGGACGTGGCGGAGCATGGAGGAAGCACACGAAAACGGCATGCTGGATATATTCTTGGCCTATTTTAGCGAGGCGTATGCCAAAGCTGACAAGCACAAATAGACCGCCGCAAAAGACTGCGCCGCCTCAGCTGACGAAGAAAAGCGCGTCGGCGCACCGCATCATGTTCCAATCGACAACATCTGAGATTACGATCACATACGACAGTTCGCCAGGCGGGTAAGCCTGATTGACCTGGGGGTCTGCGGCAGATGTCATATTGCGGCGCCATAGTTTCTTGTAGTTCCGGACCGCGGCCGTGCCAGTATGATCCTTGCCTGCGCTATCGGGCGGCATATCAGCGATGAGCTCGAAGGACGATCCTTTCGGCCCGGTCGGCAAGACCGTCATCCGCACCAATCCACGGCGCGGGCAGAACGCCAAACCAACCGCAAACGAACCGATTGCCAAGACTGTCGGGCCCTTGGATGTCAAGAAATCGACAGTTTTCGATCCTGACATAGGTCGGCATATGCCGCCGGACTGGACATCCGGAACCATTCTTTATCAGGGAGCATCACCCCGTGCAGCGGCCAGAGCCGAGGCAGCTGGGTCAAGGCCAATCATTCAGCAGGAGGTGCTGCTCGGCGCCGCAGACACGGTCAAATATTCGACGGCAAATCCGATCCTCGCTGC
Source organism: Mesorhizobium sp. WSM4836 (assembly GCF_055811815.1). Taxonomy (NCBI): domain Bacteria; kingdom Pseudomonadati; phylum Pseudomonadota; class Alphaproteobacteria; order Hyphomicrobiales; family Phyllobacteriaceae; genus Mesorhizobium; species Mesorhizobium sp. WSM4836. Next base: position 29,047 of record NZ_JBVVQF010000033.1, read on the forward strand.
CTCAGCACCATTGCTCGTCCTGTTCGGGCATCTCAGGCTCGTGCCGGTCGATAGACAGGCGCCGCCATTGGCCGAACATATCGCCGATGCGATCGAGAGGTTCGACTGGACGCTGGAGAAGTCAGGCGTTCCCGAAGAAGATGCGCGGATCGCCAAGTTTGCCCTTTGCGAAACCGCCGACGATCTTGTTGGCAACCTCCCCTGGGCCGGCAAGGACACCTGGGCACAGCACGGTATGTTGTCGCGGTTCTTTCACGTCGAAGCCACTGGCGCCGGCTTTTACGAAGCGCTGAACAAGGTGCTGGCCAATCCGGAGCCACACTTAGACCTGCTGGAGCTGATGCATGTCTGCCTGTCCCTGGGATTCGAGGGCCAGTATCGGGGCCTGGCGCGCGAGGATACCAGTCTCGAACGTGTGCGGCGCGACGTCTACGAGACGCTTCGCTACTTCAGGGCCCGCGCCGGAGAGGACATCTCCCCCCGCTGGCAAGGCATGGCCGCGACGATGATGCCGTCTTCGGCCCGCCTGCCGCTCTGGGGTGTTGCCGCAGCGGCGTCAGCTCTGCTGACGGCCGCGTTCTTCACCTTGCGGGCGTTCATGACCGATGAAGGCGATGCTGCAGCCAGGCAATTGCTGGCGCTCAATCCCTCGACGCCTGTGACGATCGAGCGCGCCAGTGTGGCACCACTTGCCGAACCGGTGACAGTCGCCTCGCCTGCCGCAACCGAGCAGATCGACCGCATCCGCTCGGCCCTGGCCACGCAAGTCGAGCGAGGCGGGATGACCATCGGTACAAAAGGCGACTTCATCGTAGTGGAGATCAACAATCTATTGTTGTTTCAGCCGGGCAAGACCGAAGTGAAGCCCGAGTTTCTGCCACTGGCCGCACAGATTGCCGCAGCCCTTGAGCACGAGCCAGGGCCAATCAGGATCGTTGGCCACACCGACAATGTGAAACCACGGAAATCAAGCACGTTCAAATCGAACTTTGACCTTTCGGTTGCCCGCGCGAAGGCTGTTGAGACGATGATCGCCGCGAAACTTAACGATCCCTCGCGAGTAACCGCCGACGGCAAGGGCGAAGATGAACCAATTGCCGACAATGCGACGTCCGAGGGCCGCGCCAAGAACCGCCGTGTCGACGTGATGATCCCGAAGGAGGAAACGCTGTGAACACCGCCGGTCGGAAACGCACATGATGCGTTGGCTGCCGCGGATATTCAGCACGGCCGCGTTGGCCGGTTTTGCGGCGGCGGTCTGGTTTGCTGGACCTTTGATCCGCTTCGCCGATATCCGGCCGCTGGGACCTGTCTGGTTACGCGCGACAATCATCGGCACGATCGTGGCGTCCGTGGCCATCGTTTACGGGGTGCGCGTCTGGCAGGTGAGAAAGGCGCAAAAAGCGCTCGAGACCGTTGTTGCCCGCGACGATGGGGGCAATGACGATTCACCGGTGCTCGAGGGGCGCATGAGTGAGGCCATCGCAGCACTCAAGCGGTCGAGCGGCAAGCGCAATTTCCTTTACGACATTCCCTGGTACATCGTCATTGGCCCGCCGGGCGCCGGCAAGACGACGGCACTGGTCAATTCGGGTCTGAATTTTCCGCTTGCCGGCTCAGGAGACGCCCAGCCGGTGGCCGGTATTGGCGGCACCCGCTCCTGCGACTGGTGGTTCACTGAAGGGGCTGTGCTGATCGACACGGCGGGACGCTACACCACGCAGGATTCCAGTGCTGGAAGCGACAGCAAGAGCTGGCTGGCGTTTTTGTCATTGCTCAAGAAATACCGCATCAGACAACCGATCAACGGGGTCATCCTGGCCATCAGTCTTGCCGATCTTATCAGCCTCGATGACCAGCAGCTCGACGCCCATGTCGTTGAAATACGCAGTCGCCTGAGGGAGATCCACGAGACGCTGAAAATCCAGTTTCCGGTGTACCTGCTTTTCACCAAGGCCGATCTTGTTTCCGGCTTCATGGAATATTTCGGCAATTTCGAGGAGCCGCGCAGGCGCAAGGTCTGGGGCGCGACATTCCAGACCACAGACCGCAACAAGAACATGGCCGGTGAGGCTCCGGCCGAATTCGATGCACTGGCGAACCGCTTGGCGGACGAGATGCCTGACCGCCTGCAGGAAGAGCCTGATCCGGTCTCGCGCATATCGATCTTTGGCTTTCCGGCCCAGTTTTACGCACTCAAGGGCCGAATTGCCGGCTTCGTGACCAGCCTGTTCGATCCGGTCCGCAGCCAGGTGAACGTCAGCTTGCGTGGGCTCTACTTCTCGTCGGGGACCCAAGAAGGAACGCCGATCGATCAGATGTTGGGCGCAATCGGCCGCAGTTTCGGCAACAATTCCCGCCCCCACCTGTCCGGGACCGGCAAGAGCTTCTTTTTGCACGATCTCCTGACTGATGTCATTTTCGCTGAATCCGGATGGGTTTCCTATGACCGAGCGACCGAAAGGCGGGCAGCGGCCCTCAGATATGGCGGCTTCGGCATCATAGCCTTGATCACTGCAGCGGCCCTTGGCGCGCTCGCGATAAGCTTCATGGCCAACCGCTCGCTGATCGCCTCCACGACCCAAGCGATGAGCCAATATCGCGAGACAGCGGACGCCCTGCTCAAAAGCACGACGGTCACCGATGTCGACCTTGAAAACGTCATCGGGCCGCTCGACCAGTTGCGCAACATGCCGGCCGGTTTCGAAAGGAGTGACTTACCGACACGCATGGAGGAAACGGTCGGCCTTAGCCAGCGGGAAAGGCTTCTTTCGGCATCGACAACGGCCTACCGGCAAGCACTGGAACGAATGTTGCGGTCGCGTCTGCTTATTCAGGCGGAGCGGACCGTACAGGCGACGATGGCCGAGCCCGCCGCGCTTTACGAACCGCTCAAGATTTACCTGATGCTCGGCGGCAAGGCACCCAAGGTCGATGACGCATTGATCATCTCCTGGATGAAGCAGGATTGGGAACAAAACCGGTATCCAGGCGAGAGCAACCGGGAAGGACGCGCGCAGCTCGAAAAGCACTTACGCGCCATGCTTGCGCTGGACGATGCCTATGATCCGGTTTTCGAACTCAACCAGCCGCTTGTGGAAGCCGCCCAGCGTTCGCTCGGGCGTATGAGCCTAGCCGACCGTGCGTCCGCATTGATCAAGTCGGCGCTGTACGCGGCTGCGTTGGACGATTTTTCTATTTCGCAAAAAGGCGGGCCGGAAGCGCAGCTTGTGTTCGAGCGCGTCGATGGCGGCGATCTGTCGAAGCTGCGTGTTACCGGTCTCTACACCCATGCCGGATTCAACAACTTTTATCTCGGACAGCTTTCGCGCATTGCGCAGACACTCGTCGACGACCAGTGGGTACTGGGCGGTGGCGGCGAGCAAGGCGGCATCGATCAGGAGTTGCTCAAGCTCGGCCCCGAACTTCTCGATCGCTACGGCAAGGCGTTCGCAGCCGCGTGGAACAGCGTTCTCGATGCTTTGAAATTCAAAGCCATGCTGAACGACAAGCCGCACTATGTCGCGCTTTCCGCCGTTTCCTCACCAAACTCGCCGATCGAACAGCTCTTTACCGCGATTGCCGACGAAACTGCCCTGGCGCGCGACCCTGTCTCCGACGAAAACTCGGGCGCTGGAATGCAAGCCGGCACCGTCATGCGCCAGCCCCAGGAAGCCGCAGACATGGCCAGGGGCCTGGCTCGTATCGGCATTCAAATTAGCTCCGCCAAATCGCAAAGCCGTGCCGGTACGGGGTCTGCAAAATTTCGAAGCCAGAACCCTGGGGCAAACGTCGAAGCGCAGTTCAGATCCTTCCAGGCTCTGGTAAGCGGTCCTTCTGAACGCCGACCGATCGATGCGCTGACCCAGAATTTCCGCGACATCCACCAGAGCCTGCAACTGGCAACCGAGGTCCCTTCGCAGACCGAACGTGTCAACGCCAACCTGCAGCTGCAGATAGCCACCCTTCGCGCCAATGCATCGCGCCTGCCCAAGCAACTCGGCAGGATGGTCAACGCAACTGCAGATGAATTTGAGGGCAACGCGGCTGAAATTTCGTTGACGAATTTGAACGAGATGCTCGACCAGGCTGTCACGCGGCCCTGCGAGGAGGCGGTCAACGGCCGCTACCCCTTTGGAGGCGATGGCACCCAGGATATTGCGATGGCGGACTTCGCCAAGTTGTTCTCTCCGGGCGGCCTGATGGACCGGTTCTTCGCACAAAACCTTGCTTCCTTGATCGACATGAGCGGCCAGGACTGGACCTGGAAACAGAATGCGCGCTTTGGGCGCGACCTGTCGAAGTCGACGCTGAAAAACTTTCAGCTGGCTGCGGAAATCCGCAACGCCTTTTTCCCCTCGGGCGGATCAATGCCCTCGGTCGACCTGACCTTTACCCCGTTCTCGCTGAATGGCGATGCGGACGCTGCGGTGCTCGACGTCGATGGCCAGATCGTCCAGAGCAACCAGGCGGGTAGCACGCCAAGCACGGTGTCCTGGCCGAACGGCGCGGCCTCGGCGTCCGCCAGTCTGAGACTGATGCCGGAAATGCTGGGCCGCGAATCCGTTATCAGCTTCGAAGGGCCGTGGTCGCTCAAGCGGTTGCTGGACAAGGCGACGACCACCAGCAAAGACGGCACTGTTGAGGCGCGCTTCGTGGTCGGCGGACGCGACGTCGCCTATACGATCCAGACCGGTTCCGGCCCCAGCCCTTTCTTCCTTCCGGCGCTTTCCGCATTCAGCTGTCCGAAGGCGTTTTGAGATGGATTGAGCCTCGCGTGGGCAAGTAAGATCGCGAAATCTAGTCTAGTGGATCAGAGGTTTGTCTTGCGTCAATGAGCGGCATCAGCCAACGCCTGGTTGGTCTGCATGTCCAAACCGTCGCCTTGTCAAACGATGTCTTCCCGATCCGGGGCAAGCAACCGCCGCGGCCGGAGCCGACGAGCAGCGTTCGTCCAAGGAACAGTAGTTCAGAACGGGCGTGTGGCTGCCGGCGCTAGCTGATGTACTATTTGGCGGACAACGGATTCCCATAAATCTCGAGCACTGCTGCAACTTTGTCGAAGATGCTCGATAAGGATCGGGTTTGCTTTGGCAGAAGCTGAAGTCAGCTCTCTCAATCAGCTCTCTCAAAGAGAGCGAGGCAGATCTCGCTGGAATCGTGTCGCGATTGGTAGGCCAATCCATCCGGCTGATCCCGATTCGCCCACAGCGCATCAGACCAAATGCCGCAAGGCTCATAGGGGCCGGTCGAAATCGCATTGTTCGTGCCCATGGCGCGCTGGAACACTTAGGCACCGGCACGTTGTGACAGACCGGGAGATCGCAGCATGCGCAGTTGACCAGGGGAGCGCCGTCGCGCCCTCAAATTATCTCTCGAGCTCTTTCTCGTGGTGACCTGGCCACAAGGGTCACGCACTCAAAGCTAGATTTCGATATTTTAATATTGGAGCCTGTGGCAAAGTGGCGCCAGCGAGCGCCTGACAGTGCGCTGCAGAGGACGCTTCGAAAAGCGCTTGGTGGCAAGTTGAGCGATGTCGCCCTTTCCTTTGAAAGCTTCGGCGTGAGCCACAATGGCTGCGTCCGTGAGCACAATGAAGACAACTATCTGGTCGAGCCACGAACCGGCCTGTGGGTGGTGGCCGACGGAATGGGTGGGCATGAAGCCGGAGAGGTCGCTTCGGCCAGCATTGTCGATCATCTGGCCACTATCGGCATTGCGAGTTCCGCCCCGGATCTTCGTGCGCGCTTCGAGGACAGGCTGAGCCGCGCCAACGCCGAAATCCGCAGGATCTCCGAATCCCGCGGCATAACCATCGGCTCCACCGTTGCCGCTTTGTTGGCGATGGATGGGCGATTTGCCTGCCTGTGGGCGGGCGACAGCCGGATCTATCTGATCCGCAACGCCTCGATCTCGCAGATATCGAAGGACCACACCGAAGTTCAGGAACTTCTCGACCGCGGCATGATCAGCGCAGCCGAGGCGCTCACCTGGCCGCGCCGCAATGTCATCACGCATGCGGTAGGCGTCAGCGACGAAATCGTCATCGATTTCCAGCAAGGCGAAATCATGCCGGGAGACATCTTTGTGTTGTGCACCGATGGGCTGACCGCGCATTTGACCGACGCCGAAATCGGCGCCGCGGTCGTGTCTGCGACACCTCAGGCGGCCTGTGAGGCTCTGCTGAAAACGGTGCTGGAGCGAGGCGGGACAGACAATGTCACGATTGTGCTGGTAAAATTCGCAAACAGAAGCAATGGACACCCCGCCAACCCTGATCTGTCCAGAGCGGAGGGTCGAGGCTGATGAGCGCCGACGACAAGACGCGAATATCGCCGCAGCTGGCCAACACCGCCGTGGGCACGCAGCTCAGCGGCATCTACGAACTTGACGAGCGGATCGCATTCGGCGGCATGGGCGAGGTCTACCGCGGCCACAACATCCAGACTGGCGACCATGTCGCGATCAAGATCGTCTTGCCCGAATTTGCCCGCGACCCGACGATCTTGTCCTTGTTCCGCAAGGAAGCGTCGATCCTCAATCACCTCTCGCATGATGCGGTCGTGAGATATCACGTCTTCACGATCGATCCAGGGATCGGTCGTCCCTACCTTGCGATGGAATTCGTCGACGGCGAGTCGCTATACGACGTCATGCGACATGGCCCAATGCCGACTGAGCAGGTGCGCAAGCTCTGCCATCGGCTCACGTCGGGTCTGAGCGCCGTGCATCAGGCCGGAGCAATTCACCGCGACCTCTCCCCGGACAACATCATCTTGCCTGGAGGTCGGGTGGATCGCGCCAAGATCATCGATTTCGGAATCGCGCGATCAGCGACTGTTGGCGGTGAGACCCTGATCGGCGGAAAGTTCGCGGGAAAGTACAACTACGTTTCCCCCGAACAGCTAGGGCTATACAGCGGCGATGTCAGCGAGCAGTCCGACATCTACAGCCTGGGGCTGGTGCTGGTTGCTGCCCTGCGCGGCAAGCCGATCGACATGAGCGGGTCCCAATTCGAGATCATCGAAAAGCGCCGGACGGTGCCGGACCTGTCCGACATCGACGACGATTTTCGTGACATTGTTGAAGCCATGCTGCAGCCGGATCCGCGAGACCGCCCGGTGAGCATGGCGGAAATCGCCAGGATGACGCGTGACGAGGATGAAGGGACAACGCCGCCGACGTTCATCGCAAACCGCGACAGGCCGGGTTTGCCACGCGCCGGGCAAACCCTTGCGCCCGATCCGAAGGCCTCGTCCCGGCCATCCAATGTCTTGGCCCATGACGCCCCTTTGGCAGGCTCGGGCGGGCAGCGCTTTGTCCCGCATGTCCGGCCAGCGCTGTTGTCCGAACCGCGGGCCTCACCGGTCGCCGCGCCGCCACGTGCGCTCGTTGGCGCCGTTCGCGGAAAATCTACAAAGGGCCGAACCATCGCCGTCTCTGCCTTGGCGACATTGGCTCTCGCCTCAGTTGCCGGCCTTTATTTCAGCGGCTTTACAACGCCCACCGCACCGAGCGCCGGCAAAATCTCGCTTTCCGCGCCAGAGCCAGCACGACCTGCACCACAAGCAATGCCTGTCCCCGGTGCATCAATTCCCGAGGCACAGGCGTCAAAGCCGCTGGCGACGGACAATGATGCGGACGCGCCTGAGCCATCACAGGCAGTTCCAGCCCCAAAGCGGCAAACGGAGGCTACATTAACGCCAGCTGAAAATCAGGCGGAGGCCGCCGCGGCTCGAACGCCCGCGCCGGCAGCGTCGCCCAAGATGCTCACGCAAATGCAGGAACCGTCGAAGCCGTCAGAAAGTGCGGCGCAACCGCCGGCCCAAAACGCAGCGCCGTCAATTCACCCCGATTCGCCCTCGCCGCCTGCCAAGCTTGCTCCAGCCCTCCCGCCGGTCGAAAAGGCTCCGATGGCGCCCGCGGCCCAACCGGACGCCGCGGCGAGCCAAAAGCCTGAACAGCAGGCAAGCCAGCAGGCGCTGGCGACACCGGCCACGCCCTCTCCCGAGCCGGCTGCAGGCCAGGCAGATGCGATGAGTGCAAAGAAGCAGCAGGCCGACCTGCCCCCGCCCAAAGATCAGGCGAGCCGGCCGGCGAAGGCGATACCAGCAGCGCCCGTTCTCGAGCCGCCTGCACGCCAGGCGGATGCGGCGAGGGCAAAGGAGAAGCAGACCGACCTGCCGGCGGCCAGAGAACCAGACAAGGCCACGGTCGCCCTGAACGTGCCCAAGACTGAAGTTGCCCCGGTAATCGACGATATAGCGCAGCGTGTCTCGTGGGTTCGCGACTTCAGCGGCGGCGACTGTTTCTACGCCGCCGTGACCTCGATAACCGATAAGACCGCTGCCATCGAAGGATTTGGAACCGCAGTCCAGCCATTTGAGCAGATGCTGGCTGATTTCCAGGCAAGGTTCCGCGTTGAGCCGGACATCAACGTGCGCCTCATCGAGCCGAGCCAGTGCGAAGTCACCAACTTCCTGCGCTTTCTGGGGCAGACTGCTGGCGAAAAGCCGCAGCTTGTTCTCGATCGAACATCGGTGCCAAACGGTACGCCGATCAGCGGTACGCTGGTTACGCGTGGCGGGCTCATTTCCAGCGTGCTGCTGATTGACCACAAAGGCATGATGTTCAACCTCGATGACCGCATGGTCGTACAATCGGGCAAGGCTACCTTCAGCATCCCGATCGGTCTCGGCGCCGCCGACAGGGCTGCAGGCAAGGCCGTGCCGCAAATCATCATGGTGATCACCGGCCCCCAGGATATCCAGGCGGCTGCCTTCTCCACGCCAATGCCAGCCTCACGGCTGTTGCCCAAAATTCTCGAGGAAATCGAGGCCGACGTGTCCAGGTTCTCGGCCAGTGCCAAGTATTTCCGGCTCGGCGGGTAGTATGGGCGCCCGATGGAACTCCGTAGCTCGGGCTGGCCCCGCTCGTCTTCCGACCTGCCCTTGAAGCAGCGTGGTCGGCTTCGAAGCTTGCTTGCGTCGAGGGGCCACATGAGGCTTGCGGTCGTTTCGGCCGCCGCGTTGCTGGCCGTGCTCTCATGCAACGAAGCGCGCGCCGAATTCACGGTGTGCAATCAGACGCTCGACGTCGTCAACCTCGCCGTCGGCCAGGAGGTCGACAATGTCGACCAGACCGATGGCTGGTGGACCATCGGCGCAAATCAGTGCGTGAACGTCATCCGCGAGGAACTGACGAACCGCTACATCTACCTCTATGCCACTGACGTTTTCGGCGACGCCATCCTGACCGGAACGACCGAAATGTGCATTGAGCGGCGGCGTTTCTCGATACGCGGCATCGACGAATGCTGGCAGCGCGGCCATATTGCCGCGCGATTTGTTGAAGTCGATACGCTTGAACAGGTGCGGTGGACGTTTTTCCTGACCGGAAGCAGTCCGTGACGCACGCTATCGACACAAGCTTCAAGGAGAAGAAGCAAGCACGCGCTGCCCTTCGCCGGCGCACCTTTTGGCGCAGGCTTCTCGCCGGCCTCGCCACGGTTTTCCTGTGTTCGATTGCCGCCGGCTTCTACCTCACCGCCGATTATTGGTCGTTTGGCGACGAAGACGAGGAGCTGCATGCGGTCGAAGGAGCCGACGATGTGCCGGCCGATGCCTCTGTCTATGTGCCTGCCATTATCGGCCTGGCGGGAGACCCGATGTGGATCAACCTTGCACCCGATTCCGGCGCCGCAACGAAGGGCCGCGTTGTTCCGCGTCCGGCCGAACTCGACCATGCCGGGATTTCGCCACAGATCGAGATTTTGTCCGACGTCATGCTTAGCGCCAGCGAGAAATTCATGACGACCATACCGTCGACGCAGGAGGATTTTGCATTCTTCCAGGCGCAACGAAAGACCGTCCCCTCAGCCTCCAGCGATCTGCAGAACAATCTTCAGCCATCTCCTGCCGCTGATGAACCCGCGCCTGCTGCCGATCAACTGGCGGACGCCGATGACCCGGAGGCCGGCTGGGGTGAAACAATCGATTCAGGCGATGCAGCTCTTCCCGCGTTCCAGAAGACCCAGATCGAAAACAACACCAGCGTCGCAACTGTCACGAACGAATATCAGCGGTTCGAGGCAACGGAAGACACGTTCGTGAAGATCCTCAACGATCGCAGTTTGGATAGCGTTGCGCTCGATGCACATTTCTCCGCCGACGGGGCCAAGCAGGCAGGCGAGGCGCTGAAGGCGCTCTTCGGCCGGGACGGCCTGGAGCCGGGCTATGTCGTGGCCATGCGTGGATACCGGCCGAACCGCGAGACGACAACGATGTCCCTCATCCAGGTGTCGATCTACGCCAAGAACGTCTTTGTCGGTACGCTGACGCGCAATGCCGCGGGCGTGTTCGTATCCGGCGTTGATCCTTGGGTACGCGAAGATCTGTTCAACTACTCTGGCGCGCCGGCGGAAGGCGCCCACAAAAGGCAGTATCGTCTGCTCGACGCGATCTACTCGACAGCGGCACGCAATAGCGTTCCGACCGGCGTGATCGGCGAAGCCATCATGTATCTGTCGAGAGGACAGGATCTGGACGCCTTCGCAAGCGAGGACCAGCGTCTTGTGCTGATCTATTCGCAGACGCCGCGCGGCAACGACGAAAGCGCGGGGCGGGTGCTGTATGTTGGTGTTCAGGGCACGACAAAAAGTCTGGACTGTTTCGTCTTCCAGCAGGGCGATGGCCAGCTTGCATGCGTGACAGGCGACGATCAGGTTCGCTCGCTGACGGTCACCAACGGCATGGTCACACCGGTCAACGGGGTCCTGACCTCGACCTTCGGGCCGCGCAAGCATCCAATTCTAGGAACCGTTCGCATCCACAAGGGCGTCGACTGGGCGGCGCCGGTCGGCACGCCGATCGCGGCCGCCTTCGATGGCGAAATCAATTTCCAGGGCGATGGGGGCGGCTACGGCAATCTGGTCAAGATTTCGCACGGAAGCGGGCGCGAGACGCGCTATGCGCATATGCAGAAATTCGCAATCGTGGGCGGCGTCGGCACCAAGGTGAAGGCAGGCGACATCATCGGCTACATCGGCACCACCGGACTTTCGACCGGACCGCACCTGCATTTCGAACTCTACCAGAATGGCGCGGCGATCGACCCGCTGGGCACAGTTACCGCGGTCGCTTCGGATTTTTCCGCCGTGGAAACGCTCACCGACCGCATCGTCCATGTCGAAAGTGGCGGCAGTGCCCGTGCCAAGAACCCGAATTCTTCAGCGACCGGCGCCGGTCAATTCATCACCAAGACCTGGATCCGGATGATGAATACATACCGGCCTGAACTTGCACGCACGCTGTCGACCGCCGACCTGCTTGCCCTGCGTTACGATGCCACCATCTCGCGCGAGATGGTTCGCAATCTGGCGCGAGAGGGCGAAGCCTATCTTCGAGCGCGCGGCCACCAGATCACTGCCGGCCGGCTCTATCTATGCCATTTCCTCGGTATGGAGGGGGCGCATCAGGTGCTGTCGGCGTCGGGTTCGGCGCAACTGAGCGCAGTGCTCGGGTCAGCCGTCATTCAGGCCAATCCCTTTCTCACCGGCAAGACCGCCAGCTATGTGGTGGACTGGGCCGAAAGGAAGATGGGTCGAAAGCTCAGCCCAGCCACCACTGCGGCGAACCAGCAGACGACGACCACGACTGAGGTCCGGCAGACATCGCCCGAGTTCGCAAAGTATAAACAGGTGATCACGGCGATGCTGAGCTCCGTTCAGAACGCGCTTTGAGCCAGGGCACGGCGCGGGCAAGTCGCTGCCGCTTCGGAGACGCAGACCGATTGATTCCCCGGGTTGGCGATTTCCCGACCAAGGCGCTGCACTTCCGCGCCGGTGTGAGTGGTGGGCGGCATGCTGAAGGACTGACAGCGGACATTCAAACGGCTGGCCTACCCGCGGCAATGCGAGTTGTGGTTCGGAAACTGCCGCACAGTTTCCGGCGGCATGCGCCAGCGTTTCGTTACTCGGTCTTTATGCGCATTTCCACACGGCGATTGACAGCATCGTATGGATTGGGGCTGCGCGGATGCGCTTCGCCCAGGCCGATCGGGTTAATGCGGGCAGCCTCGATGCCGCTTGATGTCAGGAAGGACGTCACAGATTGCGCTCGTCGCCGTGAGAGCCGCTCATTGTAGTTTGCCGGACCGGAAGCGTCGGTGTAGCCTTCGACGACGAAGTGGAAACTGCTCAGCCGGTTGTCCTTCAGGGCCTTGGCAAACTCCGCGAGCTCGGCGCGCGCGGTTGCGTCCAGTTCGGCCGAATCGAGCCCGAAATTGATCAGCATGTCGAGGCTGGATTTATCGGCGGGTCCCTCTTTTGCCTTGGTCTTGCTCTTGCACTGCTCCTCGGTGCCGACACAAATTCCACGCGACTTGCCAAGATCGGCCGCGCCGGCAAAAAACTTGACGATGTCTTCTGATTTCTGGACAGGGTCGGCGAAAACATGGGTCGAGAAAACCACGACCGCCAACACCAAGGGTGAACTGGCCCACCGCATAGCGGTTACTCCTGTTGAGCATCCGATATTACCAAGCGTGAATATACCAAATTCCGAAGCAATTGTCTGCGATAAACACCTAGCCCATGGCTGTGTCGATAGGATCGCCGGGCTGCGAGTTGAGACTTGACCCGCGCCGCGCCGGGGGCTTGAGTGCCAACTGGTTCTCGATGAAAGCGTGGCGTCATGGCCAACGGGCTCCGATTCAAAACGGCACGGGATCTTTTCATGGCTTGTCCCGCCGCTGCCAGAGACATGAGAGCCCTTCCAACCGAACAGCGTTCGATCGAGTTTTGCCGCGATCTCCTAGTCGGGCGCGTTCCCGAAGAGGCAATCACCTTTTGTGCCTACCTGCTTCCGGACCGGGCTGCGGTCTGGTGGGCCCATGAATGCCTGCGGCATTTGAGTGAGCTGCTCGATGGAACCGACCAAGAATTGCTCGCACTGGTCCACAACTGGGTCAGCGAACCGGACAGTCCCCACCATCGCGCCTCGCTGGGCCAGGCAGCCGCAGTGCCGCCGACAACCCCGGGCGCCTGGATTGCCCTGGCCGCGGCATGGCGTGACAATGGTGTTGGCGGGGATTTTGGTGCTCCCGGCTCTGTCGTCGGCGCAGCCGCTCCAACGGGCTTGCCGCCGTTTCCTGCCGCCCATGCCGTAAATGCCGGTGTTCTGGCAGGCCTGGCGCGTGTTGCACTCGCGGATCGCTTTGCCGTTCTTTCTGCCTTTGTCGAAATGGGCCTGCAGATGGCCGAGATCGAGGCGCGGCGCCAATCGGCGGATGCTTATTAGACGCGCATTGGCTCCCTCGTCTGGCTTGAGCAGGGGTTTTCGAACCGAAGGTCCAGATCTTACTTGCAGCCGCCTTGCGCCCATTTGGCCAGCGCCACCTTGAAGCGTGTTCCCAGCGGATGTTGCAGGCGCAGCACGGAGACATCATTGGCGGCAAAATTCTTCGCCTGTTCGCATAGCCGATCCTCATCCCACTCATGGCAGCCATTGCAGTGCTTGCCCTGCCACACAGACGTGTCGAGTCCTTCCACCGGACTGAAGAGCGGCTTGCCCATGATCAACTCGGCTATACTCTTTCCGTCGATTGCCGGATCCCCGAAATTGACGGGGTGGTTGAAAAAGATCGGATCGTCGGAGGCCAGCTCAGGGATTTTCTGACGCAGCACATTCAGCGCAAGCTCGGCGTCGTCAGCGCCCGACGGATTTGCGGTGGCGTTGCGCCCATCTGAGCCGCCTTCCGGTTGTTGCGGGGCAGTTGCCTCGCCGACGATCAGCGGCGCGTTGAGATCGACCCTGTGCAAAACGACCTCGGTGGTCAGCGAGACATTGAGCCACGGGCGCTGCTTGCTGGCAGTTGCTTTGAAGACATCGGCGGTGACCATGTTCATCGCGTCGGTGATGGAGACGTTCGTGGCCCCGATATGGGAAAGCAGCGCCGACGTGAACGGGGAATGTTCGCTCGATCCGTCGAAGGCGACCTGATTGGGACTGGTGGAAAATGCGACCAGCGTGCCCGCGCCGCCATTCTCGATCGGAATTTCGGCAAGCCCACTTCTCGCTCCCTTGACGCCGGCGGCCTTTGCCAACACTTCGGCCAGGGGATTGTCGCGACAGGCGTCGAGAAGAATCAGTCTTATGCTGGTCTCGCGCGACATTTGCCGCAAAATGAACTCGACAGGCACCGCCTCGAAATCAAGCGAGGTCTCGTCTTCCAGTGCGGCATCGACCGGAAGCAGGTAGTTGCTGCCCGAAACCTGCAAACCGTGGCCCGCGTAAAAGAAAAGGGCAATGTCGGCGCCACGCACCTGCTTTGCGAACTGCGCAATCGTCGTCTGGGTCTGCAATTTGGTCAGATCGAAACCGGAGACCACTTCAAAGTCCAACTTCTCGAGGCGGTCGGCAACAGCCTGCGCGTCGCGGACCGGGTTGGTCAGGGCCGGCGCATGCTGGTACTGGGAGTTGCCAAGGACCAGAGCAACACGGCGTTCCGCATTGGCCGCCGTCAATGTCAATAGTAGCAAGAGTGTCACCAGCCCGATCGCGCGCAGGGCACTGCCGACAATCAGATCGAAGCCCCACCGCCGGAACAAGAGGTCCTTCCTCAGTTGACGAGCTTGGTGGCGGAAAACTCGATCCGCCGGTTGAGCGCCTTGTTCTTCGGCGTATCGTTGGCCGCAACGGGCCGCTCCTCGCCATACCCGGTTGCCGTGATCTGCGTGCGGGCAATACCCGCAGCAACGATGGCATTGGCAACGGCCTGGGCCCTGCGCTCCGACAGCAGCTTGTTGGCGGCAGGCGACCCATCGGAATCGGTGTAGCCGGAAACCTCTACCTTCAGGCCGGGGCACTTGCCGACTACGCCAACCACCTCCGCCAGCAGCGGACGGCTTTGGTTGTCGAGCCGCGCGCTCGCCGACCGAAAGTAGATGGCCCCGGTGCGGGAGAGCACCGCGAACCGGTTGAGGCACTCCTCGTCGCTGAAGTTCGCTTTCGCGGCATCGGTGGTGACGGGTCCGACGTCGGCAGTACTTGCCGCGACTGTCTGCACGGCCGCGGGCTTGCTGCCGCCGGCGTTGAACACGAAATCGAACGATACCGAAGCGGTCGGAACAATGTTGGTCACATTGGCGGCTTGCTGCAGTTTGTCGACATTCGACAGCAGTCCGAAGTCCTCGACATGCACGGCAACAGGCATCTCTGAAGCGACGGAGACCATGCTGTCGCTGATCATGGTCACGACGACATTGGCCTCGAGATCCTTGTCGACCCCGTGCAGGTTGAGGCGGAATGGCAGCACTGCCTTCAGCCTTCGCTTGGTCGCCAGGTCGGCAAATGCGGCAGGGTCCACTTTTGCGATCAGTTCGGCGGACGGATACTTGAATGTCTCAAAGAAAAGGAACCGCATGCGGACATTGCGAAGGTCGACACCCGTATCGACGGAGTTGAGGTCAAAGGTGATCTTGGCCTCACCCGTCGAAGAAAGAGTGCCGGCTATGTTCCTGATCTTGTTGGTTTCAACGATCGTATTCTTCTTGACCGACTGGTAGGTGAGCACGGAGGCCGTCGGGTCGAGTGTCCAGTTCGTCTGTGCATTCGCGCTTTCCAGCCCAGGCAACAACAGCACCGATAGCGCGACGAGCAAGCCAGGAGTGTTTAGGGCTAACCAGCTTCTCGAGCCCGTTTTCCACCAGTCTTCGACGACTTCGAACATGGATCCCCCTAGGGCAACAGCCTTCCGTGTCGCATTCACGACCATGCCGTGCCAAGGAGAGCATAGAACAATTGTCGAGGCTTGGCGAGCATCGGCCAAGCGGCGGCAACGGGGTAAATTCCGCTCACGGACGAGCTGTCGGGTTGCCTTTGCAGCAGCGACGGACGAGAAATTCGCCGTCATCGAGAGCCACACTCGCTTGGTTGATTTCCTGAGCCGGCCGACACTTGGACGGCGATGGCCATCAAGCCGGATTTGCGACGCAACCTTCCCCGCGAAAAGCTACCTGTTGGTACATGCGCTAGCCGTCGCCGGGGGGTTAACGGAGCAAAATTCAAAATGCGCAGTTAGGCATCGGGGCAGATGTTGAGATAGGAGCGACCTATGCACCCCAGCGTCCCCTCTAACGATACGGCACGCGCCACCCCAACTACGCCGGCCGCGGATGGGCTAGCTCCTGCGTTGGCCCGCAACATTGAGGCTCTCGTCGAGCGGAGAAAGCGAGAGGCGAAAGCAGCTTCTCGTGAGGAAAGGGCCGCCGCCGCAATCAGCAGGTTTGCCGGCAGCATGATCTTCGTCTACATCCATCTTGTTTTCTTTGGCGGCTGGATCGCCTTTAACATTGGTGTCGTTCCGATCGTCCAGGCCTGGGATCCTTCTTTAGTCATCTTAGCTATGTTCGCGTCCGTGGAGGCAATATTTCTCTCCACCTTTGTGCTTATCAATCAGAACCGAATGGTCGCCGAAGATGACGCGCGGGCTGATCTCGATCTCCAGGTCAGCCTGCTGAACGAACACGAGACGACCAAGCTGATCAAGATGGTCGAGGAGATTGCGATGCGTTTAGACGTCCAGACGGAAGCAGACGAGGAATTGAAGGAGCTGAAGCGGGACGTGGCGCCCGAAGCAGTTCTCGACAAGATCGTGGAGGCGGGAGATAAGGCAACTCTCAGCTGAGCTTTAGCGGCTCAGCGGCTACCGAGTTTGACCAACTCCTGCGTGGACGGCTGCCGTCGGCCTTCCTATTGGAGAAATTTGCACCCGAGAACACTTTAGAGAGAACCGTCGCCGCGACGTTGTTGACGATGTCCATGCCCGGGAACAGGCCGGCGACCTTGCAGTCTTCCGGGACCATGCCGATGCCGGCATGCAATACTTGAATACACGATCTGCTCAAGAGCCGCGCGAGCCAGAGGTGGCTGGCGTTATAGAAAATACGAACGCGCGAGCGCGTATCCGACCAATCCCAACATCGAGAGCACATAAAGGACTAGGAGCAACGGAACGGATGGTTGGTGGTCGACGGAGGCGTCAGCTTCTTCCTGTTCCTGGACGAGACTGTGATCCAGCCTGGCTTTCGTGACCACCGAATCGGCCGGACCACTTTTCTCGTCAGTTTTTCTTGAAATCGTCATCGTGATGTCTGCTCGGATCACTTGATCTTCGGGCAGGCCGCTCGAAAGCCATTCAAGAAGATTGTCGCCATCGCTCTTGTCCATGGCGCCAACAATGTTTTCTGCCTCACTTATGTTCCAAATTCCTAATGTACGAATTCGACCAAGGGTTTCGCTCGGCAGGTCAATGTGGAGTAGCCCAAACCAGCATGCAAAAAAACCGCGCTTCCGGGAGAAGGACGCGGGCCGATCGGTGCTACACGATCTGGCAGCAATTTTTATGAGGAGGGACTTGCTGCGTTGAGATGAACCGTCGCGCCGGCCCGGTTGTTCCAGCGAGTGAATAAAAACCCGCCGCACATGAAGTACGGCGGGGCCGATCAAGCGCTGTTGCACCAGGCGGGGGATTCGGGTGGGCGGGCTTGCCAGGTGCGCGCGGATCAAGTCGACATTAGGCGCATGAGTTGTAACGCGTCCACCAACCGGCGGTTGGAACGAAATTCCGCCTCCAGTTTCGATCCGCAACCATTCTCCGGCCCGTTTGGAGGCGATCAGTGTGAATCGGCGTGCGGCGGAAGCGCGTAGCGCCAAGGCCACAACGATCTGATGTCGCAGATCACTCGATGGGCCTTGGCGCGCTCGGATGGCAGCTGCAACGCCACCACGACCGCTTATGGAAACTAGTTGTTGGTGTCACCGGCGCCGTTTTTCTTGACGCTACTGCAGAATTCCGGGTGTGCGTTTGCCGCGATGGCCTTTGCCGCGTTCTTCGTCGCAGGTCATGACGATGGCCGTGCGATCGTCGTCTGTAAGTGCCACGCCTTCACGAACTCATCATCGGACCGCAACGTGCCATGCTGGAGTCGGTGTAAACGGTTGCATCTTTGCCGGATCATCTAGTGCGGACGTTCCTTGGTTCGAGGCCCCGTTCATCGATCTTACGCCAATCGTTTCCGTGGCGCCGCACAAGCTCCCGCGCCTGGGCTGGCGATATGTCTTGCGTTTCGACGATGTGGTTCACTTCCGTCTCCTCGCCTTTCAGGGGACGCGAACGAGGGCTCCTTGGCCGTCTGGCCGTTGGGTTTTTTGCATCTCGTCTGGGCATGAATGGACCTCTCCTGGTGCAGAATAAACGGTCCGGCGCGGCGAAGGTTTCCCCACGCTACGCGTTGAGCAGTTTCACCGATCGCCTCATCGGCTTTCCCCTGCGGCTCTACTATACGTTCTGGTGTTCTTGGACCCAAATGAGCTGCACCGCGTTGTTTGCGGGCAGTGCTGTGCTTCGCAATCTGATGGAAAAATCCCACGCCCCTGCTGCACCGCAGCCAGCTCCTGGTGCCGATGCGCGCTTTCCGTACGATCGCGCGGCGGTTGAGCGGTTTCGACAGACATTCCCGCGCGCCAGGTGGAGCGACGAGCGCAGAAGCTGGTTCGTGCCGGGAAAGACTGCAGCGCGGCGCATCCAGCGCTGGCTTGCGCAAGAGGCGGATCTACGAGTAGCACATGATGACAGCCAGGGACGGGATGCCTTCGCTTTCGATCCCCTGTCGAGCCGGTCTGCAAGCCGTTCCATGGGCGAGCTGGGACGACGAACTGCGGGCCTGGAGGCTTGGAGGCGTGGAGGTGGTGTCCCTTGGCTGCCACACAGCGGAATTGCCGCCCCGTACTTCGTTCACATGGTTCCATTAATTAGATTTAGCTAAAACATTAACAGCCAGTCGAGCAGCCCCCGAAAGCTCGCTGGTCAGGCCCAGCGGCCTAACCCCCTAACCAAGCTGCTGGGCCGCCCCCAAAGGCCGAGCGCGAAGTCGGCCGGGTCCCGCCGAGATCAACGGCCCCCTCGACGCAGCGGTGTGAGACGGGAGTTCCCGCCTGTCCTGATCCTATCGCGCGCATTGGGTTTGTGGACCGGATAATCGCCTGCGCCTTAGTCAACTAGCTACCCACAGAGGCAGTGCGACGGAAATCCCGTACGGAACCAGCGCAACCACCAGCGCAACCCAAAAGCCTGGATCCGCCAATGCGACCAGTTCACTGCGAAGCTGTTCGATCGCGTGATTCCACAGGGTGAGTGGGCTCAGCCCTCAGCCGCTGCTCCCGGAGGCTCGCGGTCTTTGCGTCTCGTGCCGTGCGCTCGACGTCGATCAGCGCCCGTGCGGCATCTGACGTGCGCTGCTCTCTGTCGTGTCTTTGCTTCTCGGTGGCCAAGCGGCGCTCTCCTATGCTGGGTCCGATCTGGGCGAATAGTGCTACTGATCGAACCATCGTCGCAGGCGGGTTGTTCCACCCAAGACAACAAAAAGCCCGCCGACCGAAGCCGACGGGCCAAGTCTGACCGACAGGTGATCACAATTTGCTGTCTGGCCGGAGTACAAAGCACAGCATGCGAAAGGGCCGAAAGTTCCGCAGATGCTAATATACAACAGGTTCGGGGCTAGCCCGGAGTTCCGGTGGGAGACCCGAACCGTGGAACCTTTCAAAAGCGCATGACTTTTGCCTTCTTATTGAAGGAGATGCGAAATGAGCCTTGACATAGGAAAGGTCGCCATAGCGTTGCTTGGCCTGCTTGCCTACAACAACAGAGACAAGATCGGCGAGTTGATCGCTGGCAGGAGATCGAAAGATCCCAACGCTAGCGCTGGCTCCCCCGGCGGCCTCCGCGACATC
The DNA here is from genome assembly GCF_055811815.1 of Mesorhizobium sp. WSM4836. Lineage (NCBI taxonomy): Bacteria > Pseudomonadati > Pseudomonadota > Alphaproteobacteria > Hyphomicrobiales > Phyllobacteriaceae > Mesorhizobium > Mesorhizobium sp. WSM4836. The sequence goes on from NZ_JBVVQF010000033.1 coordinate 48,837, forward strand.
CTGGACCGTCTTAGAAATGCGGTTGCGGGCGATCAGGTAGATTCTTGGGTAGGAAAAGGATCCAACCGACCCGTTCAGCGCGAACAGGTTGAGAAAGCAATCGACCCGCAAACGTTGGACGATCTGGCCGAGCAAAGCGGATTGTCCTATTGACGAGCTTCTCGACCGGCTCACAACAGAACTCCCAGAGGCAGTGGACAAGCTTACTCCCGACGGCCAGTTGCCAGCGAGCAAAGGTCCAAATCTCCTGGACGAGGTCCCAAGGACTGGTCATACTTAGCGCCACATCGCCACCGACCGGTAAGGTCATCCCGGGTCGCTTTCGCTCGCAACCAGGCGGTTCGGAAATGACTGCGAATGTGGTCGTTAAAGTAGCGGCGTTTTGCGAATCGAGCGGAGGGCATAAGGATCAACGAGCGGAAAAGCCATCGCGTTCCTCGTCTTTGACGGCGGGGCGCAAAGAAGCTCCGGCGGCGCGACCGTCCCTCTATTTCAACGCCGGTGCCCGGCCCGGCCTGAAACCCTTCAGCGCCGCGGCGATGCCATTGTCAGATGCTGGGGATAGTCGAGCACGCCCAGCGTGCCAGGCTCATCGCCGCCACCCCTCGGACCGGCAGGACCTGGTAATCGCCGTCGAACGACGTCGCCTCCCATTGGCGAGAAAATCGTATTCCGGAAAGCAGCCCTTTAGGAAGACCTCCACCTGGTGCAGCGCGGCTTGTGAGCGAGTGACATGGCGCGTGTTTCCGCAGCTGGCGAATGATCATTTGTGAGCGCAAGTCTGCACCTGCATCCATTGGAGCCTGGCGGCTGTCAGGCCTGACAGTTTCTCGAATTCCGGATTGGCGTAGACCACGCGCTCCTCGCCGGCAAGGTCCGAAACGGCTATGGCGATCGGCACCTGGTCGAGGAATTTCTTGAACTGTTCACTTTCGAGTGCTGTTGCAAGGTCAGGTGTATCAAGCAACTGCTCGACCGCCGCAGCCTTCTCTGAATCCGATGTCATTTGCGCGTCTGTTCTGTGCGGATGATATCACAACGAGGCGCGCCTGCCGTCGCCAAAACTGGAGCTGCATTTCGTTTTTTCGTCAGACCGGGATCTGCTCTCCTCCGGTTTCGCCAAAGGCCCGCTGCAATCTTGCATGGGCAGCGGGCCTCGAGGGTCGGCCCGATGCTGAACCAGCGCAAGAATCGGATCATGACCTGGCTATTTGCCAACGCGTGGTCGACACGGTTTGCGCTGAGGAGCAGCTCGATCCCCTGAGCGCACAAGCCGAAGGTCTGGCCGTGATGGTGGTGGCGATTTTTCGAAATGCGCACACACTGACGAGCGCAAATTGCTGAGGCAGTCAGCTCTCATCGCTCAAAGGTGGGACGGAACGCGAGCCAGCCTCGTCCCGGAACGCGTGATGCGGCCAGCTGTTGAATCCTCCCCCGCCTGCCTGAGCGAAGCCCTGAGGACGGTTTCAGCCATTTCCGTCAGAGCCCGGCTCTCTCTGTCGTCTTCGGCGGCGCGTCGATGGGACTGAGAAATTTGGTAGGTCATGAAAGCGCCACCAGATCCCAGGCTCGTGCAACCATCTTCAGTCTGACCTGATCAGCCCCAGCCGCCACCCCCGCCT
>NZ_JBVVQF010000034.1:0-47843 GCF_055811815.1 Mesorhizobium sp. WSM4836
GCAGAGAACTACCTCGCTGCCCTCAAACTTGTGGCAATTCGCATCTGGCTACGCGGTAATGAGTCTACGTCCTAGTAAGCGAAGTGGGTCTAAGTAATGCGGCAAAGGAACCGATATGGCCGATCCACAGCTCGCAGTCCGTAGCGGCAAGGCGCGTGATCTTGCGCGCCGGCTGGCTCGCCGTCAAAACCGCACCATTGTGGACGTGGTTGAGCGCGCTCGAATACTACGAGCTCCGAGAGGCCGGTGGTAAGCCAGATTCGGCCTTCTATCGGCGTCTTTCAGCGCAATCCGGTACAGACATCGATCTCAGCCCGCTGAACGGCTGGAGCAAGGTTGCTGGCGCGGGCGTTTCGCAAACCGCATCTCTGACCGAAGAAGCTGTTCTGGCTTGCCGAGAAATTATGGGTGCTGCTGTCCGCGGGGTCGGGTGGCACGGTCGCAGCGATGCTCGAGTAGGCGGTGGACGCTGCGCCACCAGCAAACTGACAGAGTTCGAGATAGCAGGCACGGCATGGACGGCGTCGGCGGTCTCACCCAGCCGCACATTCAGTCCGGCAAGACCTTCGTCTATGAGTTCGATCGCGTGAAGAGCGGGACGTTCATGTACCACCCACATGCCGACGAGATGGCCGCCCTTGGAGTAGTGTCATGCGCATTGACAGTCTACATGCAGCGACATCGGCGCGTCTTGCGGCCATCGATGTCGAAGCTCCACTGCGGACAGCTGCGCTGTGGCTGTCCAAACCCGGCATAGGCCTGGTCGTCGTGTCCCACCGCAGTGGGGAGGCGGCAGGCGTGCTGAGCAAGTCCGATCTTGTCCGTCATCTGGCGAATTCAGGGCCGGCGGAAGCGCCCGTATCGGCATTGATGAGCCGGTCTGTCGTATACTGCGGTCCCGATGACGACCTCCATTCCGTCTGGCAGACCATGACTGCACAACACCTCCAGAACGTGCCCGTGCTCGGCGCCGGCTCGAAACTGCTCGGCGTACTCGACATCCGCGATGCGATGAAGGCGCTCTTCGAACAGGAAGAGCTCCAGGAGCAGCTGCTCGTCAACTACATCGGGGGAGTCGGCTACCAATAGGATACGGATTTTGCGCGTCTATTCGCTCCATGGCCACGGAGGCCGGTCTCATGAGATATTTCTTCCGAAACGCCAAGACGCGGCGCCCCGCTGAAGATATAAAGGTATATACCTCCAGTATTGCACGGTTACTCGCTCAGACAAACATCAACGCATGTCTTATTACACGGTCAGAAAGTTATTGTCGCGTTAACAACAGGGGGAGTAAAATGTTTCGTCCGGAACTGAAAGAGGATGTCTTCGACGGTCCGCCTGAGATTGCCCGTGGTGGCCTGCCCGTGCAGCTATCGACCGCCGGCGTTGTTCATGATCTGGGCAATCTCATACAGGTCGCCTCATCGGCCTTGAACCATCTGGCCCGCGACCCGAGCGTGTCAGCGGCTTCATCAGTTGGGCCTGTAATTGCCGGCGCCCAAACAGCCTTGAAACGGGCTGGCGCCCTTGTCCGGCAGACTATCAGTTCAGCCCGAGAGAGCCGAACAGAAATCGAATATGCAGACGTGGGCGCCTGCCTGGCTGAAATCGAAACCCTCATCCGAAGCGCATGGGATCCCAATATTGGTCTTTGAGGTTCGGGTCAGGTCGGATTTGCCTTCGGTAAGATGCACTCGCCTTGGTTTGCAAAACGCGATACTGAACCTGGTGTTCAACGCGCGCGATGCATTACCCAACGGCGGCTTGATCTCGATAGATACCGCCCTTGTCTTTGATGGCCTGTCAGCCACTCAGGTAGATGTCAGCATCACTGACAACGGTATTGGGATGACCGCCGAGACGATTGTCTGCGCTTTCGATCTCTTCTTCACCACAAAGAGCGAAGGCCTGGGCGGCGTTGGACTGCCTATGGTGAAGCACTTTGCAGAGGAGTCAGGTGGAAGCGTCGGTATTCAGAGCATGCTCGGGGCTGGCACAACCGTCAGATTGCGACTGCCCGCGATGCGAAAGGGGTCGGTCCTCCCATAATCAAACACAGGCCGACGTATAAAAGGTTCTGAGCCAAATGCAGGACGAGTATGATTTGCAGAGGTTCGTCAGCGCACAGGATCCGGTCTACGACGACGGGCTGGCCATTCTACGTCGAGGGATGATGTGCACTCCCTACATGGAGTTCATCTTCCCGAGGTTGGCCACCAGGCGAAGCGGTACTGCGCATGAGCCATATGCAATCACATCGCTCGACGAAGCCAGCGCCTATCTCTCATTTCCGATTCTCGGAGGCCGTTATCGGGAATGCGTTGGCACCCTGCAGCGGCTCTCCGGCCTAAGCGCTCGCGCTGTCTTCGGTGACGTTGATGCGAAGAAGTTGCACGCGTCCCTCACGCTGTTTTCCGAAGCAAGCAACGACGAGTTCCTGCTCGAGACAATCTTCGACGTCTGGTTCGACGGTTTGCTGGACGAGGACACGATGAACGAGCTCTACTTGACCTCGTAGCGCCATCAGTGACAGGCGCCCCGGTGGGGTCGGGAATATAGGCAGGTAATCTAGCCCCCGTCACAGGCTCATTCTCGCGCTCAGGATTCACATCGCAGAGGCATGAATTCCCGTTTGCCTGGAGCGTCCTTACCGATTGGTAGGACAACTCCGATCGGACGCGTCCGCCCTCGATGCAGGCAAGCAGAACGCTCGACAAACGGGTGGCAGCCTACCCCAACATCCGCATTTGGCGCGCATGGTCGGTTGGTGTGTTCAGATTTCAGATTGCCTGATTAGGCCTCCGGCCGGGGTGGGATGTTGCCACTCGTCTCGTCGATGGGAACTACCATGGAGCGCCACCTGCTGACGTTTGCGCCGGCGTCGCCGATCCGGATGGGTGTCCGAGGGTGCTAGTCGATCTGTGGCCATGGCCTATCGCTTCAAGAAGGGGCATCACGTCACAGTGCAGGTTTCCAGCGGCGCCCCGATTTGCGCGAAATCTGGGAACGGGGGAGCCGCTCAGAACGGCGACCACGATGATGGTGGCTGAGCAGAGCATGTTCCGCGACCCGGCTCATCCGTCGGCTGTCATTTTGCCCATGAAGCCAAATCATTCTGCTGACCGTGGCGAACTTTCGCCCATCAAAAGTCGCACATTGAATCATGATGAGATCTGGTGGAGGTGTCCGCTGAGGTTCCATCGCCAATGTCAGGTCCCTCTCGTGAAGCCGTCGGCGCTCCAGCGTTCACTGCCCACGCCGTGATGCACGAAGAAGAGGCCGCCCGGGTCGTATTTGTCCTTCACGGCGAGGAGCCTTGCGTAGTTCGCGCCCCAAAAAGATTCCCGCCACGCCTCGTCGAAGAAATCGCTTTCCGACACATAGGAGCCGACGGCCGGCAGTTTACGCGCCTCGGTCATTGCGTTGTCGATCGCGGCTGCATGCCGGCGGGCGGTCGGCACGTCGGGCTCGTGACCGGGAATGCCGGGGTAGGTCGGCGGCCCTTCGGCGCCGCTGATGGCCAGCGCGAAAGCGTCGAGCACCGCCGGGTTCGTCGCCATGTCGTGGGCCGCCTCGATCGCCTCCACAGAGGCGCCGGCCAGGCCCTTGTTGAAGTGCAAGGAGATGCCCCAATGCCGGGTCGCCGCGAACAGAGCATCGGCGAGACGGCCCTGCTGGCCCGGTTGCAGGAGGGAGGACGGAAGCCAGGCGGACTGATAACCGTGCAGGACCTGCCCCGCTTCCCCCACGTTGCCTGCCCAGAACAGGTTGGCTTTTGGCGCGCCGAGGCGATCGTCGGCAATCACCAATCCGGGAAGTTGCGTGAGAAATGCCGGGTCCCAGAAATTTCGAGCCGGCACCGCCATGATCATCGGCTCCGAGTCGAGGCTGAAATCCTGCGGAGCGCCTTCCAGCCAGCTCAAGAACGGCCGCCAGACCGTCTCCGCCTGCAGCTGGTCGAGCCCTTGGAACACCATTGCGATATCGAGAACGTTGCCCGGCCGGAGGCGGATCTGCTCGCCCCAATGCGGATTGAACAGCGCCGCGCCGTAGAATTCCAGGATCTGGCCGATCAGCCGGCGGAAGGCGGCGTCCGATGCCGCCTTGATCGTCGCGAACACCGCACCGAAGAACTCTGGCAGTTCGTGTGTGCGCAGCGTAAGCCGCGTTACCACGCCGAGGCTGCCGCCACCGCCGCCCTTGATCCCCCAGAATAGGTCAGGGTTCGTACAGGCGTTGGCGATCCTCACTTCGCCATCGGCGGTAACGATCTCTGCCTCCAGCAGGCTCGCCGCGGCCATCCCGTAGGCCTTCGAGAAACTGCCGAAGCCGCCGCTCAGGATCAGGCCCGCAACGCCCACCGTCAGGCAGCCGCCGCCCTGGACGTAGCGGCCCGCCTTCGTCGTGACGGCCTCGTAGACGTGACCCCAGATCGCGCCTGCCTCGACGGTGACGGCCGGCTGCGGCGGCTGTTGCCCGGCACATCCCGTGGCGACGAACGCATCATCCAAGGCGACGGCGTTCATTTTGCGGGTCCAGATCACCAGGGAATCGGGGGCACTGGAGGTGCCCTGATAGCTATGCCCGCCGCCCTTCACGACCAGCCGCAAATTGTTCTCGCGGGCGAAATTGACCGCCGCCACGACGTCGCTGGTCGTTCGGGCGGCCACCGCATAGGCGCTCGGCTGAGACGTCCAGCCATCGACCCAGCCGAGGGTCTGCGTCAGCCCGACCTCGTCGCCGAGGTAATAGGGGTTCTTCAGTTCCTTGAAGACATCGGCGCAGCGGGGGCTCGACGGCGCTTCCATGCACGCGGCGAGCGGTGAGCGAACCTTTACGAGTTGGCCCTTGACCTCCTGGTTAAGCCGGTCCCAACTTGCCTGGGACGGCCATTCCGGGTCAGTCGGACGGACGCGCGACATCGAACGGTCTGCTGCCGTCGCCTGGATCGGGCTGAGCACCCACGACCACAAGCTGTGCAGGAAGGGGAGGGCTGCTGCGGTTGTTCGCAATAGACGTCTTCTGTTCATTTGACCCCGTCCTTAGCCCGAAGGCCCGTGTTCGATGGCCTGGAGATAGGCTACCGCCGCCTCGGCGCATCCGCAATGATCGCGAGCGAGGCTTGCACCGCGGCGCCGCGCTTAGGCTCCTTGCCTTGCCGTGGGTGCGCCGACCGACCGACCCGCCCTGGCCTTCCCCAGCATAACGCGATCGGTTTGAGGCACATCAAGGCGCCCCGGGCTCAATCGAATAGGATGGCACAAAATGGATTTCGAGAATGGCGGTCATGGTCGGGATCAGATGGTTGTTATTGGCGGTCTCCATCGTAGTGCTGGCCGCCGGCGGACTGGTTTTCCTGTCCTACAACAATGAGATCAGCCGCGCGCGTGCCGCGGTCGAGAGCGGAGCCAAGGTCGCGAAAACCGCCGCCGGGCCGATCGAATACGCTGATAGGAGCGATGGCATTCCGCTCCTTTCTATCCACGGTGCGGGTGGCGGATGGGATCAGGGCTTGGCCAACGTTGCCGATCTCGTCGGGGACGGCTTTCGGGTCATCGCCCCGTCGCGTTTCGGCTATCTGGGGACACCAATCCCCTCCGTTGCTTCGCCCGCCACTCAGGCCGACGCGCATGCGGCACTGCTCTCCTCACTTGATGTCGATAAGGTCATCATTGTCGGCATCTCGGCTGGCGCGCGCTCGGCAATCGAACTCGCTCTTCGCCATCCGGATAAGGTGGCGGCGTTCATTCTGATCGTCCCTGGAACATACGCGCCCGAGAGCCCTGTCATGGTCGAGGGCAGTCGTGGCAGCGCATTTGTCCTCTGGCTGGTCAACGCCGGAGCTGACTTCGCCTGGTGGGCGACTGAGAAGATTGCTCCGTCGGCTCTCATCCGTTTCATCGGCGTGCCACCGGAATTGGTCGATGCAGCCTCGGAAGAAGAGCGGAATCGGGTGATGACCATCGTTCGGAGCATCGAACCGCTTTCGCGGCGCTTCCCCGGCATCAACATCGACAGTACGCCCGATCTCCAACGCCTACCTCTCGAAAAGATCGCCACGCCAACTTTGGTCATGTCGGCCCGAGATGATCTGTTCAACACGTCCCCGCGGCTGAGTTCGCAGCGAGCACGATTCCAAACGCAAAGTTGGTCGTCTATCACACTGGCGGGCATCTCCTTGTGGGGCATGAGGAGGACGCAAGGGAGGTGATCGGGGACTTTCTTGCCCGGGTCGGGGTGGCGCCGTCGTCCAAACCTCCCCTGGCCGCGTCAGCCCGGCCACAGCCGCCGCTTTGAAACGGTCGCGACCTTCCAGGACTATGGAGAAACACATCAGAGGACCAGGCGCATCGCTATTGTCCCGGCTGGCCAACACCTCCTTCACGCTATGGTCGACGCTTATGCCGAAGGCGCGACTGCAGCGGGGCACCAGGTACGCCGCGTCGAAGTGGCCAAGCTCGACGTTCCGCTGCTGCGTACGATCGAGGATTTCGAGACCGGGGCGTTGCCGCCAAGCGCGCGGCCGCAAACTGTGGTAGGTGCTCGTTGCACAATATCCTGATCGCCCAGAGTGCCTCGTTGTGGCCATGCCGAGCAAAGGCGAAAAGATGTCGGTCTCCACGCAATTGGCCAAGGCTGTAACTGCCCCCTTGGCGTGCTCGGAGGTTAGGGCATGTGGAACGATGTCGCTATCGCAGTGTTAAATGGTGAAACAGGGACGCAGTACGGTGGCTGATCTCAAAGAGACGGCATTGGTCGCAGGGCTCGCGGCGCGGCACGGGTTGTCAAGGGACGCGGTAGAAACCGTGCTGCGTGCCCTGCGCTCGGGCGGCGGTTCCATGGCCCAGTTCAGCCATGCCGAATTCGGCGGCATGTCGCAGTGGTCATTAGGCATGACAATGGTCGGCGACATGTTCAACGATGCGCTAAGGGCGAAGCTGAACGCTCTGGCGACGGATCTCGCAGCTTATCTGCGGGAGAATCCTGAGGTGGCCCGTAATGAACCTGCCGAAGTGAGCTACAGATCGCAGCAGCAGGTAGCTAAAAGTTGGCCGAGCGAACTCGGCACACCCTCATCGACCGGATCGCAGAACCATTTGCGCTACGCGATTTATCCCGACACGCGGCGACTGGTCATCGAGGATGCCGGGCAGCGTACGATCTACGACACCGGCGATCACGTTATTTCGGGGATCGCCCAGGCGCAAAGCACGGATGCGACACTGACATTCCGCAGCCAGAAGGGCCTTGTGCGGCTCTCGGAGCTGAAGGAGGTCGATGCTTAAGGTGTGGCCCTATTGATGCGCTGCGGTGATGCTCGCGCCCCGCGCCATTCAACGCAGCGCGAGGCGCCTAAAGACGTCCTTCTTCGCCTCTTTGCGTTTCCGCCGCCGTTCCGTCTGCGGCACGCTCCAGGGCGACCATTTTCTTAACCAGGGCCAGCAGATCGCGCTTGGTGCCGTGCGGCAGAGATACGACCTGTTGTGCGAGTTCCATGGTGTCGCGCGCTTCTTCCGGCGTACGGCCCCATAGATGCGGGGCAGCGCTGAACAGCATCTCCATTGGCATGAACCCAAGGATTTCACACAGATGGATCATGCGGGCGACGTGCATTTTTGAGAATGCGCGCTCATAGCGGCCATAAACCTGAATCGAAAGGCCAAGCAAGGGCGCAAGCTCGGCCGCGCGTCAGATCCTTGTGCTCGCGCGCTTTGCGGATGAACTGAGCTATTCTCTCGTCAATCTCGCCAAAGTTTTTGATGCCTTCGAACCTAGGGCGGCGGAAAACAGGTTTGTCGATCTGGGGATCGATCGTCTCAACCAATTCCATTTTGTTTTTATAGGCGTCCATATCCTTAGCCAAGTCCTCTCCCTTCTTGGTTTTTCCAGTCGCGGATAGGGCGACGCCTCAATTAAACATTCCAAAAACGGGATTGACCCAAGCACACCCCGGCACTCTCTTGCACAGCGATTTTCCAGAACCTGGGAGTGAGGGCTCTGCTTCTCGTTACGAATGCAGGCTTCCGCTTCGGCACCTTGCAGATGCTCGAACTGACCGACCCGGTCATTAAGGGCCGCGCGGAAACAAAGTAGCCCCGTACCCGATGGTGACCTTGGCCCCAAAGCCCGGCTTGGCTAAAGTTCGGAGCATGCTGAACGCCATTCACCACGTCGCGCTAATCTGCACCGACTACGACCGGTCGCGACGGTTCTATGTCGAACTCCTTGGCCTCGATCTGATCCGGGAAATCTATCGGGAGGAGCGGCAGTCATGGAAGGCCGACCTGCGGATCGGGTCCGCCCAGCTGGAATTGTTCTCCTTCCCTACCCCCATGATGCGGCCGTCCTATCCAGAGGCGACAGGCCTGCGACATCTGGCATTTACCGTGATGAATCTCGATCCCGTCATTATGCGCCTGGAAGCCGCCGGCATTGCCGTTGAGCCAATCCGGATCGACCCATATACGGATCAGCGGTTCACCTTTTTCAGCGACCCAGATGGATTGCCGCTGGAACTCTACGAAGAACAATAAGGAGCGTTTGCCCTTTCGCGATCACGTCGTCGGAGGTGGGAACGCCACCTCTACTCTTGCGAACGGCAGGTTTCAGGAACGGCACTTGGCTCCTCGAACGACGGTCTTTCGTTGGGTGTGACCGTCTGGCCGATGATTCCGACCGGCGGCAGTCAGCAGATATAATCCGCCAACTCGGGTGCGTCGCCGGGCTCCCTGCCACTGGCTTGGGGCCGGACCGCACTGCGCCGCATAGCTGACGTGCAGATCCTGGCTAACCTGGCCAGTAAGCGGACATTGACCAGCCGGCCAGCTCTGGCCTCTCAGCGCCCGATGAACCGCACAGTGGACGAATTCTGGCCTATGGACTCAGTCCGTCGCAGGCACGGAGTGATGTTCGTGTGCGATGCGCCAGTCGCCATCGAGCTTGCGCAGGCCCACAGTTAGTCGGAACAGAAAGCCGTCCTTGTCTGTTGGATTGCTGGACGAGTCAGGTCCGCACCACATGATGGCGACCGCGAAGGCGACGTCCGCGCCCGCGATAACGGCGAGTTCCCGAAAGTCGAAGGCCGTACCGGGCTTGTGGTAACGGAAAAGCAGATCCCAGGTCTGTTCGTAGGCTTCGATGCCCCTGCATTGAAGTGGCGGCGGCAAGTCGAACATCACCATGTCCCGCTCATGGTGCGCAAGAATAGCGTGAAGATCGTGCCGGCGGACAGCGTCCGCCCAGTCCTCGAGAAGGGCTTTGATCCGGGCTTCTTCGGCGTTGGCCTGTTCAGGCATGGTTTGGACTCCCTGTTGCGATCCTAGGACGAACGAAGGCTGGCAAATCCGACAACATCTGTACAGTCGTCCGCGCCTGAAGTTGAGACGGCCGCCCCGATTGCAGCTGGATCGCGAATTTCGAGTCACTGACGAAGCATATGTGCGAGCCGCCGATTGAGAACGGCTTTGTCAATTGCCCGCCGCAAATGATCCGGTCCGCTCAGCTTCACGACGCAGCCCAGCTCCGGTCACGGCCATCTTGGCCTCAGTACTTGTGGCGACGATCATCACGGCCGGCGTTTGAGGCCTAGGTTATCTGTGTTGCCCCCAAAAGCACTAGTGACGGGGCGGGAAAGAGTGTGACTGATCGCCGTCGCCTTTGTGGCGTTCACTTCTGTCTGTTCATTCCTCACCACGCCCATGGCGTCCTCGAATAGATTGGGTGTGACCGAGGACCCGCCTTCGCTTCGCTCAGTCTCGATCGTCTTCCCGCAAGGACGGCGCTTCGTTTTCTTTCCCTGGCCGTACCACCCCACCACGCAAGCGTGGCGGGGGACCCCGGTTTGCGTCCATTCCTCGCGGCCCAAGAAAGCCTCGCGCCGCCGTCTTTCACTTCGTTTCAGCCACTTTGGGGGTGCGGCCCGATCGTCCCCGGTCTCACGACCACCATCGAGGCCGCGATAGGTGCGGCCCGAGAAAACAGAAGGAACCACCACAATGGCGACGATCGGCACATTCTCCCGCACCGCGAACGGCTTCTTCGGCTCGGTCAAGACCTTGAACCTCAACGTCAAGACTGTGACTTTGACACCGGCCGAACGCGACAACGAGAAAGGTCCGGACTTCCGCATCTTCGTCGGAGCCACCGAGTTCGGAGCGGCATGGAAGAAGACTTCGCGCGAGGGCCGCGACTATCACTCGGTCAAGCTCGACGATCCGAGCTTCCCCGCTCCGATCTATGCGAGCCTGGTCGAGACCGACACGGAAGGCGAATTCTCGCTCATCTGGTCCCGCCGCACCGCTGAGTGATCCGACCCAACAGGGAGCCCCGCCGCAAGGTGGGGCTTCGCCATGTTCAGGTCCGGTGCTGCCTGGCACATCAGTCGGGTGCAGCACGCTATGCTTTGACGAGTGGCTTGCGCGCCTTCCTCGCCGGCGACTTGACTGCCGTTGCGGTTGTTGTCGCAGCCGCCGCGCGCACAGCTCGTTTTGGTTTTTCTGCCGCGGCTGGTGTGGGCGCCACCGCCTTGCGTCCGAGCCCAATTGATTTTGCCAGGGCCGAGCGGGTGGCTGCGTAGTTCGGCGCCACCATCGGATAATCCGAGGGCAGGTTCCATTTCTGCCGATATTGGTCAGGGCTTAGATTGTAATGCGTCCCGATATGCCGTTTCAGGGATTTGAACTTCTTTCCGTCCTCCAGGCAGATGATGAAATCAGGTGTCACTGATTTCTTGATCGACACCGCGGGCTCCAGCTTGACTGCGGCTGGAGCCACAGGTGTGCCGATCCCTTGCAAAGCGACATAGGTGTCCCCAATCAGATTCGACAACTCGCCGACCGGCAGGGGATTGTTCGAAACATAGGCGGAAACGATGTCGGCGGTAATTGCTACGAGATCAGCCTGGTCGTTTTGGTCTGCAGAAACGGTCATCGAGTTTTCCTCTTGTCTAATGGCGCGCGTTGAAACGGATGAGCTGTTTATGCCAATCAGGCGAACAATTCGTTGTTCCGCCAACAAACCTCATTCGCCACAAATATCAAGCCTGCAAGCTTCGCTTCCATCGTTCTGCCCGGCTGCGGATAAAGTTCCGAGAGCGTGGGTATGAACAATTCCTCTTCGTCTCCCGCACGGTTCGATCGCCCATCCACCGCGTCCGGCGTCAAGCGGTACTTGCGTCGCGCGCAATTAGCAGCGCTGCTAGTGGGGCTCGGGCACTCGGATGAAGCAGGGATCGCCACTCGGTTTCGTCGCCGGATTCTTCCAGGCGATTGCGCCAGATCCGCAACGCATGCGGCGACAGACCAAGTGCAGCGGCATACTCTGCATGCCCTATGCCGCTCCAGTTCATCGCCTCGACATTCACGCTCCAGAATGCCCGCAGAGCGATCGGGCCGCTGTCAGTGCGCCTGCTGTAGCGATTGCCTTTGGGCCGTTTCGGCGGCACCTTCTTGCGCGAACGTGCTGCCTTCTTCCGGTGCAAATTCTGCAGCTTTTCCGCACGTTTGCGCAGCTCGTCGCTGCTCACCAGATGGCCATCCACAGCTCGAATGTGGTGATCGAAAGATCGCGCCGGCGACAGTATTCCAGCGCATCCTGGTTGCCGCGGTACCAACTCGCAACATGCGACGACCAGTAAGGACTGTTGGCCTTGGCCCAGGAGCGGCGAGCCGCCATCGGAGATCCTCCACATGATGAAGGAACCCCACATGAAGCTCAATTGCACTAGCCGAATAGGTGCAGGGACCGGACGCTTACAAGGGAGAGGGGTGACTGCCGCCCGTAATCGGGGCGGGCGCCTGGCTGGAGAGCAAACCTGTGGGTCGGCTGCGGCGCCGCTGGCGAGGGGTGGCGACTCGGCTGAATATTCTGCGCCTGTGAAACAGCGCAGGAGGCGAATGATGGAATTCTTTTGTGGGCTGGACGTGGCGATGGACGAGACGGCGGTGTGCGTCGTCGACGATCATGGCGTGGTGCATCTGGAGACGACAGTGGTGACCGATCCCGATGCGCTGTTTGCGGTGTTGAAGCCGTTCCTGGCGCGGCTGCGCCGCGTCGGCCACGAAGCCGGCTCTCTGTCGCCCTGGCTGCACCCGGAGCTGTTGAAGCGCGGGCTGCCGGCAGTGTGTCTGGAGACCAAACATGTGCGCGCAGCGATGTCGGCGCAGCGCAACAAGACCGACAGGGCCGATGCGCTCGGCTCGCCCATCTCATGCGCACCGGCTGGTTCCGCCAGGCCCACATCAAGTCGGACAGCTGCTACCGCATGCGGCTTTTGTTGACGCAGCGGCGTGTCCTGAAGGGCAAGGTGCTCGACCTCGAGAACACGATCCGCCACTCGCTGAAGGCCTTCGGCGTGCGCATCAAAGGGACCGGCCGGACCGGTTTCGACCAGGCCGTGCGTGAGGCGGCAGCGGACGACGCGCTGACCACGGAACTGATGGACGCCATGCTCAACGCCCGGGCGGCGTTGTGGAAGCAGTATTGCCGGTTGCACAAACTGGTCGTCCAGTTCGTCGGCCGCAACGAACTGTGCCGACGTTTCATGGCGATTCCGGGCGTTGGTCCGGTGACGGCGCTTTCGTTCATGACGGCGATCGACGATCCGTCACGCTTTCGCCGATCGCGTGACGTGGCGGCCTACTTCGGGCTGACCTCGCGGCGCTGGCAGTCGGGCTCTTCGATCGACGTCCAGGGCCGTATCTCGAAGGCCGGCGATGCTGATGTGCGCCGCGCGCTCTACGAGGCGGCGTCGGCGCTGATGACGCGCTTCAAGGGCAAGGACAAGGTGCGAAGCTGGGGCACGGCGCTGGCCAAGCGCTCCTGCCAGCGCAAGGCGACGGTCGCCGTGGCGCGCAAGCTGGCGGTGATCATGCACGCGATGTGGGTCGACGGCACGTTCTATGTCGGCGACGCCGGCGCCAGCGCGACCGACGTTGCGGCGCGCGCCCACGTGAAAGGTCGCAAGCTGCTGGGCGCGCACGCATGACCGCAAAGAACAGCAACCCCGGATGCGAAGCTGGCGATCACATTCTGAACGATGGAGCTCCGCTGCGGCGGATGAGGACTGGTGCAGACCAAGGACGACGGGACGCACGATATCTTGCCTGCGGCCGGCCAGGAAGTGGCGCGACGGACCGCGCGCGATTGCCTGTGACGCTGCCCCGTGAATCCGATGGCAAGGTGCGCCGCGACGGTTCGAGCGCTGCTTTCATGCAGCCGGGACACCTCGTCGATGAGCGCGGAGGACTGCACGGCGCACCGGACCTGACGACGCCAACGGAGATTCGCGTTGCGGGAAGCCGCGAAATGTTTTTTAGTAGAAAAGAGGGAGAACGACGATGTCGAAAAGATCAGCCAAAGCACAACCGATTAGGACAGCAAGATAAAGCGAGCTGGCGCTCGCCTCGCTGCGCTCGTAAGTGTCTGTCTGCACGATTGTTTTTTCCTTCTCGTGCCGACGTCTGGCGGAATCGCGTGAGGTGCGGGGGGCTCACGGCCATCGGCTATGCTAACTGATCCGAAAAGCAAAACTGGGGTGCCGCAGCGATGTGCGATCGGCGCTTCTACGCCCCAGCAAGTTTTTACGCGCCGTAGCAGGCTCGGTGCTCCGGCCATCTTGAAGCACGGAATCTGACTCCCGATCCTGTCGTCATGGCAGATCGTGACAGCGACAGATTCCAGGTTCGCACCGGCCGGATGCGGCATGGCGGCACGCCGGTCAATTCGCGCACGCTGCCCTTCGTGCGCCAGGTCGAGATCGCCATCCGTAAGCAGGGCGGCAATCCCAATCGCATCGGCCCAAGCAGGAACGACGGGAAGGGGAGCGGCCGCTTCAACGCCCGCGGCCGCGGCGGGAAGGTGGTGGCAGGATTGCCAAGGGACAGCGGCGGGTGGAAGCAGGACTCCAATGGCGTCCGCTTTCGCTCCCGCCGCGTCGTGGTGAAGGCCCGCGTTGTCAAGCTGCCGAAGCAAGGGAAGGGGATTACCGGGCGCGCCCAAAAATTCGTGACGACGAGCAAGGCTGTCGATGCGCATCTGCGCTATCTCCAGCGCGATGGCGTGACCAGGGACGGCGAGAAGGGCAGGGTGTACTCGGCCGTCGAGGACGAGGCCGACGGCAAGGCCTTCGTCGAGCGCGGCCGCGGCGACCGGCACCAGTTCCGCTTCATCGTCGCACCGGAGGATGCCGCCGAAATCGAAGATCTGCGCTCTTTCACCCGCGATCTCATGCAGCAGATGGAGACCGACCTTGACACGCGCCTCGACTGGATCGCCGTCGACCATCACAACACCGGCCATCCGCACACCCATATCCTGGTGCGCGGCGTCACCGATGACGGCAAGATCCTGAACATCGCCGGCGACTACATCGCCCATGGCATCCGCCACAGGGCCGGCGAGCTGGTGGAACGGGAGCTTGGGTTGCAAAGCGAGCTTGAGGTCGCCCGCAAGCTCGCCAACGAAGTCGGCGCCGAACGGCTGACCCGGCTCGATCGCATGCTGATCGCCGAACAACGGGAGCATGATCTTGTCGACCTGCGGCCCAATACCAGCGACAGCTACACCGTTTCCAGCAATCGCTACCTGCTGATCGATCGGGCAAAGAGACTGGAGCACTTCGGCCTGGCGAGCGAGATCGAGCCCGGCCGCTGGGTGGTCTCCGACAGGACCGAAAGCACGCTGCGGGCACTTGGCGAGCGCAACGACATCATCAAGACCATGCACCGGGCGCTGGAAGAGCACGGCCTCGCTGACGAGCGGGGCGCGGCGCAATACGCAATGCACCGGAAGACCATCACCGAACCGGTCGTCGGACGCGTGCTCGCCAAGGGCCTTGCCGGCGACGAGATGAGCGATCGGCTGTCGCTCGTCATCGATGGCGTCGACGGGCGCACCCACTATGTCGAGACGGCGGATGCGGCAAAGCTCGACGACATTCAGCGCGGCCATATCGTGGCGCTCGATCCGATGCTGCCGAAGGAAGAGCCACGTGCGGCCGACCGCAACATCAGCAGCGTAGCCGGAGAGGATGGCATCTATCGGCCGAGTAGACACCTGGAGACAATCCGCGAGACATTTTGGGGCAGGACAAGGATCCAGACGCCTTTGTCCGTTTCCATGTCCGTCGTCTCGAAGCGCTGCGCCGGGCCGGCCATGTCGAACGCATCGATGAAGACCAATGGCGCATCCCAAAAGACCTGTCCGAGCACGGCATCGCCTACGATGCCCGCAATCGCGGCAAGGACTTCTCCGTGCGCGTGCTCTCGACGTTCGACCTCGGCAGGCAGGGTGAACACGACATGGAAGTAGCCGACCGGCAGCAGGTCGGCCTCGCGCTCGGCAAGCCATGTCCGCGCGGCCGCGCCCTGGCACTTCGGGCAATGCCGGTTGCGGCAGGAGTTGTAGGCGATGCGCCACTCGCCGCAGTCCTCGCAGGCTTCGACATGCCCGCCGAGGGCTGCGGTGCGGCAGTGCTCGATCGCCGACATGACCTTGAGCTGCTGCAGGCTTAGATGCCCTGCATGGGCGGCCCGGTAGGCGGACCCGGCAGTGCGGAAGATGTCGGCAACCTCGATCGAGGCGCGCACGGCTTAGCCGTCGGGCGAGATCTCTCCCGACTTGAACAGGCCGAGCTTGTCGAGCGGGCTCGTCACCGTTCGCACCGTGCGGGTCGCGACCTTGGTATAGAAGGCGGTGTTGTCCAGCTTGGCGTGCCCGAGCAGGACCTGGATGATCCGGATGTCGGTGCCGTCCTCCAGCAGGTGGGTGGCGAAGCTGTGGCGCAGCGTGTGCGGCCCGACCCGCTTGGCGATGTCGGCGGCCTGGGCCGCCTCGACGACCACGCGATAGAGCTGCCGCGTGCTGATCGGCATCATCGCATGCTGCCCCGGAAACAACCAGCCGTCGCGATGCATCACCCCTGCTGCCGCCCGACCTTCCACCACTGGCGCAGCAACAAGAGCAGGTCTTGCGACAGCATGGCGTTCCGGTATCGCCCGCCTTTGCCCCGTTCGACACGCAGCAGCATGCGCTCGCTATCGACGTCGGCGACCTTCAGCGTCGACACCTCCGCCACGCGCGGGCCTGCGCCATAAGCGACCGACAGCGCGGCCTGGTGCTTGAGGCAGGTGGTGGCGTTGAGCAGCCGGGCGACCTCGTCGCGGCTCAACACCACCGGCAGCTTGCGCGGATGCGCCAGACGAACGAGCTTGCGCGCCAGATCGGGACGATCGACCGTATGCGTGAAGAAGAAGCGCAGCGCCGACACGATGCTGTTCATCGTCGGCACGGGAACACCGTCGTCCTGCTGCTCAATCTGGAACCGGCGCAGGTCGTCGGTGGTCGCTGTGTCTGGTGAGCGCCCGAGGAACGTCGCCAGGCGTCCGATGTCGCGGAGATAGTTGCGCTGCGTCTCCCGTGAGAAACGCCGCATGTTCATGTCGTCGATCAGCCGCTGACGAAGTGGACTGATAGGTGCATCGAGAACGGGATAGGGCATGGTCAGGCTCCTTGTTGAAAAAGCCCGTGATGCTCTGCCGCTGCCGAACCGCCCTCAATGCGAGCGCAACGACCGGTTCTTGATCTCTACCCCAACCGCGGGTGCCCATCCCGCGCAGCGGGTTCGTTCGTCGGCCCCATTGCGGTCATTCACCACCAGGGAGTTCCTGGCGACCTGCGGCTACATCGGCGATATCTCGAAGCCTGTAATTAGTCGCGTTCATCGTCCTTAGGTTCGCCAGACCATACGAGAGAATACGATGGAAACGGCTTGGCGAACCATCCGCTAACAAATTGATCTTCTGTAGAAAATGGTGACCCTCCGGGCCCACCAAAGACGTATGTAAGTGGCTGATTTTGTACCATTTTCTGACGAGGTCCCACGACGTGGACTCGGACCCCTATTTCTGGCTAAGCACTTATGGTCTCACGTCCGCCAGTGACGAAGATGTTCAGGCAGACAACTGACCTCAATCTGATCGTTTGTTGGGGTCGTGTGTAGCGCGCCGTGCCGATTTTCTGGAGTGATAAGCCGCGCCCGACGCGGCGAATTCGTAACCCTACTCGGCGGCCGTCTCCGATGGCGCCTCTGCCGGCCCCGAAGGCTCGGCCTCGGCACGGGGCTTGCGCCGTGAAAACAGCGACCTGAGCGTGACGTAGAACACCGGCGTCAGGAACAGGCCGACGAAGGTGACGCCGAGCATGCCGGAGAACACCGCGGTGCCGAGCGACTGGCGCATTTCTGCGCCCGGGCCCGTTGCGATCATCAGCGGCACGACGCCGAGGATGAACGAGAAGGCGGTCATCAGGATCGGCCGCAGCCTGAGCCGGCAGGCTTCGACGGCAGCCTCAGCGGCCGACAGGCCGCGTTCTTGCGCCTGCCGCGCGAATTCGACGATCAGGATCGCGTTCTTGGCGGCAAGCCCGATCAGCACGATGAGGCCAATCTGCACGAGGATGTTGTTGTCCAGCCCTCGGAAAGACACGCCGAGCAACGCCGCGAGCACGCCGAGCGGCACCACCAGCACAATGGCGAACGGCAGCACCCAGCTTTCATATTGCGCCGCCAGCGCCAGGAACACGAACAGCACCGACAGTCCGAAGATATAGACAGCGGCATTGCCGGTGTTGCGCTCCTGATAGGCGAGCTCGGTCCATTCATAGGAGGTACCGGCCGGAAGCGTTTTTGCCGTGATCCCTTCCATCAATGCCAGCGCGTCGCCCGTGGAAACGCCGGGCGCGGCGTTGCCCTGCAGCGGCACCGAGACGTACATGTTGTAGCGCTGTACCAGCGCCGGGCCGGTGACGTCGCGGATCTCGATCAACGTGCCGAGCGGAACCAGCGCGCCAGCCCCCGAGCGCACCTTCAGTTTCAAGATGTCGGCGCGATCGAGGCGGAACGCCTGGTCGGCCTGCGCCCGCACCTGGTAGACGCGCCCGAAAGCGTTGAAGTCGTTGACGTAGGCGGTCCCCAAATTGGTCGACAGCGTCTCGAAGATGTTGGGGATCGGCACGTTCAGGATGCGCGCCTTGTCGCGATCTATCGCCAGGAAGAATTGCGGGCTCGACGCGGAGAACGTGGTGAACACGCCCGTCAGCCCCGGCGTCTTGTTGGCCTTGCCGGCGATTTCGTAGGCAAGCGCCAGGATCTGCCGCATGTCGGCGCTGTTGCGCTCCTGGATCTGCAGCTTGAAGCCGCCGGCATTGCCTACGCCGCGGATCGGCGGCGGCGGCAGTGCGATAATGAAGGCTTCCTTGATGCTTTGCAGGCTGCCGAACAGATTGCCGATGACCTGGGTCGCCGACTGGCCGGCTTTCAGTCGCTCGTCAAACGGTTTGAACCTGGCGAAGATCACGCCCGCGTTGCTGGCGTTGGTGAAGGTCGCGCCGGAGAAGCCGGCGAAGGCGACTGCATAGTCGACGCCTGGCGTTTTCTGGATGATCTGCGACGCCTGCTGGATGACCGCGTCGGTCCTCGACAGCGAGGCGCCGTCCGGCAACTGGACGACGACGATCGCATAGCCCTGGTCGAGCGACGGAATGAAACCGCGCGGCACCGCCTGCACCATGTAGACCGTGGCGTAGATGAGGGCCGCGAAAACGGCCAGCATGGCGGCGATCGTTATCCACGAGCCGACGAGCACACGGATGATGCTCGAATACCAGTGCGCGACCCTGTCGAAGCCGCGATTGAAGCCGTCGGCGAGCGCCCGTCCGAACCGCGCCAGGAAAAAGCGCGGCGGCGCCGCCGCGGCGTGGTGCGGCTTGAACAGCAGTGCGGCCAGCGCCGGCGAAAGCGTCAGCGAATTGAATGCCGAGATCGCCGTCGACACCGCGATGGTGATCGCAAACTGCAGATAGAACTGCCCAGAAATGCCGGGGATGAAGGCTGTCGGTACGAACACGGCTATCAGCACCAGCGAGATCGCGATGACCGCCGTTCCGACTTCGTCCATGGTCAGGTGCGACGCCGGATTGGGCGCCAGCCCTCTGGCGATATTGCGCTCGACGTTCTCGACCACGACGATCGCATCGTCGACGACGATGCCGATCGCCAGAACGAGGCCGAACAGCGTCAGCATGTTGAGCGAGAAGCCGGCGGCGTAAAGCACCGCCAGCGTGCCGATCAGCGACACGGGGATCGCCACGATCGGCACGATCGCCATGCGCCACGATTGCAGGAAGACGATGATGACGATGATGACCAGCAGCATCGCCTCGAGGATCGTCTTGTAGACCTCATGGATCGACTCGGCGACGAACTCGGTCGGATTGTAGACGATCTCGTAGCTCAACCCCTTCGGGAAGTCGCGGGAAAGCTCCTTCATCTTGTCCTGGATCTCCGCGGCTGCGGCGAGCGCATTGGTGCCCGGCCGCTGGAAGATGGCGAGCGCCACCGCCGGTTTGCCGTTGAGATAGGAGTTGGTGACGTAATCCTTGGCGCCGAGCTCGATGCGCGCCACGTCCTGCAGTGAGATCAGGCGGCCGTCGTCGGTCGATTTGACGATCACGTATCGGAAGTCGCGTGCGTCGTTGAAGCGGCCTTGCGTGGTGACCGTATACTGGAACGCCGTGCCGGTGCTGGTCGGTGGCGCGCCGATCGAGCCGCCCGACACCTGGACGTTCTGGTCGCGCAGCGCCTGCACCACATCGCCCGAGGTCATCCCCAGGGCGGACAGTTTTTCCGGATCGAGCCAGATGCGCAGCGAATATTCGCGTTCGCCGAAGATGATGAGGTCGCCGACGCCGTCGAGTCTGAGCAGTATGTCGCGCACCCGCGAGCGGGCGTAGTTCGAGACATAGAGCTGGTCGTAGGTATTGTCGGGCGACAGCATATGCACGACCATCATCAGGTCGGGCGAGGTCTTGGTGGTGGTGATGCCGAGGCGGCGGACTTCTTCGGGCAGGCGCGGCTCGGCGACCGACACACGGTTCTGCACCAGCACCTGCGCCTGGTCGAGATCGGTGCCCAGCTTGAAGGTGATGGTCAGCGCCATCGCCCCGTCGCCCGACGAATAGGACGACATGTAGAGCATGCCCTCGACGCCGTTGATCTCCTGCTCGATCGGCGTTGCCACCGTGGCTGCGACCGTCTCGGCGTCGGCGCCCGGATACTGCGCGCGAACGACGATGGTCGGCGGCGCGATCTCGGGATATTGCGCGACCGGCAGCTGAGTATAGGCAATACCGCCGAGGATCAGCAGGACGATCGAAACGACCGATGCGAAGATCGGACGATCGACGAAGAAATGTGCGAACCTCATTGCTGCAACTCGGCCGTCTCGGCCTTGGGTGGCAACGTCACCATCTCGACCTTCACCTTGGTGCCGGGCCTGGCCTGCATCAGCCCGTTGACGATGATTGTCTCGTCGCCGGTCAGGCCCCTGCGGATCACCCGGTAGCCGTCGAGAAGCGGGCCGGTGCGCACGGGCTTCGCCGACACCATCCCGGCCTCATCCACCAGAAACACGATGCGGCGATCCTGATCGGCGCCGATCGCCTCGTCGGGCACCAGCACGCCCCTATGCGGCAGCGACCCCGGCACGTTGATGCGCCCGAACATGCCTGGCTGGAGAATGCCGTCGGCGTTGGGAAACCTTGCACGCACCCGCATGGTGCCCGTCGCGTTGTCGATCCGGTTCTCGGCAAAATCGAGCTTGCCTTTGAATACCGCCTCCGCGGGGTCGGCGACGCGAACCACCACCTCGAGCCCGCTGGCGCCTTCCTGCATACTGCCGCCACGCTCCTTCGCGTCGCGGGCGTAGCTGAAATACAGGCGCTCATCGACGTCGAAATAGAAGTCGATCGGATCGCGCGTAACGATGGTCGTCAGCAAGGTGGAATCCGGCTGCACGAGGTTGCCGACCGACACCAGCCGGCGGTCGATGCGGCCGGACAAGGGCGCCTTAATCTCGGTGAATTCCATGTTCAGGCTGGCCGTCGTCAGCGCAGCCGTCGCGCCCTGCATCTGCGCCTGCGCCGAAAGGTATTCCCGCCGGCGGTCGTCGACCGTCGCGGTTGAGATATTGCCGGTCTTGGCGAGTTCGTCGGCGCGATCCAGCTGCATCTTGGAGAATTCGAGCAGACTCTTGGCGACGTCCACTTGCGATTTGGCGGCATCATAAGCCGCCTGGTACGGGCGCTGGTCGATGGTGAAGAGCAGGTCGCCCTTGTTGACCTGCGCGCCGTCCTGGAAGCTGACCTTGTCCAGATAGCCGCTGACGCGCGAACGGATGGCGACCTGGTCGACGGCTTCGAAGCGCCCGACGAACTCGTCGTCTTCGACGATTTCACGGACCACCGGCTTGGCCGCCGTCACGGCGGGAAGCTGCTGATCCTGCCCAAACGCAGTGCTGCTGAAAGCCATGCCGAGCAGGAATGCCGCCGACATGGCGGCGCGGGCAGGCCAGCCGGCCGATCGACTGGGTCGCCCGCCCGCGTCGCGATGCAATTGCCCATTTTCTGGGGTGTCCATTTGCGTCCTCGCTCGCTGGACCGGAGGTCGGTTGATCCGCTTCTACGCTCAGGCTTCTCGTCGAGATCAGAGCACTGCAGTGTTGTGCATGGCAACATGATCATTTTCCATGTGGGCTGAAATGTCCACCCTGTGGCTGCCCCGCCACCGGGCTAAAGTCAGTCGCGAATTAAGGGATCCAGGATTCCTTTGATGGACGGCTTATGATTCATATTGGTCGAAGGAGACCGATATGGGCGTCACCACGCCGGCCGGGTTCAAATGGACTGCAACACTGCGGCATCGCAAGCAACGTCGTTGCGGCCAAGATGGGTGCCAGCGGAATGGCACCTTTCTGGCTAGTTCGCCCCAGAACCGGACCGTGCCGTCGGTCTGGGGCATGTCTCCGAACGTTCGCAAACGAGGTTAGCTACAGTCGACTGTTTGGCGTCACGGGAGCATGCGGAACGATACGGGAAGATTTCTGATTTTGGCCCACGAAAAAGCCAACAAAATCAACGATGCTAATACGCCCTCCGGGCCCACCATAACCGTTGATTTTTTAGAAAAAGTGCCCTCGGCCCAAAACGTTATGGGCCCGTTATGGGCCTAACAAAAAATTGGCGGTCGGCTTGGCGATGCGGACGCGGATTGACAGTGACGGATCGTCCTGCGGTATGATCCATCTCTCGACCTCGATTGCCAATCGTTCGCAGAGGATCGGCATCGAGATGCTCGACGGGCGCGTCGCGCCAGGTCAGTGGACAGGCGGGATACGAAGGGTTCTGGCTGCATCGGCACCTCGACGCGCTCGGCACCGCGTCGTGGTGACGATGCGCGCCGTGGGCTGCGCGAATGCCAGCGCCCGGTGAAGGTGAGGACGGCGCGCGGATGCTCCGCTTCTGGCTTCTTTTCGAACTATCTGCGAAGGATGCGGGGCTTGGAGCCGCTACGCTTCAACTCTGAATTCAAGCATTTTGCGACTTGTCAAACGAGCAATTGATTTGGATCAAGTCGAGCGCCCGAGATCCTGGGATTGTTCTAAATTAGCTGCTTGTTAAAGGATCGCATGGGTGACCAACATTGTTTCCAAGCTTGCCAGGGAGTGCAACTTGACTCGAAGCAAGGGCGTCGACTTCCCTATGATCTGAAGGGACACCCATACGTCGCGGGCCCGCCGATGCAGGATCGCAATGACAAGGAGCCCATCCTGAGGATTCCCTTGTTTACGGGCAGCTATCTTGTATTTGACGGTTCAGGCTTTCACCTTGACTGAATTCTGAAGAGCTTGGCGTTAGCGTCTCTCCTTACCGGACCAAGGCGCTGTTTTTGGGGAGCACCTGCGCGATTCATCGAAAGAGGCATAGCCCAGTACAACTATGAAAAATGCAAAGGCAGTCAAGACCGCGATGGTGACGAGCAGACTATCTGTTGGCACGTTTGTTCTCCCTTCAACGCTCCCCTCCATAAGGCAGGCCAAATGGCAGGTGGGCGTTGATCTGGATCAACCGGGCTTAACTTAGGGGCGAGGCGGAGGCACGGTCCTTATGAGCAAGAGTGAAAATTACGGTGCCACTGACTTGCGCCAGATCAATTGAGGTCCTGCGATCACGGCTATGGCGAAGCAGCTAGGAGATGCGCCGATGCTGTCCTTCACGCTCGATCAGTTTCTCGCAGCCGGCGACGCCTAGCAGCAGCTCCAACTGGCCGCGCTATACCGGGTGAGGACATCTTCGCTCCGCCAACATGGAAACCGCGACAGAATTGAATGCCTCGCTCTCCCGACCCAATCATGTGGCGGCCCCAGCGCGGACCGCGAAGAGAAGCTAGTGACCGGCCTGCTAGCGGTAGCTACAGGAGCAAAGATTGCCAATACCGTCCTCACGATTCCGTCACATCACAGAATGCTCTACTCGTTCAGCTTTCCGCCACGGTGTCCCATGGTCATCTTGGATGCGTACATAGTCGGTGAGCGCTTCCCCGGCATGTTGGCGTCAAGAACGAGCTGTTCGATGAAGCCTTGGTTCATCTCCAACTCCACGCATTCGTCGAGCTTATCGACAAGCCAAACCGCGTAGCCTTCAGGTTCCTTGGCGTCAAATTCCGAATCGTCCGCCGGAATCTTGGGCTCCGGAAACGCCGGGATGATCATTATCTTGGGCTTTGGCAAATCGTAGGTATGTCCCTCATAGGCATAACCGACAATTATCCCGCACGATGTTTTCTGTTCCGGAGATGATCCGAGCATGAAGGTACTGCCTACCGTTGAAAGGACCGCAGTGCCAAAATTCTTCAGGTCGATCTTGAAATGATAGGAGACTCTGATTGGTATTTTTGGAAATGGAATATTTCCATTTATTATATCTTGGCGGCCTTTGTTGCTGTCATATTTCTCCAGCACTTCAAGTGCGTTGACACGTTGCTCGTCGGTGATGGGTTCCCCAGGCGCGGTTTCGACATACATGCCGGTGTCCCCAAAGGGTGCTGGCGCACCGGGCACGCTGAGTCCAATTTCCGCCCCCAAGCCATAGAGCCTGACCTGTGTTGCGTTGTAAGCGCCTGATGGAAACGTTAGTGTCGGTCGGTGATAATCGTCGCTCATTTTCCTCGCTCCTTTTTGCTGCATCCTTCAGTTCACAAGATCTCCCGCCAGCTGAAGTTCTCATCGAATTTTTCCGCGAGCATCGGCGCGACGCGATCGCTGGCGTCCACCACCAACGCTGCGGCCTTTTCGAACGACAGGTCATCCGCATCGAGGCGTGGCCATGCCTGAGCAAGTGCGAGAGCCACCTCGTCCCTTGCTCTGATCAGCATGCTCTTGAACATGAAGGGCCGAGCGCGGAAGGCGCGGGACGTGAAATCCGAGATGCGCTGCATGTCGGATTGGTCGACATCCTTGATATCGATCCCCAGCAGCCGCTCGTCGGCCAACCCCTCGTGCACCAATGCCGCGTGGTAGACGTCGACGATCGTGTCGAACACAGCTCCCGTGAACGGCCGTGACCTGTCATGGATTTCCGCCGTCACCTCCGACATGCGGCGTGCGTTGCTGGCGAGGCGGATCTGCAGATCGCCAGTCAGTTCGGCAATCCGGTTCAATTCATTGAGAACAAGCAGGTTGCCATCGCAGTGCCGCAGCAGCCGGTCCATGCCGCTGTCGAAATTCAGGAAGGACAAGAGCGAAACCAGATCCGAGCTGGCCTCGTGGAACGGTCCGAAATCGCCTTGGGTCAGGCCGCCGGCTGGTGTCCCGAACAGCGAAAACAAGATGGCGTGGCCGACCTCATGTGCGATCACATCGAAGTTGAGTGCATAGGGATAGTTGCGTCCGTCGATGCCGCGCTCGCGGCCGAGTTCCAGATAGCCATAGCCCGATTGCGCATTCTCCCAGTCGACGAAGGGGATGATTTCGAGCCGCTCGTACGTCTCGGCGAAGTACCAGACAATCGGTTTGCCGAGGTAGCTTTCCCAAATGTCCAGCACGCGGCTGACCGAGGCGAAAGCGTGCGCAGAAAGGAACTGCCGCGAGGTCAGCGAAAGCTGATCGAAATGGCCGTCAAAGCCAGCCGCTGCAGGCGGAAATATTTCGCCGACAAACGGTGGTAGATAAGGGTAGTCGTAAGGCTCTTTGGCGAGGAGCGGATCGCGAACGTAGATGCGGTGATCTTCCGGGCCGGAGCGGATCAGATCGGGTGGAGTAGAAATCCATACTGTTTCCGGTGTTCCGTAACCCGAAAGGTGCGGGACCTGCGGGTAGACCAGGAACCGCGTTCCCAGCAACGCATCTTGCGCGACGACACGATCGACCGCGTCCAATTGCTTGGCTCCCTCTCACGCTACCACGCTATCACGGCGCTTACGTTGCGTAAATCGTGGCCCGCCAAGGGGTCAGGGCCTACAGCGCCAGCCCCGCATCATCCATATCCTTGGAGAAGGCCGAGGTTAGCTGTAAGTCCGGCATGGGGTGCGCTTTTTCAAATGCTTGCTCCCGCAAAAGTTCGAGTGCCCGCAGGGCATCTTGCTTTTTTTGCTGGACGAAAGCCGCGCCGAGCTCCCTGCACAATTTCTCGACGTCGTCCTTGCCGTCGCGCGCATGCCGGACCATGCGTGCCAGGGTGCGCTCGCGAAAGTTGACGGCCTGTGCCGCACCCTCGAGCCTCGCCTGCTGTTCGGGTGAAATCACGCCGCGCCGGCAAGCAACACGAAGGGTTCGGCGCAGGTCAATCAGCGCATGCGTCAAGGGAGCGAAATTCACCTCGGCCGGTCCATGCAATACCGCTACCGCGTCGTCGGGTGCAAAGGCGAAGCGGCGATACCATCGGTAGATAAGCCCGACGCCCTGCATATGGGGGAACAGCTCGGCTGCTCGAAGGGCACCCATGCTGGCCGCGCCGACGACATGAATGCCGCGGCTGAGGGCCCACAGGATTTCCTTGTGCCGAACCGCGGGCTCGGCCTGAAAACCGCCGTCGATGACAAGGATCACACTCGGGTCGAAACGCTGTACGGCCGAAACGATCGAGCCCTGCACGGCCGGGGGAAGGCAGACCGCATCGACGACCTTCAACGCGTCGGCATGGGACAGGGTGGGGCCGGTGAAGACGAGTTTCGGGCGCATGGTCTCTATCCCTGCAAGAGTGGCTGCAAGGCAGGGATGACGATCCTGACAACCGAAAGGCCGTCGAGCGGTTTCGTTATCACCCGGACTAGGTGAACCGCGTCGAATCCTCTCTCTTCGAGAATTGCCAGGAGGACCGACAGCCCGTCCGATGCCGTGTTGAACGTCGGCTCGGCGAGCGCACGGAAATCCACGCTGCGCGGGCCGTCGCGGAGGAGCCGGCGATGCGCTGCGATCATCTGCCGATCGGGGTATTTCGGATAGAACGCGCGCGTCAGGTCATCGCGCGCGCCCGAGATCGCCGCCAGACGGGCCTGTGCCGCTTCGTAGATGGCGTGCGCTGCCGCGCCGGCGGGACTGAAACCGGCAGCCGAACCGTCAGCCGGATGATCCAAAAGGACCGTTTCCGTCGGTTCGTCTTCTAGCAGATGGCACCACACCACCGGTATGCCCAACGGCGACAGAGCTTGCCAAAGGCCGACCAGCACCTTCTTGGCCGCCAAAGCCTCTAGGAGATCGCGGAGCGAGGGATCGTCGATCGTCTCGGGATCGATGCGTTGACGATGGAAAAAACCGTGGGTCCGGTATGCCGTGGCGATCGCGTCGCGTTCGATGCATTCAAGCATGCCATGAATGATCGCATCCGGCTCCTCGAAGCCTGCGGCCAGACCGCTCGTCGATGCCGTGAAAATGCCGTCATAGGGCAGTGACGGCAGCACATAGGCGGTGTGCACGAGCTCAAACGGGACCAGCTCGCGGTTGCCGGTGAGAAGATTGTCGGCGGCTACCCACGCCGTCTCCCTGCCGCGCCATCCGGGCGCGGTGCCGTCCTGGAGATGGCTTTCGAAACGATCTGGCGGGATGCCCAATTGATCGGCGCAGCCGACGACTGTGTCGAAATTCGCCACCTGCTCTGCAAAGAAGCTCTCGGCCGATTCCAGCATGGCCGATATGGCGGCTTGCGCCAGGGTGGCGCCCTTGCCTTGCGCGACCGCGTTGGAGAGCGAGAAAGGCCTTGTCACCTGCACGACGGGGATGCCGAGCTGGTCGAGCCCCGTAAGGTCGGCGATCCGCGTGATGCCCAGGGCTTCGCGCATCTTCATCAGCCGTGCCAGCGCCTCGTCGGGCGGCGGACCCAGGCGTTCATATCGCTTCAGCATCGCGGATGCTCTTCAGGGCCGGCTAGTGCCGAACCGCCGGTTCGGGATTGACGATCAGCGCGGCGCCCGGCTCGAGAGCGGATTTCGCACGTTCGACCCGGTCGCGATAGCGCGACGACAGTTCAGGTGACAGGCCTGATGATTGAAGGGTCTCGTATGCACTGACGAGGAAAGGCACCGCGCTTTGCTCCGCGGCTATGGCGATGCTCTTTTCGAGGGCAGCGATCACGTCCGCCTCCGCGTTGCCCTGGAGAAGAAGTAGCTCCGCCCTTCGCCGGTAGAGCTCCGCCAGCCAGAAGCGGCTGCCGCCGGCCTCGGCCTGCGCCGCAGCCGAGCCCAGCAGTGCGAGCGCCTCATCGAACTCGGCAGTCCGTGTCAAAAGCTCTGCCAGCATGCCGCAATAGACCGGTTCGTCCTCAGGTGTCTGGAACTCGCCATGGAGGCCAAGACCTTGTCGCATTTTTTCTCTGCCGCTCTCGACCTGGCCGGCATTGCCGTCGCACCAGCCTTCGAAGATTTGCGCTGCGGCGGCGAGGGCGGGCATATGATGGCGCTCCGTCAGGTGGCGCAGATCCGCTATTACGCTTCGCAGCGCCGAAAAATCGCGGCGATAGCAATGCAGCATCGCCTCATTGAGGTAGGCATGCGCGATGCTGCCGGCATGTCCGGTTTCCTGCGCCCAGCTCCTGGCTTCCGACATCGAATGGAGCGCGCTTGCCGGCTTTCCGACGAACCACAACGACAAGGCGCGGTGAGCGAGCCCGCAGACCCTCGCGTCATGCCCGCCGAACAATGCAGCATTCGCTTTGCCCTGGCCGTGCTCATAGAGCGAAAGCCCGACCTCGACGGCCGCGATGCAGCGGTCGTGACGCCCAAGATTGAAGTCGATTGCCCACACGCAATGCCTGGCCTGGAGTTGCACTTCGGCATCCTCGACATCCCTGAGATCGCTGAGCACGACTTCCGCGCGCTCGCCGTCCATGACGGTATCAGTGAACCACCAGCCCCAGTAGATCGGGAACCACTTGGCCCGTTCGGCTACCGGCCGCCGCCGGGCGATCACCACGCCGTCCTCGTATAATTTGCGGGCGGGCGCCGAGTTCGGCCCCTCGACAGCGGTCAGGATGGGACCGAGCACGACCATTGCCGATAGCCGCAGCGCGTCTCGCGTGTCGGTCGCGGCAACTCGCTCGCAGAGCCCCAACGCATGTTCGAGTATCTGCCTTGCTTCCGCCATTGCCGAGCGGGACGAGCTTTCCGTGCCTGCCATCACAAACTGACCGATCGCGTCCTCCAGAAGGCCTGCGCGCTCGGCGTGCTCGGCGACCTCGGCAGTTCCCAGCCACCCGGCCAGGTTTCGGTTGCGGCTCACTGCGGCAAACAGCCGCTGGTGCAAGGCCTGCCGTCTCTTGCGCAGCGTTGCGTTGTAGATCGTCTCCTGGATAAGCGCATGGCGCACGCCGTAGACGGGAACGCCTGAAGGCCGCACGCGGATCAGGAACCCGGCCTCACTCAGCGAATCCAGCGCGTTTGCGATGACGTCACCGTCGAACTCCGGCAAAAGCGCGCGAAGCAATTCCTGATTGAAACGATTGCCCGCGACGGCCGCAGCGCGCGCGACCTCGCGTGCCGGCCCCAGCGTTTCGAGCCTGGCCTCGAGCACGCTTTCGAACACCGAGGCATGACTGCGCGTCGCGGTCTGCGCCAGCCGATCCGTCGCCGAGGCCGCGTTCTCGGTTATCCACTGGCAGATTTCTTCGATGAACAGCGGGACGCCTCCGGTCACGCGTTCCACCATGTCGAGCAATTCCGGGGAAGTGGACGGCTTGCCTTGCGGCCACATGGCCGCGATCGCCAGACGCGTTTGCTCGCGGTTGAGGGGCTTTAGCGGGATATACCTGGGATTCGATGCTGCCAGCCAGCTCCCAGATCCAGGGCGTGTGGTCGCGATGACAAGCGCCCGGAAATGACGGGCCGACTGTGCAAGCTCAGCCAACAATTGTCTCGACGTCAGGTCGATCCAATGGATGTCCTCGACCACCAGGACGATCGGTCCGCTGGCGCACAGGGCTTCGAGCGAGTGGCGAACTGCCCAATTGGCTTTCTCGCGCATCGCCTCGGCATCGATCTCCTTGAGCGCCGGATCGGCTCCCGCAGCGCCGAGCAGGAACGAGAAGATGTCGATGATTTCGGGATCGCGAACGTCATGATCGCGGAATACTTCCGCCACCGCGCCAGCGCTCAGCTGTCCACCGTTGTCGGCGAGATCGCCCCGCACGTTCTGCAGCAGCGGATGCAGCGTCGAGCGCAAGCCGCCGGGCGTGCACTGGAAGAGCAGCAGCTTCGCGCGCTGGTGACGCGTGCGCCGGCGCACTTCGTGAAGAATGCGCGACTTGCCGATCCCGGCCTCGCCCTCGATCACCACCACGCCGCCGTTTCCTGCAACGGCGCTGCCCCATGCTTCGGCGATCGTGCCGAGCTCGGCCTCGCGACCGACTAGCGGACTGCTCAGCCGCCCGAAGGCGAAGAAGCGGTCGACCTCGCGCTTGTGGCTCAGCGCGCGCCAGACCCGCTCCGGCTCGGCAAACCCCTTGATCGCATGGGTGCCCCTGAAGCTGAACACATGCGACCTTCGCGCCAGGTTGCGCGTCTCCTCAGAGACCACCACCGTATCCGGCTGCGCGATGGCCTGGAGCCGCGTCGCCATCGCGAAGGCAGGGCCGGTAACATTGTCATGAGCAGTATCGGCGTCACCCTTGTGGATCAGGGTCATCGAAGTCGCGACGCCGACCCGGACATGCAAATCGGCGCAGCCTTTGTCCGAACCGACGCGCCCGCAGGCGTCGATGATTTCGAGCCCGGCCCGGATCGCCAGCGATGCCGCGTCCTTGGCGTCTATTTCGGCAGGAAACAGCGCAACGCCGCCATCGCCGACCTCGACCCTGACGGCACCCGAGCACGACGCGACCGCCTGTCTCGCCGCCCGCTGGAAGGCTGATATCAGTTCCTCGAATTCTTCAATATCGAGGATGGCAAGAAGGTCGGTCGATCCGACAAGATCATAGCAGAGCGCGGTCAGGATCCGCCGCTCATGCCGGGCTTCGGACGCACTGTTGCCGTTGCCGCCCAGAAAACCTGTTGTCACCAACGCCGCCGGCAACGCGACCGGACCCTTCTCCGACATGCTGCGATTTCCTCGCCGAGCGCAGTGACGGCAATATTAGCAAAGTGCGATGCTGTTCACAAAACACTTAATCGGTGGGCGGGGCGGGGAGGAGACGGTGCCGGTGCATTTCGGCGACGAGCCGCTGAGCAGGAGGCACTGCCGGACGAACGAGGCCTGCGGCGGGCGGACTTATGGTGGGCTCCCGAGCCGCAGTTGTGTTGCCAACCGCTGGTAGACTGTCGGGATCGCTGTATCAGGTGCTTGAACAACGCCGGCAGCCGCTTGATCATGCCTTCGCCTCCTGTACATTGCAGACGCCTGGGTTGCAGGTCAGAGGATCTGTGCCGCCAACGCCATACCGACCACCGACGTGCCGACCCCTGCCGTGCGGATGGCTACCGGCCAGCGCCGAAGTGTCAGGGCGGCCAACGCGCCGGTCGCATGCAGTGCCGAAGTGGCGACCACGAAACCAACCGCATAAGCGATGCCGCTGGCCGTCTCGGGAATTTCGAGGCCATGGGCATTGCCGTGGAAGAGAGCGAAAAGGGCAGTCAGCGAGGCAGCCACAGCGAGCGGAAGCGGCTTAGCAAGCGCCATCATGGCGCCGAAGACCACCAGCGATAGCGTTATGCCGGTTTCCAGTGAGGGCAGGCCGATGCCGGCGATACCGAGCAGGGCGCCAGCGACCATCGCCGAGACAAAGCACGACGGCACGATGATGATCCCCTTGCCGCCGGCGCGAGCGGCGATGATGCCTACAGCCATCATGGCAAGCAGATGATCAATGCCGGCCAGCGGGTGCTGAAGGCCGTCTACAAAGCCGTGAGCATGAAAACCGCCGCTGTGGGCGAAGGCCAATGAGGGGATGAGAGTTGTGGCGGCTGCCAGGGCGAGTCTGCCGAAGAATGAAAGCGTTCTGTTCATGGTTGTGGACCTGTTTGATGGAGTTGCGATCGGTTCAAGGCCGGTGCTCATTGTCCGGCCCCTGGCATGGTGAATTGTGCAGCGCCGGACCTGTCGGCCAGAAGCCGCGCCTGGCCGAAGTCGAGGGGTCTTTGTCCCCTGCCGTCATGGTAGACGAAGGCCAGGCGGCGCCGGCGCGACGTCAGTTTCGCGGGCAGCGGGTGATAGGTGACGCCGGCGCCGCCAATCAGCGGCATGACGGCGCCGACATCGACCATGTCCTGCGTCTCGACGCGCAGAAGATGCAGCCGCACGCCGTCGGCGGTTTCGCCGACGAACGGAATCCCGGCGAGGCGCAGGAAACTGGAGGAGTCGGGCGCCCGCGAAAATCCGTCGAGAAAGGCGATCTCGACAAGATCGAGATCCGTCGTCAGCGCGTCGGCGGGTTCGGGCGCATGGTCGTGCGGCAGATGCGGGGTCTGCCATTGCAACGGCTTGCCGGCCGGCCCGTTGTGGCCGACCGGGTGCGGATGGTGATGATGCCCGTTTGGCCCGTGATGGTGGCCGTCGCCATGGTCATGGCTGTGGTGGGGATGATCATCGTGCATGGTCAAAAACTCGTCGGCTTGTCGATGATGGATTTGTGTTTGCCGAGATTGCCGTGCGCGACCATCGAGCCGAGTGCCTCGACGACAACCCGCACGCCAAACAGCGCCGTGATATCCGACGTGTCGTAGGGCGGCGACACCTCGACCACTTCCAGTCCGCAGATGCCGGGCGCCGACACCAGCCCGAGCAGCTTCAGTGCCTCGCGCGGCAGGAAGCCGCCGGGCTCCGGCCAGCCCGTGCCCGGCACGAAACCGCAATCGATGCTGTCGACATCGAAGGAGATGTAGACGGCGTCGGTGTCCTTCCATGCGAGTTCGAGCGCGATCTCCGCCGCCTTCTCCAGTCCCATCTGTTCGATATCGGAAATCGTCAGCACGTTGGTGCCGCGCTTCCGCGCCTCGGCCACGCCGTAGCGGGGCACCTGCCAGCCGCCGATGCCGAGCTGCACCAGATTGGTGGCCGAGACGTTCGGCAAGTTGGTTGCCCAATACCAGGGCGTCGTGTGCATGCGTTCGTCTAGATCCTTTTCCTGGATGTCGATGTGGCGGTCGAAATGGATGATGCCGATGCGCTTGGAGGTAACGTCGGCGATGCCGCGCACGCACGGAAACCCGATCGAATGGTCGCCGCCGAGCATGATCGGCAGCGCGCCGGACGAGGCGACATGGCTGACGCCCTTGGTGATCTGGTCGAAGCTCTTTTCGAGATTGGCGGGAATGGTGAAGACGTCGCCGGCGTCGCAAAGCGTCATCTGCTCGCGCAGGTCGACACCGAGCTCGTAATTGTAAGGCGTGTAGAGCGCCGAGATGCGGCGAATGCCTTGCGGCCCGAAGCGGGTTCCGGGCCGGTAGGTGGTGCCGCTGTCGAAAGGAATGCCCATGACGGCAGCGTCATACCTGCCGACATCGCGGACGTTCTCGACATAGGGCGCCTTGAGGAAGGTGTTGATGCCGGCGAAATGCGGCAACTCGCCTCGCGCGAATGTCGGGATCGACTTGTCGATGATCGAATCCGATCCGGGCAGGCCCATGTCGAGTGCCCATTTCTGTTCCTTGCGCCAGCCATCCTCGGGCAGCTTCCCTTCCGCCTCGATCGACTTCCAGCCCTGCATGTCGCGGATCTCGAAGTTCGGATGGTGGAAGCGTTGGCGTGGCTGGCGGTCGGTGAGCCCGGCGCGGCGATGCCGGCGTTCTGGACGATCTCTGTGCATGAAAACCTCCTTCACGACGCCGTCGTCGCGATTGCGCTATCCAGTCGGGTCGTCCCGACCATCGCGGCCACTTCGGCCACGTCTCGTGTGGAAGCCCGGTGCTTGCGGTCGAGCTTCAGATCGTAGGTGATCGTCGCGCCATAGGCGGACGGGAACTGGGGGTCGTGACGGACCTTGTCGAAGACGAGCACACGGGTGCCGAGCTTGAAGGCCTCACCGATGTCGTGGGTGACCATGACGACGGTCATGCCGTGTTCGGTCCAGAGCTCGGTAAGCAGCTCATGCATCTCGATGCGAATGCCGGGATCGAGTGCGCCGAACGGCTCGTCGAGAAGCAGGATCTGCGGCCGGCCGAGCAAAGTCTGCGCGATCGCCAGCCGCTGCTGCATGCCGCCAGAAAGCGAGGCCGGATAGAGGTGGCGTGCATGGGCGAGGCCCACGCGTTCCAGCATGGTTTCGGCCTCTTGCCTGGCGCTTCTGCGCCTGGCGCCGAAGACGCGGCCGAGCGGTCCGCCAGAGCGAAAATCTTCGACCAGCAGCAGGTTCTGGAGGACGGTCAGATGCGGAAACACTGAATAGCGCTGAAAGACGATGCCGCGTTGCGGCGTCGGCTCTGGCACGATCGGCTGGTCGCCGACGACGACCACGCCGCCACTTTGCTGTTCCTGGCCAAGCAGGATGCGCAGGAATGTCGATTTTCCACAACCGCTGGCGCCAACCAGCGACAGGAATTCACCCGCTTCGGCGGAGACGTTGACCCGTTCCAGCACGCGGGCGTCGCCATAGCTCTTCTCCAGCCCATGGACGAGGATCCGGCTCATCTGCTCCGCACCGGATGAGCCCAGGGCGAGATGATGTGAGAGAGCCTCACGAGCAGCCAATCGGTCATCACCGCAAGCAGCGTGATCCAGGCGACGTAAGGCAGGATGACGTCCATCGACAGATACCGGCGAACGAGGAAGATTCGGTAGCCGAGCCCCTCGGTGGAGGCGATAGCTTCTGCCGCGATCAGGAACAGCCAGGCCGGCCCGAGCGCCAGCCGTACACACGTGATGAGGCGCGGCATGACCTGTGGCAGCACCAGCCTGAGCACCATGGTCCAGCTGTTGCCGCCGAGCGTCTGTGCCTTGGCGACGAGCTCCGGCGGCAATTCCATCACCCGGTTGGCGATGTCGCGCACCATTACCGGTGCGACGCCGAGAGCGATCAAGGTGATCTTGGCCGTTTCGCCGAGGCCGAGCGCAATGAACAGGATCGGCAGCAGCGCCAGTGGCGGGATGACGCAGACAACTGTGACCAAGGGCAGCAGAAAGGCCCTGACGCGCGGGATGAAACCTATGGCGACGCCGAGGCTGAGCGCCACCAGCGTGGCCATACCGACTCCGGCGAACAGCCTGATCAGGCTGGCATAGGTGTCGGCCCACAGGATCAGGTCGCCGGAGCGCTTGTCCGGCACTGTCGCCAGGTCTGAAAAGGCCGACCACATCTGTGCAGGGGAGGGCAGCAGCTTGTCGCTGGGATTGACCGCCAGCCTTTGCGCCGAAGCGAAGAGATAGACAATCGCCACGGCGGCAAACGGCAGCGTCCCAAGCAGCAACGCTCCGCCGCGCGAGACCGTCGCGTTGATGAGGCGAAGCCGCGCTTTCGGCCTGCTAAGCTGCAAGCGCGCGACTTCGGGGCCTACCGCGGCCTGCATGATGCCGGTTCCTCTAGCTAGCATGTCGCGCTCCCGCGTCAGAGCGTTCCGCCCGCTGCCTCTGCCATAAAGGCCGGATCGAAACGCAGCTTGACGTTGTTGACGTCGCCCAGCATCGAGCCATCGGGGAAGCTCATGCCGATCACATCAACGCTCGGCGCGTTGGTACCAAGAATGCCGTGACTGAACAGGAAGTTGCGCACCAGATCCATGGTCTTCGGCAGTTCGGCGCCATTGGTGAATGCGACCGCCTTGGCCGGCTCGAAGAACATCGCCGTCGATGCAAGCTGAGCGTCGAAACCCGCAAGATCCGTACCCGATGCCTTGGCCATTTCTTCCTTGGCCGCCTTGCCTTCGGGCGTGCCCGAGGTCATCAGCGCCATGGCTTCATACCATGCACCGACAAGCGCCTTGCCCAAGGCCGGATTGTCCTTCAGCGTCGCGGTGTTGACGACCATCATGTCGATGATCTCACCGGGAATCTCAGTCGAATCGAATACCTTGTGGGCACCCGGCATGGCGGCGATTTCCGAAACCAGCGGATTCCAGGTGACGACGGACGTGACGTCACTGGTGCCGTAGGCTGCGACCATGTCGGCGTCGGAGGTGTTCACCACCGTGATGTCCTTCTCGGCGAGCCCGACCGTGTCCAGTGCGCGCGCCAGCAGATAATGCGAGACCGAGAGCTCGACGAGGTTGACCTTCTGGCCGGCAATGTCCTTGAGCGCGGCCTTGTCTTTGAGGATAACGGCGTCGTTGCCGTTGGAGAAGTCGCCGACGATCAAGGCCGTCGTGTCGACACCGCCACCGGCCGGGATCGAAAGCGCATCCATGTTGGTCATCGAACAGCCGTCAAAGCCGCCGGCGGTGTACTGGTTGATGCTCTCGACATAGTCGTTGATGCGAGTGATCTCGACATTGATGCCGTATTTGTCGGCCCATTTCTTCATGATGCCGCTGTCGGAAAGATAGCCCCACGGCATCCAGCCGACATAGATCGACCAGCAGATCTTGAAGTCTTTCTTCGGCGTCGCTTGCGCGGCTGCGATGAAGGGGAGGCTAAGTGATGCGGCTAGGATGATTGCGGCCAGCTTGCGAAGCATTGCGTACCCCTGTTTGCGATCCGGATTGCGTCCGGACGTCTGTTGGGGGTTCACGGAGCGCGCATCCAGGAGAGGTTCGCGCCAGCAAACCCGTGCAGGGTTCTCCCGGGATTTTGGCCCGCCGTGTTCCGCCGGATGCCTCAATGCATCTCAAGCGGTCGCGTCTCTTGGACCAGCACCGTGATCGACACGGCCGGAACCCTAGACGCTCTGCACGTGAACAACGAAGCAAGGGGCGTGCCAGTCCGCAAAGCCGCCCTGAGGCGGCCTTTCCCCGGATTTCAGGCAATCGCATTATGCTGATGCCACAAAAGTCATCGCAACGCTGACGGATTAGGCAAACAAAATCTAGCGTCAACCAATGTGAGCAGGCTTGTGCCTGGGGACCTCGGCTGAGAAAATGGCACCCTGCCCCATAGTCGCCCACACATACATGCCCAGTAGGGCAACCTTCGGGGAGGGCGTGAGCGCAAGGCGGATCCGGATGCCAGTTGGCGTGGATTCATGTGACGAGTGCGCCCGATCGTGCAACGGCAATTCGTGAAATAAGCGCGACTGCAATGGTGCTAGGCAAGTCCGATCGCGTGTCGGGAGGCAGTTGTGAAAGTTGCGA
Source organism: Mesorhizobium sp. WSM4836 (assembly GCF_055811815.1). Taxonomy (NCBI): domain Bacteria; kingdom Pseudomonadati; phylum Pseudomonadota; class Alphaproteobacteria; order Hyphomicrobiales; family Phyllobacteriaceae; genus Mesorhizobium; species Mesorhizobium sp. WSM4836. The sequence goes on from NZ_JBVVQF010000034.1 coordinate 36,533, forward strand.
TCATCGGACCAGGCTCGCTCGGGACGGCCTTGGCGAAACGTCTTGGCCTCGCCGGGCACGAAATTCGCCTCAGCTTCAGTCGCGACGAAGGCAAGTTGCGCGCAATCGCGGCAACCCTCCGTGTTGGCTTCGGTCCCCCTGACGAGGTAGCAAAATGGGCCGACGTAATTGCCCTGGCGACGCCATGGCCGGCTCTCGAGTTGGCGATGGACGCGCTTGGCGATTTGTCCGGCAAGATCGTCTGGGACAATACCAATGCAGTCGCGCCTGACCTTTCCACGATGCTGGTAGGCACTACGACGTCGGTAGGCGAGGAGGTTCAGAGGCGCGCGCCGGGCGCGTTTGTCGTCAAGTGCATTCCGACCTTTGCCGAATTGCTTGACAGGGATGATCCGCGTCTCAACGGCGATCCGGTGACGAGCTATGTCGCCGGCAATGACGCAGATGCCAAGGCGGCGGTTTGCCGGCTTCTCGCCGATCTACCGACAATGCCGGTCGACGTCGGCGATCTCACGGCCTCACGCCTGATCGAGCCGATGATGCTGCTATTGGTCCAGCTCGCCTATCAGCGCGGGATGGGGCCGACAATTTCCTTCAATCTCATTCGACGGGACGGAACCGGTTCATGACTGATTATCTACCCGCGCGGCGCAAGGCGATTCCAGTAGGACGTCTGCTGATCGATGGCCAATGGCGCGATGCCGTCAGTGGCGAGACTTCGACGACTTTTGATCCGACCACGGAGGCGGCGATCACCGATGTTGCAAAGGCGGGCATCACCGATACGAGCGAAGCCGTCGCGGCCGCGCAGCGGGCTTTCGAGCAAGGACCCTGGGCGCGGATGCATCATGAGGAGCGCGCCAAGATCCTGTTTCGCATCGCCGATCTGATGGACGAGCGCGCCGAGGATTTCGCGGTGCGCGAGGCGATAGATATGGGTATGCCCTATCGCGATTTCCGCGATATCATCATGCCGCACTGCTCGGGACTGTTCCGCTTTCATGGCGGGCTCGCCATGAGCGCGATGGACGGCGCCTATCGTACCAGCTACGAACCAAATATCAGGATCCTGACGCGGCGCGAGCCGCTCGGCGTGGTCGCTGCGATCACCCCGTTCAATTTTCCCCTCGCGCTGTCCTGTTCGAAAATCGCGCCGGCACTCGCGGCGGGTAACACGGTCGTTCACAAGCCTGCGACCGACACGCCCCTGACGGCCCTTGCCTTGGCGCAGGTGATCCTCGACGCGGGCGCGCCGCCAGGCGTCTACAATCTCGTCACCGGCCCGGGCGGCGCCATCGGCGACGCGCTGGTCAACGATGCCCGCGTCGACAAGATCGCCTTTACCGGGTCGACCGCCGTCGGCCAGGGCATCATGCGCAACGGTGCCGGGACGATGAAACACCTGACCATGGAGCTCGGCGGCAAGAGTCCCAATATCGTCTTCGCCGATGCCGATATCGATGCCGCGATACAGGCAGCCTTCTGGGGCATCTTCTGGAACAAGGGCGAAGTCTGCGTGGCCGGATCGCGCCTGCTGGTCGAACGCGCCTGCTATGACGAGGTCGTCGAGAAGCTGAGCGCCATGGCGAAGTCGGCGACGCTCGGCGATCCGCTGGACCCTGCGACGATGATCGGGCCGATCGCGTCGCGCGGCGAGTATGACAAGGTCTTGAGCTATGTTGAAGAGGGCAAGCGCACCGCGCGACTGACCGCGGGCGGCGGCACCCGCCAGGTCAACGGCAAGGGCCTCTTCATCGAGCCGACCATCTTCGCCGATGCGACCAACGACCTAAGGATATCGCGCGAAGAGATTTTCGGCCCCGTCCTGCCGGTGATTCCATTCGACAACGAGGAGGACGCGATCCGGGTCGCCAACGATACGAGCTACGGGCTCGCCTCGGGCATCCAGACGGGCGATCTCGGCCGCGCCTTGCGGCTCGCCGACCGGATCAAGGCAGGCACGGTGTGGCTGAACTGCTGGCACAAATACCATCCTAATGCGCCGTTCGGCGGCTTCAAGATGAGCGGCTATGGCCGCGAGCAGGGCCGGGAGGCGTGGGAAAGCTACACCCAATACAAGACGATTTGGGCAAATCTCGTCTGACCGAGTGCCTGCTACCGCCAAGAATAAGGATCAATCATGGCTTATGTCACTACGATCGACGTCCTCGGAATCACACCGAAGGAGTACCGCGCAATCCTTGATAAAATGGGCGTAGAGCTCCGACCCGAACCGGGGATCTATCTGCATTTGACCGCACCGATTGAGGGCGGCTATCGCGTCATAGAGGTGTGGGATCATCGCGAGGGATTCGAGGCATTCATGCAGGCGCGATTGGCGCCGGCGGCGGCGGCGATCGGCTTGAACCGAGAGATGAAGGTGACGATCGAACCGCTCTACAACATCTTCGCGCCCAGGTTGGAGGAGCTGCCGCCGCTGGTCGAGGACGCGTTTTTGCGCCCAAACGCTCCCATTCCGGCCTGATATCACGCATGTCTGTCCGCGATCCCAACCCGCTCGACCCGCTGCATCCAAAGCGGGTCGCGATTGTCCTTTCAAACCCGGCTGTGTCAACAACCACAGGCTGGCCGGTCGGGTTTTGGTGGAGCGAGTTGACTCATCCCTGGCTCGCCTTCACCGAGCGCGGATACGAAGTGGCGATCTTCTCGCCTGAGGGCGGCAAATGCGAGGCGGATGCGTTGAGCGACCCGCGTGATCCGTCCGGCTATTCGGATACGGATCTGATCTCGCTCGGTTTCCTGTTGACGCCGAAATTGGCGGCGCTGGTGGAGACGACCCGGCCCATCGCAGAGCTGTCGGTCGAGGCGTTCGACGCGATCGTCGTCGCTGGCGGCCAAGCGCCGATGTTCACTTTCGAAGGCGCAACTGAGTTGCAGCGGCTGTTCGTCGCCTTTTTCGCTGCCGGCAAGGTCGCGGCCGCCTTGTGTCATGGCGTCGCGCTGCTGCGCTACGCGCGCCTCTCAACCGGCGAGCTGCTGGCCAAAGGGCGTACTGTTACCGGTTTCGCCAATGTCGAGGAAGACTTCGCCGACAATGCCGTCTGGGAGATGGGCGCGCTGCCGCACGGTACGCATTTGATGCCATGGCGGATCGAGGATGAGATGCGTGCGCTCGGCGCGAACTATGTTCAGGCCGGGCTGTGGCGCGATTTTGCCGTGCGCGACGGCAATTTGATCACCGGCCAGCAGAACTTCTCCGGAGCGGCGACCGCCCGTCTTGTCATCGAGGCGCTCGGTGGCTGAGGACCAAAGGCCGCTCCTGTCGGTGAAATTCGGGAGTCAAACTCGCCGTCAGGACGGCGATGCCAAACGACATCGGCCCAATAGAATCCGGGGTCTGTCCAAGGGCCCCACGTCAAACAACAACTATCAGCAGCGAGGATGAACCATGGCCGTAGTGACGACACTTGATATTGCCGGCCTGACGGCCGAAGATTATGGCCGCATCCTCGATCGGATCGGGGTGGAGCAACGGCCCGCTGGCGGCATCTATCGGCACATCGCGCATGCCACCGACGACGGCTATCGCATCATCGAGATATGGGACGACAAGGCAGGCCTGGAACTCTTCTTGCAGGACACATTGTTTCCCGCCGCACAGGAACTGCAAATTCAGCGTGAAATGACCATTATGACCCAGACACTGCACAAGATCTTTGTGCCCCGGATTGGTGAACTGACTGCCCTGGCAAATGATGCGCCTGGTGGACCAGTCGAACGGGCAAAGGAGTAGGCGTCAAGGATTGAGGATGCTGCGATCGATCATTGAACTCCTGGAGGAACTTGGGTCCGGACGCCCGGTGCAACGATGGTGACCGCGGCAAGTGCAAAGAGGTTGTTCTTTCCTACCGGCGACTATCGCCATCCGCCGGCCGGAGTCGTTCAGCTGCGTGTGATCCGCAGCGGTTCATCCTATGCAGAGATCGATCTTGGCCGCGGGCTGCGGCGCGTCTTCACCCGCCCCGGCGACCTGCTGCTCAGTCTTCCCGAGCGTGCCACGCGGTTCAAGATCGAGGAGCCGCGCGAGCTGACGATGATCACTGTTGACTCCGCGCTGGCGTCAAGGCTCCTGGTATCCGCAGCCGGGACCCTCGACGATCTGGTGATCCTGACCGATCGACCGATACGCGATTCGCTGGTGGCGGAGTTGTGCCGACGCCTCGAAGGCGACGCGCCAGCGAACGCCGTCGTCCGCGAATGGACGCTGGGCCTGGTTTTCGCGAACCTGCTCCGTCTCGGGCATGCGCGCCAGCGGCGGCAGAAGTCTCCGGTCCTAACTTCGCAGCGGTTCGACCAGGTGCTCGCTGCGATTGACGGCGATCTGGAAAAGGGGGTCTCGATCGACCATCTTGCCGGAATCGCGGGAATGCCGCGACGTGCCTTCACCGCCGCCTTTCGCGAGGCCACGCAATTGCCGGTACATCAATTCATTTTACGCCGCCGCGTTGATCGCGCGGTCGAGTTTTTGGAAAATAGCGATCGGCCGCTGGCCGAGATTGCTCAGCACGCGGGTTTCACTCACCAAGCTCATATGAATCGCGTCGTGACCCGATTGAAAGGGCTATCGCCAGGCCGGCTGCGGTCTCGCAGGAGCGAGGGCTGACTTGTGGTCTATTCCAGCATCAGGATGCGAATGGCGGAGACGTGATTTGCTGAAACGTCCGTTGGCTAAAATGCCCGACAGTTTGCGTGCAGAGTTCGAGGCCGCAAATCTGATGCCTGCTTTCAAGCAACGGCCTCCCTATCAGCCGCAATGATTACTTGCATTGGATCGAGCGAGCCCGTCGACGAGCAGCGCCGCACTCCGGCGTCCTCAACGGAAGCGGCACATCGTCGGGCCCACCGAAGTGTCTGATTCTTGATCCGCCGGCGGCCGATGGACGCCTGCGGCTTACCGGATCGGCGTCTCGCCGCGAAACAGCGGCTGGTGCGCCCGCATCAAGGCGGCGATCCGGTCGGCGACTTTCCGTACCGGCGGGGAGTGACGTTCCTCGTGATGGGTGACGATCCATTGGTCGGTTTCGAGTTCGGGGATAGGCTGAGCGACGCGAACCAGCCGCGGATCGCTGTCACCGACGAAGCACGGAAAGATCGAAAGGCCGGCGCCGGCGGCCACCAGTTCGCGCACCGAATGGGTGTTGTTGCCGCGTACGGCGATGCGATCGCCGTGATGGGCTTGCAGCCAGCGCGCCGAGGCAATGTTTGCGCCTTCGCCGGTGACGCCGACGAACAACCCGGCGGCGATGCCGTTGATCAGGTGACGTCCGGAATAAATGGCATGGGCGACCTTGCCGCTCAGACGGCCGGCCAGCCACTGCTCCGTCGGACGCTCGCTGCGGATGCCGATGTCGGCGGCACGGCGGCCGATGTCGACCCGGTCGGTGGTGGTCACGAGTTCCACCCTTATACCATCATCGACCGTCCAGATCTCGCCGATATGAGCGGAAACGAAGGCTGAGGTCCATGGCCCGGCCGAGACGCGGACAATGCGGTCGGGCAGGTTTCCCTCGCGCCAGCGGGTCAGCGACTGCATTGCCGCCTCGACGTCTTCGGCGCGCCGCAGCAGTTCTTCGCCGACCGGGGTCAGCCGATAGCCGGTCTGCTGTCGCACGAACAGAGGTTCGCCGATCTGCTTTTCGAGCGCGGTGACGCGTCGTCCAAGCGTGGCTGCGCTGAGGCGCGTGGTTCCCGTCGCTGCGCTCAAGCCACCCAGCCGCGCAACGTCGAGAAACAACCTGAGATCGTCCCAGCCGATATCCATTTTGCAGAAATGAAAAACTCCTTGCGACCGTGGCTGTAGCGCGAAGCGGGCATCACCCGCAAGTATGCAGGCGTTGGAGGCGTTGGACAGCCCTGCCTGGCGGATAGGGACAAGTGCCTCGGCTGGCCAAGAAGCGACCGCAACCCCTTCGATCGCGCATGCGATTGGCGCAGATGTTTTGCACTTTCGACCAACCGAGCGCGCGGGCATTCTGCGCGCCAAAGGAGACGATCATGTTGGATGAACTTCGATACCGCTTCGCGCGCTGGATCGCCTATCGTCAGACGCTTGCGAGCTTGAGGCAAGCCCGGGACAGCACACTGGCGGATGCCGGCATTTCTCGCGAAGAGATCCGCGAACGTGCCCGCCACGCCAGCTTGCGTCGTTGAGGAACCGGGCATGCAGATGATTGAGCTTTGGGATGGCCGCTCGGTACCGCGCATCGGCATCGGCACCTGGGCGGCGGGTGGCCCCGCGCGCTGGCGTGACACGGCGACAATCTATGGCGAGGTCGACGACATCAGGTCGCAAGCCGCGCTGGCGATGGCTTATGAGATCGGCGCGCGGGTGTTCGACACGGCTGCCGCCTATGGCGCCGGCAATGCCGAACTGATCCTCGGAAGGGCGCTGAAGGGTAAGGACGAAGCCGTCATCGTCACCAAGGTCGGCTATTTCGGCGATCCCGAAACGCGCAGGATCGCACCCGAGGATGCCTCCGCCGCGGCGATCCGGACATCGATCGACAATTCGCGGCAGCGCCTGCAGCGCGATTGTATCGACGTCGTGCTGCTACATATCAACGAGTATCCGATCGAGCGCGCCGGCGAGGTGTTCGATACGCTCAGCCTGTTGCGCCAGGAGGGCAAGATCGGCGGCTTCGGCTGGAGCACCGATCACCGCGAACGGCTTGCCGCCTACGCGCCGCGCGAGGGGTTTGTCGCCGTAGAAAACGACTTCAATGTGTTTACCCCGGCGAACGAGCTGATGGCCGTTGCGGCGCGCGAGAACCTCGTCTCGTTCAGCCGCTGCCGCTGGCAATGGGGCTGCTCACCGGCAAATACACGCCGGCCATGCGGCTGCCCACCGAAGACGTGCGCGGCGGGAATGCCGAATGGATGGTGTTTTTCAGGGATGGCGCCGCCAACCCGCACTATCTGTCAAGGTTCTCGGCAATCCGCGACCTGCTCACCTCGGGCGGACGCACGCTTGCACAGGGCGCGCTCGGCTGGATCCTCGCCAAGTCGGCAATCGCCCTACCTGTTCCCGGCTTCACGCGGCCCGAGCAGGTCGAGGACAATCTCGGCGCGCTGGAAAAAGGGCGGCTGCCGGCAGCGGTGATGGCCGAGATCGATTCCGTGCTGAAAATTGCCGAGACTGCTTAACTTAGGGTGTGGCGAATCCGAAATTCGCATTTGGCGAAATGCGGCCAACTTCGATCCGTCGGATGTCGGCCGATATCGCATCGTCCTTGATCAAGCTTCCGTGGCGCAATTGAACAAAGACGCAGCGGCGGATACGACCCGAGTCGAAGGTCCGCCGCTCCGGTTTTCAGATCAAAGAGTGGTGCTGCCACGGAAAATGGATGGCGAGCTGCGCTTGAGCTGCGCCGCCGACCGCGTCGCCGTCGATAGAGAGCGACCCGGTTGAGCTGTCAAAGACGATGTGGTGGGAACCATCATCGGTGGCCGTACCAGCAGAGGTGGCGTGTGATGAATGCCCTCCCGACTTGAGCTCGGCAAGAGCGGCGTGATCGAGGTGGAGTTTTTCATGGAGCTTGCTGAAATCGAAGGCATCGTTGCCTCGGTGCTGGCCGGACATGATCTCGGCGGCGGCGCCGTTTCTTGCCTGGGAGCCGACATTTTCATCGCCCTGGACGGTCTGGGCAAACCCGTGGCCGATCAAGTTGGTGGCAGTTCTGTCGGAGTGGTTGTTGGTGGCGAGAAACTCCGAGCCGGCCGAAAGAGCATGGCTCAACGCAGCCAGCACCCGGTCAACGCCGCTGCCCAAATCGTCCATCTTGTTGCCGCCAGTGTCGGCATGGGAGGTGTCGTTGCCGCTATGGTCCGCCATTTTGTCGGTGCTTACACTTGTATGGGAGGCATCACTGGTCGGTTTTCCGTGACTGGTCGTGCGGTGGGAAGTCGCAGCTCCAGTAGAATTACTATCGCTAGTGCTGGCGTCGGAAGGGGCGATGGCGGTAGCAGTCGCAGTAGCAGCGCCATGGCTGGTCGTGGGGTCGGAGGCGGCCACAGCAGAGCTACTGGCAGCGGTTGCGCCGGAAGGCACAGTTGCAGTGGAACTGCTATCACCCGTTGCGGCTTCGGAAGGGGCGGTGGCAGTCGAGCTGGTATCGCCGGCGGCGGTGTCGGAAGCGGCGGTCGGAGTCGAACTGCCGTCGCTGGTGGGGTGGGAAGGGGCAGTCGCAGTTGAAGTGCTGTCGCCGGTGGCGTCATGGGAAGGGGCAGTCACAGTCGAACTATCGCTGGTGGCGGCGTCGGAAGGGGGTGTCGCGGCAGCGCTGCCGTCGCTCGTGGTGTCGGAAGGTTCGGCTCCGGTGGCAGTGAGGTTGTGCTCCCGGAAAACGGCTTGCAGCTCGGAGGAGCTTTCAAGCGCGGTGTCGCCGTTCTGCGTTCCCCATTTATAGGTGTAGTCGAAGCCGGGTGACGGAACCAATGCGGCCCAATGATCCATCATGGTTTGCATCTGTTCGGCGGTGGGCATGACATGTCTTCCGCCATCGGAAGTCTCCCAGTTACCACCGCCAAAGGCTTGATAGACCGGAACAAGGTTGTTAGCCGGGATGCCCGACTTCACCGCTGCAGCCACGGCTCGATCGATCATGTCGTAATCGACCGTGTCCGTTCCCGTGCGCACCGGATAGGGGTCTATTCCGAAATAGTCGATATGCGTGTTGGCTGGATTGTAGGTGTTCGTAAAATCCGGATTGGTCGGGGATCCCATATTCATCATGGTGATGAACGTCTTGGCGCCTGGAAAATGCTCATGGATCCAGTCGGATTCCGCCTTCAGGTTCTCAGCGGTTGCGTAGGTGCCCCACCTGCCGGTGGGATCGGGTTCGTCAACCAAATAGAACCCGAACACGTTCGGATTGCCAAGGAAGGGGGTCATTTTCTCGATGAAGGATGAGGTTACGCCCTCATGCTCATTGAGATACACCAGACCCTTCATGCCATCCGGCAATGCGGTGACCTGGCTAGCATATTGAACGTCGGCCAGATTGAAGCCGGCGGTTGCGATTTCGGTGGCGGAACCACCCGAGGTGTAGTGCAGAGTTGCCATCCAATATTCCTTTTTCTCGTTCGATAGCGCCCGAGGCCTACCTACTAGAGGGTGTATATATTAGCGCCAAATCACATAAAGACACCCGTTGATAAAATCATTGAGCGTTTGTAGGAATGCTGCATGCATTGTGGCTTATTTTGATAAAACTGGATTTATACAATAAACTTATCGCTCTTATTAGGTCACAATCCAGACATAATCGCGACTTTATTTCGAAACAGCTGTAGCTTTTCGAATTATGACATTTGAATTACGGGGCATTTACATTCTTTGCTTGTTTTTGATTTATAAATTTACCTACAAGATGAAAATCAGACAGACGTTAGCTCTAAGAGCCAAGCCGCTCCGCGGTCTCACTGCCGCAAGCAATTAGTTGTAGACAATTCGTAGGCGTCTGCGCGCTCATCATCTTATACCGGTCGGCAGATCTCCGTGATCGAGATCAAGTCGATGTAGGAAGCCGCTCAAGGTGAGAATAGGGGCGGTCCCCAGTTGGAGCGCCTGCCGCACTCGCCCATGAGGAAGACTTTGAGCGACATCAAAACTGTTCGGCCGACGTTTACGAGCGAGGGATAACTGCCGAATGACTGCCGGGTTCGCGGTGCCTGGTTCCTGCTCTCGCGCTCAAGTAATGGCATTCCCGATTTGTCTATCCTGATCTGCGAAGGGGCGGTTTGTGGAGCTATGGCCGCTATTGCGCCAGCGGACCTGATAGTGGGCTGGGGATGCCGGGGTCAGATGGGATCTGGCCGTTCGTTGCCGACAAGAATCGAATAAGAGCAGAGACGAGAAAGTGCATACCCGATTACTCGCGAAGCCGTTTTGCTTCGCCGTCATGCACCGTGCGATGAGCTTCTATTTCACTCAGATGCACTCGCCGTTCAAAACACGGAAGCGGGTCGCGAACCGCGCCGAGCAAACTCGGTGGCGGGCAGATTCAAGCCACTCTTCAATGATGCCCTGCCAGCGAATCCGCTGGGTGACGAAAGGTTGAGCACCAGCCCGAATGGGCTCCTCGCTTTGGAAAAATCCGGTGCTTGAAGAAAGACAGAGCGGCGGACCCGCTCTCGAAGGTCCGCCGTTCCGGGTCGCTCAGATCACAAGGAACGAACCTGCCGTAAGCGACAGACCTGGAGAGAGAGTGGCGAACTGTATTTGATGTGCGCCACCGGTCCCGTCGCTGTCGAAAGACAGCGCCCCGGTTGAGCTGTTGTAGATAATGTGGTCGGAGCTGTCATGCGCAGCCGTACCAGCGAAGAAAGCGTCGGATGAAAGCCCTCCCAACTTAAGCCCGGCAAAAACGGCGTTGTCGAGATGGATCTTGTCCTGGGACTTGTTGAAGTCAGTGACCCTGTCGATATTGCCGGCTCCAAGGGCGGTATTGAAAACGAAGGCATCGTTGCCTCCGCTACCGGTCAAGATGTCGGCACCGCCGCCGCCTTTTATAACATTGGCGCCGGCATTGCCCTGAATGGTCTGGCCGATTTCGTTGCCGGTGAGGTTGATTGCCGTCGTGCCCGACGGGCTTGTGGTCGCGAGGAGCCCGATCGACGAGCCCGCTGAAAGTGCATAGCTTACCGAAGCGAGTACCCTGTCGTGGCCGGGGACCGCCGCCTCAATCACCTTGTCGCCGGCATTGTCGACATAGTAGATGTCGTTACCGCCATAGCCGATCATTGTATCGGCACCGCCGCCGCCCTTGATAATGTTGTCGCCGGCGTTGCCCTGGATAGTCTGAGCGAACTCGTTCCCGCTGAGATTCATTGCCGTCGTGCCGGACGGATACCTTACAGCGAGAAGCTCGATTTGGGAGCCCGTCGCAAGCGCATGGCTCACCGAAGTGATCACCCTGTCGGAGCCGCCGCCCACCGCCTCGATGACCTTGTCACCGGCATGATCGACATAGTAGGTGTCGTTGCCACCATAGCCGCTCATCGTGTCGGCGCCGCCAAGGCCGTTGAGGACATTGGCGCCGGCATTGCCCTGGATGGTCTGGGCGAACGCATTGCCGGTCAGGTTAATTGCCGTCGTGCCGGACGGGCTGTTGGTGGCGAGAAGTTCGATCTCGGAGCCGGCGGCAAGCGCATGGCTGACCGACGCGAGTGCTTTGTCGGTACCGCCACCCGCCGCCTCGATCTCCTTGTCGCGCACATCATCGACATAATAGGTGTCATTGCCGCCATAGCCGATCATCGTGTGGCCGCCGGCGCCATGGAACACATCGTT
>NZ_JBVVQF010000035.1:0-45789 GCF_055811815.1 Mesorhizobium sp. WSM4836
GATCAGCCGCGGACAATGAATAGTGTCGGATCAGGCTGTCCTCATCAGCCGGAATATCGAAAAGCTCCCGTCGATCCGGAGCTTTGAGAATCTTGCGCCTGGCCACTGCTCAACTCCGCACACAACACCAACTGCCGCTGAATGTTGCCGAGCAGACTGGATGTGGAAACAGCAGCTATTCTGCTGCGACGGTTATCCACTGGGATCAGACGTCGCGCCCCGGCAATCGTGAGACCAAGCAAGCTCAGTTCATGCTCGTTCGCCCTTAGCGTACGATTTTGAGCAGCTCTTGTTCTGACCCCACATATGCGATTTTGGCCAACTTGCGGAATAATCCGAGAACGTCACGGCTTGTTCTCCTTGGCTTGGAGGAGCATGGCGACGTTTTCGGCGGCAAATTTGAACCCTCTGCGGTCGGGAATTCGCTCAGCGGAGATCGGGTAGCGTGGCCGCTTTGGATCGATGCCGGTGATCCGGAACCGTTCGCTTCCGGTGCGGAACTCGCGTCCGAAGTCCGAAGGGGCCAATCCGAATTGCTCTGCCAAGAACTCGAACCTGTCTTTTTCGAGATTGAATGCGGTGCCGTCGGAAGCGGGAATGCTGACGCGGAACACGGGCTCGAAGAAGAAGCCGGTATCCGTGCCGTGCCATCCGGCGCCCTCGATGACCAGGCCATGGTCCTCAGCGATCTTCTGGCAGACTTCGAGCATGCGGGTCTGGATCTCTTCGCATGTCGCTGGCGTCAGACGGGTTATGAGCCTGCCCTTCGTCATTTGCCCTTCCTCACCTGATAGACAGTACCGCGTGAGACGCCGAGATCGCGGGCGATTTGTTGGGCCCTGACCCTGTTTAAGCCTTTGCTGGATCGCGTCGCGGTCGATTTTCGGCGGCCGGCCCTTGTATGTGCCGCGCTTCTTGGCGGCAGCGATTCCCTCCGCCTGGCGCTCGCGCCGCAGATTGGTCTCGAACTCGGCAAAGACACCAAGCATGTCAAAGAAGGCCTTACCGGCGGCGGTCGACGTATCGACAGGTTGTTCTGTCGCGGAGAGATGCGCGCCGTTCGTCTTGAGCTTGTCCACGATCATCTGCAGGTCGCGCAGCGATCTGGCCAGGCGGTCAATCCGGGTGACGACAAGCGTCTCGCCAGCATGAATGAAGTCGAGAATGGTGTTGAGTTGCGGACGGCCTTCCAGGGTAGAGCCGCTCTTCTGCTCCTCGCGAATGACCTCGCAGCCGGCGGCCTTGAGCGCGGCGATCTGCCCGGCGAGGTTCTGGTCGGTGGTGGAGGTGCGGGCGTATCCAATGCGGGTCATGCAAGCTGTTCATTTTGGGTGTGCCGGCGCGATGCTCTGTTCATAACGACGATTGAGCCCAAAACAGGCTTTCCGGTTGCGACGTGTTCATGGCGGGTGTTCAGGCCGGGTATACCCAAATTAGAACACGCCCATCGGTTCCGGCGGTCAGTTACGCCGTCGTCGTGGTTTCAGCTTTCTGGTAACCTCCGCCACCCACGCGACTGCACCGGGCGTGGCCTGCCAGGCCTGGCCGTTTTCGTCGACGTAGTCAGCTGCCTCATCCTCGCCCCCCAAAGTGATATAGCCGTCGATGGAAGCAACCAAAGGCTGCTTGCCGGAAAGGACGCCAGGCGTCGTGCCCACGAATATCACCATCCTGCCACTGCCGCCGAAATCACCGGAGCTCAACCCGGTCGAAAACCTCTGGCTCGTCATGCGCGAAAACTGGCTGTCGAACCGCATCTTCAAATCCTATGACGATATCGTCGCCCATTGCTGCGATGCTTGGCGCAAGCTCGAAAACCAGCCTTGGCGCATCATGTCCATCGGCCGAAGAGAATGGACAAATGGGTTCTGATCAGTGAGGAAGAGTATTATATTACATATGAAACGTAATATTAATTCAATGAGTGGGAATTGAGTGATAGAAAGAAATAGATAATATTGATCGTTAGCAAGCACTAATAGAAGATATCGCGCGCGAGTCTTTGGAACATGCTCGGTGGCAGGAGAGCGACTTCCCAATATGAGAGGAACGCGATGTATTTCGGCTGAGAAATCCATTCTCATCCAAATAAACTTGCGTCAATCGTCGATTAGCGAGATGCGTTTGCAGTAATTGTTATTACTAAGTACAGAAGCTGGCAAGCTCTGCTAATACACACCGTTAATTGCGCCTCCGGTGAGCAGCAATTGTTATGCTGTGGCCAGCGTTCCAATTTAACGGGGGAGGCATTCTGAGGGCGGCCACACTAGATCTCAAGAAATATAGCTATCACCGGAGAGCGGTATGCTGAACAATACCATCGCAAGAAATTCATTGCCGAGTATCGATCTTCTGTATGATTATGGACCGTTCTTGCGATTGAGCGAGTCTGAAGGTGGTATTGGGAGCTTTGCTCAAAACAGCCGGCGCCCGCGGGTTGGCATTGTGGGCGCCGGCATCAGTGGCTTGGTGGCGGCGACTGAACTTTTGCGCGCCGGAATAACGGACATCGTGCTATTTGAGGCGCGGGATCGTATGGGTGGGCGGGCTTGGTCACAAATCTTCGACCCGCGCGAACCGCATCTCATTGCCGAGATGGGCGCTATGCGCTTTCCTTCCAGCGCAACCTGCCTGTTCCATTATCTGGACAAATTGAGGATAGATACCGCAGCTTCCTTCCCCGATCCGGGCATCGTGGATACCGAGGTGCACTATCGAGGTGCGCGTCATTTATGGCAGGCCGGCGAGTCTCCGCCGCCACTGTTCAGACGCGTTCATCAAGGATGGCAGGCTTTGATAAGCGACGGTTACGTGCACGAAGGGATTCAACTGCCCGCACCGGCGAAGATCACAACTTTGCTTCGGTCGCATCGCTTTGACCAAGCTCGTGACGCATGGCAGGCCTGGCTAGATTCGTTTCGCGACATCTCCTTCTATTCGGCCCTCGTCACCATCTTTACCGGACCGCAGCCACCAGGGCGCGTACCTTGGAAAAGGCCGGAAGATTTTGAGCTTTTCGGATCGCTGGGGATTGGATCTGGAGGCTTTTTACCTGTGTACCAAGCCGCGTTTACTGAGATGCTGCGTCTAGTAATTAACGGGTACGAGGACGATCAGCGCCTGATTATGGGAGGGATCTCCCTGTTGGTGAAACGGTTGGCTGAACAGGAGCTTAACGGTGTGAGTTTGCGGCAGCGTGTCCGCTACGGTCATGTAAGCCGTATTTACAAACAGGGCGGTCAGATTCTCGTGACATGCGCAGGAGGGCAGGTCGTGCCTTTTGACCGCGTCATCGTCACTACCAGCAATCGAGCTATGGAGCTGGCCCATCGTCTCACGGCGGATGGAACCTTTCTTACTAACGAAGTTTTGCGAGCGGTCAGAGAAACTCACCTTACCGGCTCTTCCAAGCTGTTTATGCTGACGGAAAACAAGTTCTGGTTAAAAAAGGGCTCGCCGACAACCATCTTGTCAGATGGCCTTGCCAGAGCGGTTTACTGCCTAGACTATCAGCCAGATGATCCGGATGGTAAGGGCGTGGTGCTGTTAAGTTATACATGGGAAGATGATGCTAACAAAATGCTTTCCATTCTGGACAAAAAGGAACGGTGCCAGCGTCTGGTCGATGATCTGGCCACCATTTCCCCTGATTTCGCCCGTCATCTAGTCCCGGCTAACGGTGACTATGAACGTCATGTCCTGCAGCACGATTGGCTGATGGATCCATATTCAGTAGGTGCCTTCAAGCTCAATTATCCTGGTGAAGACATCTATTCAGAACGGTTATTTTTTCAATTCGCTACCGCAAAAAGACCGGAAGAAGACACGGGCTTGTATCTCGCAGGATGTGGATGCTCCTTTACCGGCGGGTGGGTCGAGGGCGCGGTACAAACGGGCTTGAATGCCGCATGTGCTGTTATCCGCAGCAGTGGCGGCCAGCTCTTGAGCGGTAACCCTATTGATTCGATGAATTCCGCTTATCGATATTGAGAACCGGTAAATTTAGCGTTCTTTAGAAAAGGCTTCTTAAATGTTTGCAACGTCCACACTCGAGGAGATTTGCAATCAAATACTTGAACCGCGCCGGGTTTTGGCAAAGGCATCGAGGCACTCTCCTACAAACCGAACGATTGACCAGGATGCCGTAAGTTCATTGCCTTTTGGGCCGGCGGTTGCCGTGAGGAGGAAGCGTCCCAAACCTGCAAATCTCCCGTGCTGTCGAAGGCGAGAGATTGGCAACACGAGCAGGAGCGACATTCCTACTTTGCCAGATCCGGACATTTTAACTTAGCTGCTACGGGTCAAAGTCGCATAAGTCGCATAAGTCGCATAAAAGGGCAGACTGGAACGTCAGTCTACAGACCGCTTGCCTGCAGAGCTCTGCGCATCTTGTGCTTTGGGAGCATAGCATAATTGCACGTTCTCATCGCCTGGCAACTTCATCATTGACGTCACCGTGGAGAGCGAGAGAAGACTGACCCTCCACCGCTTCATCGTGGACAGCTGCTCCATGAACACGTCGCTCCCTTGCATCGAACCGCCTCGCTAAGGTGGATCAGTAGTCTATCGTGGCGTTATTTCAGCAGCCTGCTAGCCTAGGCGCTCGCCGCCAGGTGCGGGCGACGCCGGCATCAACCGGCGGGCAGATGCGCCGAGGGCAACAAGCGCGCCTGACGCAACGCCGCCAGATCAGCCGAGCCGGTGCAGAAGCAGGCGACGGCCAACTGGCGGATGACGATCTCGAAATGCGCGACAACCGCCTCGGTGGACACCGTCGCCGCGCGCAGCACGCCGGCCGCCTGCCCGGCGATGTCCGCGCCCAGGCGGATGGCCTTGGCCACGTCGACGCCGTCGCGGATCCCGCCCGACGCGATCAGCTTCACCGTTGGCAGCGCCCGACGTACCGCCTGCATGCTGGCCGGGGTCGGAATCCCCCAATCGGCGAACGCCATCGCCACTGCACGGTCGGCGGCATCGCGGGCGCGGTCGCCCTCCACCGCGGCCCAACTGGTGCCGCCGGCGCCGGCGACATCGATCACCACCACGCCCGCCTCGACGAGCGCACAGGCCGCCGAGGCGGACAGGCCTGCCCCCACTTCCTTGGCCACGATCGGCACGCCCACGCTGCGCGCGGCGCGAGCGATCTGCGCCAGGACGCCGCGCCAGTCGCGGTCGCCCTCCGGCTGTACCGCTTCCTGCAGTGGATTGAGATGGACGATGAGTCCGTCGGCCTCCAGCGCATCCACCGCCCGGCGCGCCAGGTCCAGGCCGTCGGCCTCGCGCAGTTGCCCGGCGCCGATATTGGCCAGCAAGGGAATGTCTGGGGCCAGGCGGCGCAGCGCGTGCGTCAGCCCCAGGGAGTTGCGGGATTGCAGGCTCACGCGCTGCGAACCGACGCACATGGCGATCCCCAAGGCTTGCGCTGCCTCGCTCAGATGCCGGTTGATGGCCTCGGCGCGTGGCATGCCGCCGGTCATGGAGCTGATCAGCAGCGGCGCGCGCATGGTCTTGCCCAGCAGCGAGGCGCGCAGGTCGATCTGCGTCAGGTCCAACTCGGGCAATGCGCAGTGTTCGAAACGGATGTACTCCCAGCCGGCGGCGCCCGTGGCCGGCGCCGTCCGCCGATCCAGCACGATGTCCAGATGGTCGTCCTTGCGCCGGCTCAGGGCGGTGTCGCTCATGCTCGCTTCATCCGTCCCATCGGGCGACGGCGTTGCGTCGGATCGGACCGCCGGCAGCGCGGGCTCGCCGCCGCCTCCCGCGCGTTCAGGCCGGCGCACGCTGGCTTTCCCCCGCAGCGTCGCTGCGGTAGCGGCTGGTCGAGGTCTGGTAGTACTGCGCGCGGATGGCCGCCATGGCCTCGATCAACGGTCCCCACGGCGCGGGAAAGCGTTCTTCCGCCATCACCCGGTGCAGCATGCGCGTATGGCCGGCCAGCTCGTCGTTGAGGAACTCCACCACAGGCAGAGCCGGATAGCGCTGCAGCAGCAGGATCGCCGCGTTGTCGGCCTCGCCGGCCGACCTGTCCTTGTCGCGTCCATGCAGATCGTTCTGCAGGCGCCCTATCGCGGAGATGAGCCGCAGGACCTGGCGAAACGCCGGACGCGCGCGCAAGGTCGCCATGTCCAGCCCCCACAGCAACGACAGGCAACAGAACACGTTCGCGTAGGCGATCGAATCGATGCCGTTGTGCAGGTACTCGGCGTAGGACCAGCGTTCCGCCCCTGCCGCCTGCGCGTGTCCGGCGCGCAGCGCCGCGCAGTAGCACCGGGTATCATCGAGAAGCCGAGCATAGTCGCGACGATCGTAGGCGAGCGCGGCCAGCGAAGCGCGCAGCACAGCGCAGCCCTCGAATCCGGGGAGCGCGCACGGCACGCCCTGCGCCAGCGCCTGCTCCACCGCGGCGAGCTGCTCCGGCGCGATCAGGCCAAGGTCGTTGCAATCGTCGAGCCAGAACAGCAGCGCCAGTTCGCGATAGAACGCCACGATCAGCGTTTCGTCCTGCGGATCGCGGCCGGTGCGGGCGCTGGTGTCGCGCAGGCTCGGGTGGATGCGCTGCAGGATGTACTGGCCGCCCCTGACCGCCTCAACGGCATGCTCGTCGTCGAACCCGGTCAGGGAACGCCCCCATTCCAGCACCTGCTGCAGCGCCTGTTCGGTCTGGATCATGGCGCCGCTCCTGCTCCCTCGGCTACGACGCGCCGCCCCCAACCAAGCGCCAGCCACAACCCGGCGAGTTCGGCCACGCGCACGACCCGGGTGGGGCAATACAGTTCCTTGCCGATCCACAGCGGCGTCCGCGGCAATGCATGCGCCGCATGGCGGACGAGCATCCATTCCAGCGCACGCGCCACCGCCTGCGCGATGCGCCGGCGCCCTGCCGGCTCTTCGCTCCCGTCCATCACGTGCAACGCGAACAGCGCATAAGCCGTTTCCTCGAATGTGGACGCGCGACCGGCGCCCCAGCCGCCGTCGTCGCGCTGCGCCTGCAGCAGCGCCGCCAGCGCGCGCTCGTCGCGCCACTGGGGCTTGCCTTGCGCCAGCGCAGCGACCGCATGCGCGGTGGGATACAGCCAAGAAACGTGCCATTTTTCGTTGTCCCATAGACCGTGCGGGTTGCGATTGGCGTCGACGTAGGCGCTGGCGCCGGCGGCGGGCTTTCCCAACAGTCGCAACGCATGCAGGGCATGGATGTTGGTCGACACCGAGGCATTACGCTCGCCGGGGAAGGTGACGAAGAGCTCGCCGATTTCGAAATGGCGCAACGCATCGACCGCCGGGTCGCGGCCTGCAAGGCGCAGGACGCACAACGCAACGGCGGTGTCGTCCCCATCGGCCGCGAAGTCCAAGGCCGGGCCCAGACCGCGCACGCCCAGGCGGGCGTCGAGCTGCGCGACGATCACGCGCACCGCTTCGGCGAGCGCGGGATGCGCGAACAGCCCGGCCAGATGCAGGGTGTACAGCGACCAGCATGGCTCGAACACATTGATCGGCCAGACATTGGGAACGACACCTTCGATGCCGCTGCGAGTCGCCCGCGATGCCGCCTGCAGATACGCGTCGGCGCGCCCGACCTGCGGCGTGCTCCCCAGTGTCATGGCGTGCGCACGCCACGCGGCGGTGGCCGCCGGACTGATGCCGATGCTGCCGTCGTCATCCGGGCATGCAGTGGTCGGCGACGTCCCCCAGGCTTCCCAGGAGTGCAGCAACGGATGGCCGCTCGGCAACGTCGCCATCGCCCCGAGCTTGACCAGGCACGCTTGCCGCAACGGCAACAGCGCCGGGTGGCGCGGAAACGCCACGCCGCCGAGCAGGGATGAAGCCTCGCCGCACAACTGCGGCAGGATCAGCTCCGCGCCGATCGGCGCGTCTTCCGGCACCGCATACGCGTAGGGATCGGGCTGGCGCTCGAGGAACCGGGTTGCAGCGTGGACTGAGTCGGCAGCGCCGGGAAGAGGATCGGCACGCTGCAATGCCAGCAACGCCGCCCACGTGGGCGCATGGCGGAACAGCGGGAAGTCCGCGCTTCCCCATCCGCCATCGGGCTGTTGCTGCGCGATAAGCCACGCGTATGCGTCCTGCCGACCGGTGACGTTGCCGTGGAACTGCAGAGCTCGCGCCGTGTCGTAGACGGACGGACCGACGCTGCCGCCGTCACTCATCTCGCTCAGCAGGTGGCGCAATTCGGAAAGGATCTGTTCGGACAGCGCATCCACGCGGGATGTTCCTTCTGCAGAGGATTGACGAGAACCAGGATCGGGCAGACGCCGCACGTCGCCGCGGCCCCGTCGCGGCCCGGCGCATGGGCAGCGCCGGACGGCCTCCCTTCTCCGGCGCGGCGACGCGCCCCGATGCTGGCGCCGGTCCGCCGCAGAAGCTCGCGCGCAGCGCGCCGCATGCGCCGCGGGCGTGCTGGGCAACCGCTGCGATCGGCGCCGCGGACTTGGACGCAGTGCAGCATGCACCGCTGCCGCCGGCGATCGCAGCGGCACAGGGGCGACTCCATGCGCACGGGCGCGCTCATGCGCATGGCGCGTGTTTGAACAGATACGCGTTGGCCCGCTGCAGCATCTGCGCCAACCGTTCCGCACGCGGCCCGAGCGGGGCAATGGCCTCCCCCGCGTCGCGCAACAGATCCAGCGCGAACTGGCGCGCTGCCCGCAGCCCCATGATCGACGCGCAGGTCGGCTTCTGCGCCGCCGCGTCCTTGCCGGCGGTCTTGCCCAGCGTCGCGGTATCCGCGGTCGCGTCGAGAATGTCGTCGACCACCTGCAGCGCCAAGCCGAAACAGGCGCTGTATCGATCGAGCGCACAGTACAGCGCAGCGTGCGCGGCATCCTCCGCGATGGCGCATAGCGCGCCCATGCGAACGGACGCGCGCACTAGCGCTCCGCTCTTCATCCGGTGCATCGCTACGATCCTGTCCAGCTCAACGTGCTTTCCGACCAGCGACAGATCCATGGCCTGCCCGCCTGCGGCACCCTCGGCGGACACCGCCTGCGCCAGTTCGCGCACGAGCGCGACACGGTTGTCGCCCGGCGGATCCAGGCTCGCCAGGGTCAGGAAGGCGTGCGCCTGCAGCGCATCGCCGACCAGGATCGCAGTGGCTTCGCCGAACTTGACGTGCACGGTCGGAATGCCGCGGCGAAGCACGTCGTCGTCCATCGCGGGCAGGTCGTCGTGGACCAGGGTACAGGCATGCATCATCTCGATGGCGGCGCCGACGTCGTCGAGCATGTGCGCCGGCGTGTCGGCCAGTGCGCCGGCAGCCAGACAGAGCAAGGCGCGCGTGCGCTTCCCGCCATGCAAGGTGGCGTAGCGCATCCCCGCCATCAGCTCGGTGTCACTGTCGCCTTCGGCGCAGAGAAGACGCGCCAGCGCCTGTTCGACCCGCTTTGCGCCGTCCTGCATCCAGATCTCCGGCAGCAGCCTGCCGGATGCGCCGCGCGCCTGCGCGCCCGATCCGCCGAGCGCGGAAACGCCGGTTCGGTCGTCGTGTAGCGTGGAACCGGTCTGCATGATGTTCATGTCCTTGTACCTGATAGGAGACGGCCACGCCGGGCGGCGAGCCGCCGCGGTGTTGCCGGCGTCGCACCGAGCGCACGCACCGAGTGCAGCAATGCCGCGCGTCGCCGGAGCCGCTGCCTCGCCACACGGGGCATGCGATGCGGGCTCATGAGAATCCGATGCGGATTTTCATGGACGGATGTGCGGTCGGGTAATAGCGCCGGCCTTTTTCGACGCCGCTCAGCAACCGCGGCCGCACCCCGGCCTTGTGCATGGTCAGCGCCAAGGCGATGCAGAATTGCACCATTTCCAGCCATACCAGGTGGTAGCCGATGCAGACGTGTGGGCCGGTACCGAATTGCAGCATGTCCACCGGCCGGATAGGCTCCGTGCGTTGCAGCCACCTCGCCAGACGGAACTGATCAGGCGCCTCGTGCAG
This sequence comes from Mesorhizobium sp. WSM4836, assembly GCF_055811815.1. NCBI lineage: Bacteria > Pseudomonadati > Pseudomonadota > Alphaproteobacteria > Hyphomicrobiales > Phyllobacteriaceae > Mesorhizobium > Mesorhizobium sp. WSM4836. Next base: position 9,947 of record NZ_JBVVQF010000035.1, read on the forward strand.
CAGCGCCGAGGTCGAGAAATGCAGCAGCGGGATGCACAGATGGGTGCCCGCGGGAATGCGCCGTTGTCCGAGTTGCAATTCGTGCAGCGCGCGGCGCGGCAGGAGCGTGGTCGCCGGATGCACGCGCAGCGTCTCCCGGAACAGCGCCTCGGCGACCGGACACTGGGCCAGGTCCGCATGCCGGGTCGGCACCGCGCCCACGCGTTGCGCCTCCTCGACCAGGGCGTCCCACAGCACAGGCTGCCGCGCCAGCTCGATCACCATCCAGGCCATCGTCGAGGCGGTGGTGTCGTGACCGCCAAGCAGCAGCAAGCGGATATTGGCGACCAGGACCTCATCGGAGAGCGCATCGTCGCTGCGATCGAAGGTGCTCACCATGTCGTTGATCAACCCGGTGCGCGCGGCATGCGAGCGCGCGTCGCGGATGAACTGGCGCAACTGCGCGTCGATCCAGTCGCGGGCGGCGCGGCCGCGCCGCAAGGGCAGTCCGGGCAGGTCGATCGGGGGCGCGACGATCAACTGCAGCAGTTGCCGGTACTTGCGACGCCATCCCGGCAGGTCTTGCGCGGGGATCCCCATGAGGCTGAAGATGAGCTTGAGCATCAGGTCGCCGGTTTCGGGCAGGATGGTGACGACGCCGCGGTCGCGCCACGCCTGCACCCGCTCTAGGATGACGGGCGCGAACAGCTCGCCGATGCCGGCCTGGGTCAGCCCCTTGGGCAGGAACGCCGCCTTGATCGCATCGCGCGCCTGCCGGTGCGCGCCGCCGTCCTGGGCGACCAACGTTCCGCCAAGCAATTCGGGCGCGATCTCTTCGATCAGCGCCGAGGACACGTCCTTGTGCCGGAGTAGTGCGAACGCATCTGGATCCGTGCAGGTCATCAGGTGTCCGGCAGGGCCGAAATCCAGCCAGAAGTGGCTGCCCAGCATCCGTTCCGCGCGCCGCAGCAGGCGCGGCAGGTCGCAGACGATGACGGGAAGATGCCCGACCAGGGGGAAAGCGCCGGGCACGACCGGGATGTTGTGCCGCAGCCGATGCCGACGGTTCAGCGGGTTGAGCAGCATGTCCATCAGCAGCGCGGCGCCGCGGCCGCTTCGGCGGTGTCGCCGGCAGGCCGCACGGCGCGGCTGTTGCCACCGTCGGCGTACGTCGGCACATGCGCCAGCATGCCGCCGTCGATGCACACGACCTGGCCGGTGATGAACGCAGCATCGTCGGAGAGCAGGAACGCCACCAGCCCGGCCACGTCCTCGGGGCGGCCGACGCGCGGCAGGAGCTGGTGCCGGCGCAGATGCCGTTGCATGCGCTCGTCCAGCTTGGCGAGGAGACGCTCGGTCATGATGAGACCCGGCGCAACCGCGTTGCAGCGGATCTGCGCATGACCGTACTGGGTGGCGAGCGAGGCCGACAGCATGTTCATCGCCGCCTTCGACGCGGCGTAGGACGTCTGCGCGGTGTCACCGCTGAGCCCCTGGCACGACGACATGTTGACGATCGCGCCACCGCCGCGGGCGATCATCCGTGGGATGGCCTGTCGGCAGCAGAGCAGCGTGCCGCGCAGATTGATCGCCATGGTCTGATCCCATACCGCCAGGTCCAGGTCGAGGATCGCGCGGTCGCGCGGGGTCAGATGCATGGCGCTCGCGTTGTTCACCAGCAGGTCGACCCCACCGAAGTGCCGCTCCGCCGTCTCGAACAGCGCTGCCACCGCCTGGGCATCGGCGATGTCCATGGCCAGGGCCAGCGCGTGGCCCGCTTCGGCCGCGATCCGCGCGGTGCAGGCGAGGGCCGCCGAGCCATCAATGTCGGCCACCACCACTCTGCCGCCCTCGCGCGCGATGGCGAGGGCGCATGCCTTGCCAATGCCGGCGCCGGCGCCGGTCACCACGGCCACCTTGCTTTCAAACCGTCTCATCGTGTCCTTCTGGATTGCGTTGGTCTTTCGCGGCATGCCGCTCGGTTTCCGCCGGAGAAGGCGCAGGGTCGGCGCTGGCGCGCTCGCCATGGCCAGCGTCGGTTTCGATCACCCGAATGGCGGCGACCGGGCACTGGCTGGCCGCGAGCCGCACGGACGCGTGCAGCGACGGCGGGACCGTCGCCATGCACACTTCGGCCACGCCGTCTGGTTCGCGCTGGCGAAAGGTGCCCGGCAGCGTCAGCACGCACTGGCCGGTGGTTCCGCACAGATCCTGGTCGACCACGACGCGCATCTCAGCCCCTCTGCGCATGCAGCCGCACCGGCAGCGCGCGGAACGTCCTAAGGAACGCGGAGGGCTCCCGGGTCGGCTGCTCGGCCAATGCCAGCGTGGGGAAGCGCGCATGGATCCGCGGCAAGCTCTCGGCCAACTGCACCCGGGCCAGTTGCGCACCGAGGCAGAAGTGGATGCCGTGGCCGAAGCTCAGCATGATCTTCCCGTCGCTCGACATGCCAGGACTGGTGCCGTAGAACCGCGCGGGATCGAAGCGGTCGGGATCGGCGAAGGCGTCCGGGTCGCGATTGCCGGCCGCGATCAGCACGCGCACGTCCGCGTTCTTCGGAATCACCACGCCGCCCAGTTCGATGTCGCGCTGGGCGATACGCGGAATGGAGCTGAACATGGCGGGCGCGTCGCAGCGCAGGACTTCTTCCACGAATGCCTTAACGCCCACGGCGTCCCCCTGCAGCCAGTGCCGCTGTTCGGGATACGCCAGCATCGCCAGGACCGCATGGTCGATGCTCGCAGCAGTGGTCGCGAAGCCGCCCAGCAGCATGCCCCACAGCATGCTGATCAACTCCGCATCCGACAGCGTGTCGGCATCGTCGTCGTGTGCGCCGACCAGCATCGACACGATGTCGTGGCGGGGATCGGTGCGCCTGCGCTGTATGAGGTCGCCGAAGTAGGCCTGCACCTTGGCGCTGGCCTCGTCCGCCGCGGCGAGCTGGGGATCGCTGGCGTGCGGGCTCAGGCCTTCCAGAATGGCGCCGATGCCGGCGGCGAGCCCGAACACGTCGTCCTGGGGCATGCCGAACAGTTCGGCGAAAACCAGCATGGGCAAGGCCAGCGCGAATTCCCGATGCAAATCCACCGCCTCCCCGCGCTCCAGCGCGGGCGCCATGCCGTCCAGGCGCGCTGCGACGATGCGCCCGATGCTCGGCCGCAGGTTGTCGATCTGGCGGATGGTGAAATCGCGCGAGATCAGCCGGCGCAGCCGCGTATGCGTCGGGGGGTCCTTCATCGCTAGCGTGGACCCCAGCAGATTGAGCGACAAGCTGGTCGCCGCACGCGGGAAATAGCGCGCCAGTTCGCCCGGCGCCGGTCCCCGAAACGCATCGCCGGTGGCCTTGAGCGCCCAGTAAATATCGACGTGGCGGCTCAACAGAAAGAGGCCCGACGCCGCGCGATGCACCGGATCGTGCTCGCGCAACCACCGCATGAACGGATACGGGTCGTGGATGCACGCTGGCGACGCCAGTTCGGCGAAGGCGTCCCGGCATGCTGCTGTGGTTTCTTGCACGTCCATCCTGGTTACCTGTTGGCTGGCTGATCAGACCGGCGCGCGCCCGGCGCGCCGGCAAATTGCGGAGAAGATCGTGATCCCCGGCGGCGTCCGCGCATCACCAGAGCACCGGGAACTCGTCGAACCCGCCAGTGATGATCTCCTTGCGCAACTTCAGTTCTTCGGGCGCCACGGCCAGGCGTAGCGCGGGAAAGCGCTGGAAGATGGAACCGAACACCACCTTGAGTTCCAGCCTGGCCAGCGCCGCGCCGATGCAGTTGTGCGGCCCGTAGGAGAACGCCAGGTGCGGGTTTTCGTCGCGTCCGACGTCGAAGATTTCTGGGTCGTCGAAATGGCGCGGATCGAACGACGTCGCCGGCAGGCCGACCAGCACCTTGCTCTCCGCGGGAATACGCACGCCCGCGATGGTCACGTCGGTCCTCGGATAGCGCATGATGCCGTCCCAGCCCGCGCCCGGCGGGTACATGCGCAGGATTTCCTCCACCGCCTTGTCCACCAGGGACGGATCGCCAACCAGGCGTTCGCGCTGTTGCGGATGGCGGAAAATGGCCAGCAGGCCGAATTCGATCTGCGCGACAGTGCTCTCGTGCCCCGCCACCAGTATGCCCGCCGCCAGGCCGATCGCCTCTTCCTCGGTTGCCTTGCCCTGGTCGACCGCCGCGATCAGATCCGTCAGCAGGTTGTCGCCCGGATCCTGGCGCTTGTCCCGCATCTTGCCGCGAATGTAGGCGCGCAATTCTTCCCAGGCCAGGCGCGACGCGCTGCGCGGGCCGCTTTCATGCTGGTGCGTCATCACCTCGTCGGACAGCCCGGCGAAAAAGGCGTGATCCTCGTAGAGCACGCCCATCAGCGCGCTGATGACCATGGCCGGAAGCGGAAAGGAGAGGTCGCGCCGCAGGTCGGCGGGCTGGGGCTGGGCCGCTAGCGTCTCGAACAACTGCGCGGCGATCGCCTCGACCTGCTGCGCGAGCAGCTTCACCCTGCGGTTGCTGAGGGCCGGCGCCACGATCGTGCGTAACCGGGCATGCTCGCCCCCCTCGTGCGAGACCAGCCACCCCGGCGAACCGAGAATCACCGAATCCGGGGTGAATGCCGCCGGCGGCATTCCCGCGGGCCGGAATGCCGCGTCGCACAGCACCGTCTTGGCCTCGTCGTAGCCTGTCACCCACCAGCCTTCGTGTCCGGACGGGAAGCGCACGCGGTGGATCGGGCCATTGGCGCATAACGCCAACATCTCGGGCGAGGGCTCGATGTGATCGACGCGCCACATCGGCAGCGTCGGCAAGGGTTGTTCGGACATGGTGGCACTTCACTCTCTAAGCGATGGAAAGGGCGGAAGGTGACCGGCAGGCGCTGCGGGCAGCGAATGACGTTGAAGACCAAGACACTGAGCCGCTTGGACGTATAGCAGACCAATACCCCAATGACCTTCAACCAAGATGAGCGCTCTTCTTTACCATTGCTGTTAACCCGATGTTGCGTGCTGTGCGGCGGTCCGAGGGTATTCGGCATTACTTCTGTTAGCCGTGCCGGACCTCAGGCTTGCGGTGACCGTACCATTGTCAACGGCTGGGGATCGTGAAGATCTTGTAAATTGATGTGAAGGATCTGTTGCAGCGGTTTGACCACCGGCGGTGTCGTACAGAGCGTCTCAACGAACCTCGGCGGCCTGGCCCGTTCAAGCGAGGTTAAGTGTGATTGGTGTGTGATCTTGTGGGCCTATAATCAAAGTCTGCCAGCGCGTATCGGCTTCTTCCTTGCCGCGAGCTTGCGCTCCGCGCCGGAGCGCGGCTCCTCGCTGAGCGCTACCTCCAAAACTCATTTCCACGAGCGGCAGGCACCTGGGTTGAAAAGAGGGAAAACCGGAGAGATATCCGTCATCCGACCGGCGGTGTTTCCGGGTTAGTGTAAGAGCCCGGGGGCAAACCGGAAAGCGGTCTGTTACGGGCTGAGCGGCGGGGTGGAGGGGGTTTGCCCTTCCTCCTCTGAGCGTTTACGGCGAAGTACTCGTAGTCGATGCCGTGCGGCCGCAGATATCCATCTGGATGGTTACAATGCAGGCCGTCGACGATCGACTTGAGCAGTTCCGTCTGCCGACGCCATTCCGTCCAGATCGACCGGTCGCCGCAGGCCCGTACCACCCGAGAATGGGACGGATGCGGACGAGTTGGTCACTTAAGCGCAACGGCAACCGGACCTTGCCGCGAGGCGAGCACGTCAACGATCGCTGTGGTAAGCTCACGTCAATGTCGCCGAAGTGCCGTTCTGGCTGGCTGAGGCCGACGCGTGCGCCTACCGCCAGACTACCCCGCTCAGGAGCGCGACGGCAGCACTCCCATCTCCTTTAGCAACCGGCCAGCGCCGTCAATCTTGTCCATGGTCCAGAGCATGAAGCGACTGTCGACATGGATGCTGCGGCTGAGGTCCGCGTCGCGCCCCCAGTCAGCGATTACGCCCTCGAGCGTGCCGTCGAAGGCGAGACCCACGAACTCGCCGCGTCCGTTCAGCGTCGCCGAGCCGCTGTTGCCGTTGGTGATGTCGGCGGTGGACAGGAAGTTGACCGGTAACGTGCCCAGCGCCGGCGCGACATAGGGGCCATAATCCTTGGCTCGGATCGCTGCGATAGCCGCATCTGGAGCATCGAACTCACCCTTGCCCGTTTCTTTGGCCAGAAGTCCCTCGGCCGTGGTGAAGGGCATCCAGATCTGCCCGTCGCGTGTTCGCCCCGCCACCTTGCCCCAGGTGATGCGCAGCGAGCCATTCGCGTCGGGATACATCAGCCGGCCGATTGCCTGCTGGTAGGCACGCTGGCCGTGCATATAGATGGCGCGAGCCGCCTGGGTGCGTCCAGCGCGGTCCTTCGCAGCGTGCTCCGCAGCTATGTCGCCGGGATAGAGAGCGACCGCCAGCTTGATGAAAGGATCCTCCGACGCCTCGAAGGCAGCAGCGGGCTTGTCAAGCCAGCCGAGCCGCGTTGCCGTGTCTGCGAGCTTGGTGTCTGCATAAAGTCGGTCAAGGCCAATTTGGCCCAAAGCGCTTTCGAAAGCAGTATCGCGGTCCTTTGCATCCAGCCGGCGATATTCGTCGAGTGCGGCCTCGAACAGCTTTCGATCGATGTCTGGCAAATAGGCGCGCTCGATCTGCGTCAGCTGATCCGAGATTTCTTTACGGTCACGATCCTGAAAGCCGCTTTCACGGTCTTCATCGGCCTTCTCGTGCTCCTTTGTCCAGCGATAGAGAATGCGTGCCGATGACAGTAGTTGCGCGCGATTGAGCAACGCCTGGCGCAGCCTCGCCAGCGAAGCCCGGCTATTCTCGCCCACCATCCCGTCCAGTTCGCGGATTGCTGCGTCAAAGCGCGTCTGCCGCACGGGATACTCGGCGACCCAGGCGCGAAAAGCTTTCTCCTCGATGGCCTTCCGCGCGTCGAGGCCGATCGCGTCGGCGCCGGCTAGATCGCCCGCCAGCTTCTTTTTGTAGTTTTCCACGCCTTGCAGGATGGAGGCGTAGCGGATCTGCGCTTCGCGATTGCCTGCCGTGGCTTGGTTGATCTGAGCGGCATAATCCGAGAGCAAACGCTGGGACAGTGGTTCGTAGTCGGCGAAGTTGAACCGGACTTCATCGGCGGTGAGGAGCCGGTGGGTTGCGCCGGGAAAGCCGGCGACCATCACGAAATCGCCTTCTTGGACGCCTTTAGAGGCCATGCGCAGCCAGCTCTTCGGCCGGTAGGGCACGTTGTCGCGCGCATAGGGCCGGGAGGAACCATCAGGAGCGACATACGCGCGATAAAAACCGAAGTCGCCCGTGTGGCGCGGCCACATCCAATTGTCCGTTTGACCGCCGAAGTTGCCGATGCCGAGCGCGGGCGCGTAGACGAGGCGCACGTCCTCAATTTCAAGCTTCTGCTGGAGGTAGTAGAAGGCGCCGCCATAATAGGGCCTCACGTCGCAGCGGCGATCGGGCTGTTCTTCACATGCAGCGATTAGCGCCTTGCGGTTCGTGTCGAGCTGCTCATGGCGGGCAAAGCCGCTCAGCATGTCCGAGACGCCCCTAAGCATCTCGGCGGTCACATCCCGCACATCCTCGATCACATAGATGCGGCTGGCGGGCGCGGCGGGTAATTCTTCACTCAGGCTCTTCGCTAGAAAGCCGTTGGTTAGATAGTCTTGGCTCTCCCTGCTGTTATACTGCATGGATGGGAACACGCAGTGATGATTGGTCGCGACCAGTCCTTGCGGGCTGACGAAGGAGGCGGAGCATCCGCCCAGTGATACGATCGCGTTAAGCGGGGCAGCATACAGTCGGCTCAACTGCGCGGGATCGATCTGGAGCCCATCCGCCTGCATGGCCGCGCCCACTTCCGCAGTCTGGCCCGGCATCCACATACCTTCGTGCGCCGACGTAGCGGTGACCGTCCAGAGCAAGTTCATGGCAGTTGCTTGGGCCAAACATTTCAAATTCGAGTTCATGCTGATCTCGCTCCCATTCTATGTATTGTTCTGCGCAGACTGGATTGATGAGCTATTGGGCTGGCCGGCGTCCGCAAGCGAGCGCGGCAGCCACTGCGTGAAGACTGATTGGACGGTCAACGCAATGACGCCCCCCTCACATCGGATTGGTTTGTGCAACGTTTGCGGATCATCCGTTGCACCAATCGTGCCAAGGCAACAAAGCTTTCGACGACCCAAATGGTAAGCTGCCTTCGATGTCCGACCTCCGACATTTGGTTGGAGACCCGACACCCTCGTCCTCGCTAGCGACGAAGCCCGCTGCCGAACGGCCGTCGCCTGTCCATAATCTTGAGAGTGCGTGCTATCGTTAGGCGGCGGGAGCGATCACGTGTTCGGGTTGTTCGCTCTGATCGGCAAGCGCTTTGCGCCTCGGCTGCGCAATCTCAAAGATCGGAAGTTCCACACCTTCGAGAAAAATGATGCCTACCCGGCGCTGTCGGACCACATCGGAGCGCCGATCAACACCACGCTTATTCTCGACCACTGGGACGATCTTCTTCATCTGGCGGCGTCGATCACGACGCGATCAGTCGTGCCGTCAACGATCCTGAAGAAGCTGTCAGCATCACCGAAGGAAAGCCAACTCGCAAGGGCCCCGCGCGAACTCGGCCGAATCGAGCGATCGCTGTTCATAATCGAATGGTACTCAAGTCCAGCGCTACGCCGACGTTGCCAGGCCGGCCCCCTCAACAAGGGTGAGGCGGCGCATAAGCTGAAGCGCGCCGTCTTCTTCCGCGAGCGCGGTGAGATCCGGGACCGATCGTTCGAAAGCCAGGCGTTCCGCGCCTCCGGCCTCAACCTCGTCGTCAGCGCGATCGTACACTGGAATACGGTGTATATCGAACGGGCCGCTACCCACTTACGCAACGTGCGTAGCGAGATTCCGGATCATCTGCTCAAGCACATCTCGCCGCTGAGCTGGAGGCGTTGCAGCATGGGCCTGGTCACGAACGCTTCAATCCGCAAACCTTTTTTGCGTCGGAAGCTCGGCAAGAATGTCGGAAGACCGACCAAAAAGCGTATGGGCGAGGCCGCCGGTATGGAGAAAACGGTGCAGCCAGACAGTGCGCCAGCTCGGCATGCGTTTTGCTACGATTCTGCTGTCACCGGGCGGACGCAATGGCGGATCAATGATTGTCCCGCATGGGTACGTTCGTGACGACGAGTTTCTTGCGGAAGTGCCATCAAAGGTCGTCTCCGCCGGTAGAGACAGTGGAGGTGAGACAGAACTGTGTGGAGGGCATGCTGATAGGCGTACGTGCACAGCCGGATTCCCGATCAGTCCAACTGCCGGCCTTTACATCATGAGCTTCTCAGAACCCGAAGAGCGCTCAAAGCCGTGACCTTCTTACCGAACATTTGCGACAGAGCCCGAGACCGACACCCGGGGACACGAAGGAGAATTATCTGATGCAGCGACTGTTTCTGACATATTTGGCGCTTTGTGGGCTGACGGAGATCGCTACCGCTGCCGATGTTCCGGTGATAACCGATCCGGCAATTGTAGCCGGGGCAGCGGCCCCAGTCTTTTCGTTCGAGGCTGGGCTACGCAACTGGTACAGTACCGGCGAAGCATCGAAGGACCTTTACGACGACAGTGGCACGCTGCTGATCTCTCGGCTCACTTACGACCATCTCGATATGCATTCGAGCGAAGTCTTCTTCAACGCAACCCACAATCCGACCGGCATTTTCGTCAAGGGCCTCCTCGGTGCGGGCGGAGTCAGCGAGGGCTCTCTCGTCGACGAGGATTTCCCGCCAACAGTCGAACCTTATTCGAATACGTCGAGTGATCAGCGCGCCGGCGACATCACCTATTTCACCACTGATCTGGGATACTATTTCTGGAACACGCCGCGCTACCGCATCGGTGCTTTGGTCGGCTATAACTTCTGGAACGAGCGCTACAACGCTGTCGGTTGCGCGCAGCAGGCGGCTATCTCGCAGGTATGCGCGCCGGCTTTGCCGACCAATGTCGGCGTGATCAGCCAGGACAACGATTGGCATTCGCTGCGACTCGGACTGGCCGGGCAGACGCAACTCACCGAACGGCTCAGCCTTTCTGGCGACGTGGCGCTCCTGTTCACGCGATTAAACGGCAAAGATCGGCACCATTGGCGCCCAGCGATCAACCCCACTCCTGAAGACGGCGACGGGCATGGGGTCCAACTCGAGGCGGTGTTGAACTACAAGGTCACAGATTTGTTCAACATCGGCGTCGGCGCCCGCTACTGGAGGGTGGCATCTGAAGGTGCCGCGCATTTCGAAGAGACTCCGGCCGGCGGTTCCCCGCAGGTCGTGGACTGGCAGGCAGAGCGCTACGGCATGTTCGTGCAGGCGAGCATCAAGTTCAACTGAGAAAGGAAACCAGTGGCGTCCGCCGGCGCGCCTTTCATTTGCCGAGCTTCCCGGGTCGATTCCGGTAGGGGGCAAAATGACACCCTAAGCGCCACGGCGACGCACACACGACGCGATATGGCCGGTTCGCCACACAACAGTCGTTGGATAAGCACCTTGCAGACGCCAGAGTGCGACCCATAGCTGCCGCTCGTAGATTCGGACCGGAATTTCCGGACCCGGCCGAGGCCGACAATCGTCTAAAAAATTCATTGGCTCAACTTTAGCCGCTGCGCCCAATCTTTGACTCAAGGCCTTTCTGGGCTGCATTGCGGCATTGCGGCGCATACCGACACGATTTACCGCGCTGACGCGCGCAACTGCTCCACGGAAACGTTCAACGCCCTCACTTTGGACAGAGACATTCCGCACGCCATACCTGGATGGACTTTCTTCGCCACCACAATCGGCTCATGGCGGCGGACAAGGAAGTAGGCTGGCACCCTCGCCCAGCATCGTGGAGAGCTTCCTCCAAGCGCAGTGCTGTGGCGTTCAGAATTATCTGTCGCTGTCCGGAATTAAGTCAGGACTTTGAAGCCTGCGCACAATGCCCACGCTGAGATGCTGACGCCGTCTGGCACAACGCGATTGTAGGGGAAGCGCAGAGCGGGACCTTGGTCGACGGGCTGCCTCAGTTTTTACCAATCCTGTCGTTTCAGGTTGACCAATCTGTTGCCGACTATAATTGGTTGACCAACAGGGCGCCCATATCCGGCGGAAATCCAGTCACTTAATGCCAATCCGGAATAACCTGTCATTGAGGCCATTGGTAAACTCGGTCTCAGGATCGGAAACCTACCCTCAGCCATAAAACTCTCCTGTTTACAATCGCATAGCCACACACCAGCGACCCATAATTCCGGACTGGTAAACTCCGTGAGTGCCAAGACATTTCCGGACATCACACCAGTCTGCCTTTATGCGAGTTTCGAAGCACAAGTGGCGAACACGCGGGAGGCAAGATGTCAGCCTTCTGGCGCGTTCAACAGGGTTTCCAACCGTTGGACGCTCTCGATCACCAAGTCGAAATTCGGGACGGGTCCGAAGATCATGGCGCTCATGGCAACATAGTCTCGCCCCAAAGCGTCAATCATTCCGTCATATGGCAGCAGAGCAAATGTCGGCGGCTCCGCAGTCGCAAGGTCGTAGTCCTTGCGATTGAAAAACATGCGAGCATGAGCCACGCAGTCGGCGCCAAGCTCCATCTTCGCGATCGCCCGGCGGCCGGTTTCGAATTTCATGAGCCGATGAATGTCATAGTAGTGGCGCGAGATCCGTTGGCCGTCACCACGCAGTTCGCCGCGACGCTCAAACCAGCGACGCAGGCCGTGAAAAATCACGGCCTTATCCCAAAAGGTCCGCTCTGGATCGACCGTGGTGACGTTGGGCACCCTCAGATCGAGACCTGGCGCATCTTCATCGACATAAGGTCGAATGATCTGCGGCGTGTTCGGGTCGAGTGCCGACTTCACGCCTGACTCAATCTTCACTGCCGGACGGACATTCGTCTCAACAGGCGTTGCGGTCGGATACCAAAGCAGGAGGGTCTGCTGTCGTCGTCGTCAGCTCGTACCTGAAAGTCTTCGAGCGACACGCTCTGCGGCGGCAGCTACCAATTCAGTCAAGGCCGCCGCCATCGGTCCTTGGATATAGGCGCCTCGAGAAGACCTTACAATTGACGGATGCAATGATGCTAGCCTCGGCGAAGCCCCGGGGTTCTTCACGCGCAAGTCTTCCGTGAGCCCATGCTATTGTGCGACTCTCGCAGACCGGGTGGCTATATCGCTTAAGACAGCACGGAGAAGCGTTCCAATTTCCTGTTCGGCGAGCCCCCGTGCAATTCCTAATTGGGACAGTTGGACGAGAATTGTCTTCACGGTGCTGCGCCAGAAGGCATTGGCGTCCTCCCCGTTCTTGCATTCCAGAACCCGGGCGATACCTTCGACCAATTTCCGCCGCCGATGCAGCGGAAACGCGCTTATGTTTGAGTCCCCCATCGATCACCTCACGCCTTCAGTCTCGCGATTAAGCATTGGCGGGTTAAAAAAATTCGTTAACGGCGCTTTTTTTGGACAGAGGCCAGCAGCGCCGGTGATCCAGAGTTTGAGGGAGCAATCTGAACGTTGCGAAAGGAGGAGGTCTGTAAGTGCAGCGCGCGACGCCTTTTCAGCTTTGCGAATCGCGCCGTATGTTGGAGGATGCAGCCTCCGCCAAGCAATAGCTGCCTGACTGCAGGGGGGCAGTGGAAAAGACCGAGCCTAGGCTTCGGCGACTCGTGTGAGGCTGGCGCGGGGCTGGTCAAGAGGGCATTGGCTCGACATTTCACAGTTCGCAGCGGAACCGGCTCGGCTCGGCAAAGAAGACGAGCTCGGCCTATTGACGCATGAACGCCGGGGGGTCGAGAGATGACCGGCTTGCAGAGATTTGAGAGGGCGGTCGTTGTTCAGGTTGGCGGCCGCAGCTCAGAGCGTATCGTATTCGATGTCAATCACGCGGCCGCTATCCTGCTGCGTGATCTTCATCGTCAGACCGAGAAACGGACGGTAGCGATGAACGCCTGTTTGCAGGTACTGCGTGGTGAGGCTCATCCACCAGCTGCTCGACGAGCTTTTGTGGCAGCCGCGCTTGAAGCAAAGATCCTGCGCAGCGACTGATGCTGTTTGCACGTCGACGCTTTGATACTTAGGGTGTGCATGGCTACGAGCTAGTTCCATGTCGGCACCTGTTTGTGGAACTCGTGCTTGATCGTATACCATTGCGGAGAAATGTAGGCGTCGGAGGCCCGGAACACGACGAGCACCTCCTCGCCGATCCCGCCAGACCAGGTTGTTAGGTGCAACGTGGCTCGAAGGGCGCCAAATTCTCCTGGCGAGCTGTCGAGTTCGGAGGGGATGTGATTGGCTTCGAGTCCCGTCGATCCATGGGTGATCAGGACGCCGAGCGCGCGTCGTTCTCGATCAGATCGTAGAGAACCTCTCGGCTAGGTTCCAGTAGTACATGTTCTCCCTTCAATGATTTGAAGTCTCGCGGCTTACGATCCGGTATCTGATCCCAGGCGGGCCAGGGCGCCCGCGAGCTGGCGCTTCGCGGCAGCGGGAAGCGGCATGATTGGCCGTGGGGGCTCTGCGCGACAGATGTCAAGGAGCTCGGCGAGCGCGTAGACGACGCGAAGGCTCGAAAACAGCTCAAAAAGCTCCCACAGCCGGGCCAGCGTGGCGTCGATCCGGTGTGCTTCTGCGTGATCGCCGTGCTGAGCGGCTCTGACAATCCCCAGGCAGGGCTCGGGCAAGATGCCACCGAGGACGCTGTACCATGTATCGGCGCCGGCGATCATGGCCTCGGCGGCGTTCCAGTCGCCGCTGTAGCCGATCGAGAAACCTTCTGGCACGATTTTTTTCTGGTGCACCAGATGGCGTTTGATGGCATCGCCCCGGCCGGTTGAGTTTTTGATTGCGAGGATGCCAGGCAGCTGTGCCAGGCGCCCGACGAGCGCTGGCGTGAAGCGAAAATGCGTCGTTCCAGGATTGTCGTAGATCACGATTGGGAGACCGCTTTCGCGCGCCACTGTAGAAAAATGCTCGAAAACTTCGTCGTCGGTGAGCGGAGTGTAGGAGACGGCCGCGAGCAAGCCAGCGGCTGCGCCGAGGGCCTTTGCGTCACTTGCATATTTTACCGCCTCGTCAGTGCGCAAGGCGCCCACGCCCGCCACGACCGGGATCCGTCCACCCGTCTCGTCCAGTGCCTCGGAAAGCGCGCGGCGGCGTTCCTCGCGCGAGAGATACATATAGGTGCCGGTACTGCCGAGCAGGCCGATGGAATCCACGTTTGCTGCGCAAAGCCGTGCAATCAGCTTGCGCAGCGCCAGGGCATCGACGTGGCCCTCAGCATCTCCCGGTGTGATTGGGAAGGCGGAAAGGCCGGTCAGGAACGCCATGCTGAAGCTCCCGTCGTTGGGTTGGGTAAAGCGTTGGGCATCAGACCGCGTCCAGTGCCTGCTGCAGATCCGCGATCAAATCGGCCGCGTCTTCGAGTCCTACCGACAGGCGCATGAGGTCGTCGCCAACTTCATCAGGCAAATGCGCTTCCTGGCGAATTGACTTGCGCGAGCGGGTCAGGCTTGCCGGATGATAGATGAGGCTGTCTGCGTCGCCGAGGCTGACCGCCCGGGTGATTAGCTTGAGCCGGTCCATCATACGGCGCGCGCCTTCGAACCCAGTGTGGAGGCCCAGAGCCAACATGCCCGAGCCCTGCGACATCTGTCTATGCGCGATCTCATGGTCGGGATGAGAGCCGAGAAACGGATAGCTCACCCAAGCCACAGCCGGGTGCCCCTCGAGCGCCTGAGCGACCGCAAGCCCAGAGGCACTGTGACGTTCCATACGCAAGGTGAGCGTCTTCAACCCGCGCAAGATCAGGAACGTCGACATCGGCGAGAGCGCTGCCCCGGTGACATAACGCAGGCCAGTTTCGTGCAGCAGGTGCAGTGTTTTCGCATCACCGAGTATCGCGCCGCCCAGCGCATCGCCGTGGCCGTTGATGTACTTGGTCAACGAATGCATCACGATGTCCGCTCCGAGTTCCAGCGGACGCTGGAGGGCAGGCGAGGCGAAGGTGCTGTCGACCGCGACTTTCACGCCGCGCGCATGGGCGTGTTCGGCAATGGCGGCGATGTCGAGGATTCGGCTCAGCGGGTTGATCGGCGTCTCAAAGAAAACGAGCCGGGTCCTGTCAGTGATGGCGCCATCGAGATTGCTCGGATTTGAGAGATCGACCGCAACGACCTTGATGCCAAACCGCGGCAATCCCTGTTCGACCATGGCGAGCGTGTTGGAATAGATCGTCTTGTGGACAATGAGTTCGTCACCTTGCGAAAGCAGCGAAAGGATCAGCGTGCCGAAAGCCGCCATCCCCGAGGCAACGACCAGCCCAGCTTCGGCTCCTTCGAGATTGGCGAGCCGTTTTTCGAGGATCTCGGTGGTCGGGTTGTATTCGCGTGCGTAGAGTCTTCCGCCAAGCGCTGCGGCCGCCTCGTTTGCTGCCACACTTTCAAATCCGTAGGTCGAGGTAAGAAACACAGGCGGCTGAACGGAATTGGAAAAGCCGGCCGGATCGTAGCCATGATGGATGGCCCGGGTGGAGAATGCTAGATCGGCGTCGTTCGAGGCCGGCGTTGTTGGTGCATCGGTTCCAAGTTGATCTTCGGCGCCGATCATTGATTTTGAGTCCTCTTGATTTCGGGGACAATGCCGTCACACTGGTTCAGATTGCGTCCAGTTGGCGATAAAGCAAATGGTCCAGTCTTCCCGTGCCGCGTCGGCAGGTCGCTCGCCAGGGCTGGGCGCTCGCCAAATCTACGAAGCTCTTCGCGGGCAGATCCTGGCCGGGCTCTATGAACGGGGCGGTCAGCTGCCGTCGTCCCGCCTGGCAAATGAGCTCGGCGTTTCGCGAACGCCGGTTAGCGTCGCTTACGACCAGTTGGCTGCGGAACGTTTAATCCAGGTCGTTCAAGGCGCAAGGACTCGCGTACGTCTTCGCTGGTCCGCAGCAAGGCCAGCAGCGCGCTGCCAAAACGGACCGGCCCGATGCAGTTTGCGGCTACGGCGAGCGACTGCGCGCCAGTCCGCCATGGCCTGATTACCATCCCGACCGCTTGAAGGTCGATTTCCGGTATGGCGACCTCGCGCCATCTGATTTCCCGGCGCTGACCTGAAGCGCGCGATGAACGCGGCGATGTCACAACGCCCCGGAAGGCTAGGGTTGGTGGCACTACCACTCACGCTGTTCCGCTTCGAATCTGGCGTAGTGCCTTGTGTTGCCATGACGCTCATTGCTTTTCAGACCCATCTTTCACACTCTGCACCCGCATCGGTCTTGGGTCGCTTCGATATGTCGTTGGCGACGACAAGGCCCATCGCATTCACCACTCGTTGGAACCGCATCACCAGCGCCGAAACTACGGCTTCTTTTCAACTATCTACGATAGGATTTTTTGCAACGGCATACTGGCCAAAACAGAACGAGTGGCCTGAAGTTAGCTCCGAGACCAACTCGAGCCGCTCACCGTGCGCGATTGCGTTATGTTTCCATTTGATCGACGTCGCTGGCGTAGAGCTAAAGTCGGAAGTGGTGGAAAGGCGGGGAATTAAACGAACGGAGGTTTACGCTTCGAATCCGATTGTTGAGCTCGGAACCCATCAACTGCACCTGAAGGGTACGGATGATTGGCGCTGGATTTATCGGAGATGTAGGACCTGGAACTACGCAGTGTGCAATGCTCCTCGAAGCGCATTCAGGCACAGCGAGGTTTTTAAGACCTTGCCTGGGCATTGCAGACGGCCGTGGCTCTATGGGTCTCGGCCGCGGACAGGTTGTTAGAGTCCAGATAACCGGTGATGCCTAGCGCGAGCGATGAAGATCCGACGATGGCATCCGGCTGAGCGTATGCCTCCGGCGAGGCTTCCGATTAGCCACATCGTCGACTTGATCCGATCGCGATGCCGAAACCAACACCCTGAGCGGCAACTTCGCCACTCTGACCTTCGACATCCACATCACTGGCGAGCCGGTTGAAACACAAACCCGAAGGCTCCGGTGTATCGCCTCTATGGCAGGACGCCGCGCAACCGCCGGATCGAGATTGGCGGCATCTGGAAGAAGAAGAACCAGAGCGGCGGCGACTGCTGCACTCCCTCAGGCGGCTTCGCCAAATTGAACGCGAACCTCGGTATCCGGGGCAGGGCGACCGTTGCGCTAGCGCTGGCGAGGGCACGGCGAGAAAGCGTCGAGCGAAGGCAGAGAGAGATCGGAGGCACAGAAGGCGTGCAGGCCTGCAGTCACGAGTTGGCCTTTACGGGCACGCGCTCCGGGACCGAGATTGGAACGGCGCTCTGGAGCAGCTTCTCTGAGTTTGGATGCACGCCGTCGATGTACTATCGGACACACGGGGAAATAGCCTTTGCATGTTGACAGGTTTGGGGATATCGACCTCCTCGTCGATGCCGATGGCATAGCCCACCTGCTCACAGGCTTCATAGGAAACGGTCTGTTCAGGGTGTGGTAGCCAGCAGGCTTGCTCGCGCCGTCGGTGCATATAGCTCGGGCGACAGAAGAAGGCCCTGACGTTCATTCGTCGTCTGCCGCGACTTCCGCGTAAATTCGTGTCCAACAAGGAAAGAAACTATGAGGCGGCAGACCCGACCGTTCACGGTGGAGATCAGACAGAAGCGCAGTTCTCAAAAACGGGGTCGTTCCATCTGGAGCGATGTCGATCTCTCCGCAGCAATGGCCGAGACAACAAGGGAACTCCAGGAGATGGAGTTGCCAAATGGTCGCCTTATTGACTCTAGTGCCGTAGCGCTTGATGCTGAACACATGCACAAACTGGGAGCGGAGCATCTTATGGCAAATCCCTTGGAAGCTGAATCAGTAAAAACTGCCACAGAACCGGCAGCGAAAGTGGAGACGCCTGAAAAGAAGAAAGCCCCCCGGTCGCGGAAGGCGAAGGCTGAGCCTAGGCAGCCTGCTCGGAAGAATGCCGCCAAGACGGCGCCTCAGGCGGAGGAAGGACCAGCAGCGGCCGTGCGGACCGGACGGAAGATTTACTCTGAAAAGGAGCGTGCCCAGATGCTCGCCCAGATCGAGAAGTCTATTAGCGGCGGCGCCAGTCACAAGGATGCCGTAAAGCAGGCCGGCATCTCGGAACAGACCTACTATAAATGGAAGAAGGCTGCGCCGCCTGCATCGGATGGTGACAATCTGAAGGATCTCCTCGCGCTTGAAGAAGAAAACAAGCGACTGAAGAGCCTGCTCGCGGAACGCTTGCGCAAGGAGAACGCGGAACTGAAGAGGAAACTGGAGCTGTAATAACGCTGAATCGCAGACCGGAGCGGATACGTATTCGTCGTGGACGCTATCCGAGCGCTCATCATCTGCTCCAACGCCGAGGACGCCACTCCTTCGTAGAAGGCGGTATAGTGGTAAGAGGGAAGGCGTTGTGCGCCGCCGATCTCGGCCACCGCGCGGTTCAACTCGCCGGCGGCATGATTGGCCGTCGCTTTGAACGTCATATGCTCGAAAAAATGCGCGATGCCGGGTTTCCACGGCGGCTCGTCGGCGCTGCAGATTTGTACCACGCCATGCGAGTGACGATGGGCGCGCGATGATCGGGGATGACGACCACCTCCATGCCGTTGTCGAGCAGTAAATTCGTTGCCTTTATGTCATCGGTGGCAGCCAGAACCGGAGCGGTGGTCACAACCGCCACCGCGGTCGCAAAAAGTGTCCCGCACAGCCAGCCAGACCGAAGATTTATCGATGCCTTCGGTTGTGGTGACCGGGCGGTGGGCAAGGTTCGAGGCGAAGTGAGTTGTCCTCATTTTGAAGGTTCCGCGTCCTCGTCGGCCTTACTGGGAGCAGGTGGATCAGTGGACAGAGCCGGGCCGGGATGAGCCCTCAGCATGCTTCCAGGCCGGCTCGAGCGTTATCTTTGAGTCCGAGGGGGAAAGGTGAGGCGGCAATTTTTGGTGGGGGATCACGGGGCGACTCTCCTGGCTTCGTGACGCGTTTGCGATGACCGCGCACGAGCCGTGCCAAATGGCAAAACCCTTTCGGCAATGTGATTTATCGGATCTGCTCTGTTGTCTATCCGACATTGTCGGATCTGACACGGCGAATGGGAATCCCTTGCCGCTCTACAAGGTGGCTAGGTAAACTACCCGTTGGAGAGCGACGAATGTGGTGGCGTTAGCGCGCGCCGCAGCTGCTGGGTCGTCAGGGTACCCTTGCTCACATGTAGATCGCAGATCCCGCGATAGGGCTCCAAAACCAGCGATAGACGCGGTTCTGGAATTTCTGGAGCGTTGCAGGACTTGCTTGATTTTTTGGGCCATTCCGAGCGCCAGCGCGGGAGATGCTTCCGGCGACAGGCGGTCACCGCGGGCCTTGCGAGCCGCTTTGCCATTGGAGCGGGGCTTTTGCAATTTTCGCTTTTGCTCCTCCTGAAATCTCGGATATGAAGCGGACTGGCTCATGGCCTGCCCACATCGAAATGGTTACAGAGGAATACGATTATGGCGACCGGAACGGTAAAGTGGTTCAACAGCACCAAGGGATTTGGATTTATCCAGCCCGACAATGGCGGTCAGGATGTTTTCGTCCACATTTCGGCTGTCGAACGAGCGGGCCTTTCGACCCTTAATGAGGGCCAGAAGATCAACTACGAGATCGAACAGGACCGCCGTACTGGCAAGTCCTCCGCTGGCAGTCTCAGCAAAGCTGGCTGAACTCTTCTGCTTCTGCCCGGCAAGAGCCGGGCAGACGTGCCACCGACCGCCCCATAAGAGCGGGCAAGAACTTGGATCCCATCGCCGACCGGGGCAGCAGATTGGGGAAGCTGCCAATTCCTACTGAAACAAGATGTTTGCGAGTGGAGAGGGGCGGGTCCCCGGCTTCTTATGTTCTGCAGTCAATCTCTCCACATGTGATTCTGCCTGGGATGTGGGGTCTGACGCACTCTCGATCGAGTGTGGCCGGAGAATGAACGAGCAATTCAAGCGGCCTCCAGCGATTGACATCTCCGGGATCAAGAGGGCCGGGTACATTGGCCCCGAGGGTACCTGGACACATCAAGCCACGCTGGACATCTTTGGTGACCAAGTTGAACTCGTTCCGTTCAGCGACGGATTGTTCGAAGCATATGAAAAGGGCTGCGTCGACGTCGCATGCGCCCCAGCTACGACCTCTCTGGTCGGAACCACTCCTTACCTCGATCAAATCCTAAGCTCGAGGTCTCCCAGGATCATCGCCGAGTATCCGAAGGTCCTGAGCTACAGCCTGATTGCAAGCAAGGATGCGAGTTTCGCGACGATCACCAAGGTAATGGGCCATCCCGTAGCCTTGCAGGAGGTGGCCGCGTGGCTGGACGAGAACATGCCGAACGTCGAGCGAGAGAGCCGCATGGGAACGACATCTTTCGTGGCTGAGCAAAAGTCTCTATCTATAGCGGCATTTGGTCCTGCACTTGGAGCCAAGCTGTACAATCTGCAGATCTTGCGAACAGGAATCGAAGAAGGGCTACATAACGTAACCCGGTGGTGGGTGCTTGGGCGCAACACTCCTGCGCCGACAGGATTCGACCGGACGACACTTCATCTCCGCGTTTCAGAGCAAGACCTCAGTTATGTACTGAACATGTTCTCGAAGGAAGATTTAGTGGTTCTCAACATCTATCAGCGTCCAACATGCCAGCGGCTGGACACCCATCAGTATGTCATCGATGTCGCTGGACACGTTTCGACGCACCCGGCGCTGGCTGCGTTGGCGGCTATCGATGGCATTAGGATTCTGGGATCGTACCCACGTCTTTACTAGCCATGGCTAGACTGGCTATGGCTAAGCTAGTTTCGGCCCATGACGCCAACTGTTGATCCTCGGCACTGATGAAAAAGGGGGCAGCCGAATCGAAACTTGACACGATGCACTCGTGCTGCCGGCCACAGACGAGATCATCCTGATCTTCTCGCTGCCGACACAGCTTCTTGCCTACCCAACGGCGGTAGTCATGGGGCATGTCGAACAGCCGAGCAACTCGCAAATCAGTCACGGTCGAATGATTGTGACGCGTTCATAGGCGGCAACGCTGGTCCATTCGGAACGCGAAGCACTTCAGGCGGCGCAAGGCCGCCATCACTGGCGCCTGCGGTGATTCATGAGCGTGCCGTTTAGCACGATCGGTCATCCCTTGGACTCGCCTCACGTTGCTTGGATGTGCTTACGAGCCAACCCGGTCGCGAAAAGCATCGAATGCGGCAGCAACAGCGCGAATCAGGAAGCGATGCTCCTGCCGCACTCGGATGAAACCCTTTTCGATGTCCACTATCCCGTCCTCAGCCAGCATTGCCAGCCGCTCAGCTGAACCGCGAAAACGAATCGGATCAAATCGATGGGCCGCACAGATTGCCGGCACATCGGCCTCCAAATCGCACATCAGCCGCTCGATAATGGCGGCTCGCACGCGGTCTTCGTCCGTGAGACGGTAGCCCTTTGACGTTGGCAGCCGGCCAGCTGCGATGTGCCGGCTGTAGAAATCCCGTGTAACCTCGTTCTGGACGTAACCCTCGCCGACACGACCGATAGCCGATGTGCCGAAACCGATCAGGGTTTTGCAGGTGTCGGCCGAGTAACCCAGCGAGTTACGCCGCAGGCGACCGCTAGTCTGCGCCACGATAAGTTCGTCGTCCGGCAAGGCGAAATGGTCGAGGCCGACCTCTTCGTAGCCGGCGGCAACCAGCGTCTCGGCCACGGCCGCGGCCTGTTCCGCGCGGGCAACGCTGTCCGGCAGGGCTGTCTCCTCAATCAGGCGCTGAGTCTTTATGACAGACGGAATGTGCGCGTACCCGAACACCGAAAGCCGGTTGGGGCGCATCGCGACCGCCGACGTCGCGGTCTGGACGCATGACTGGACCGTCTGATGCGCGAGACCGTAGATCAGATCGAAGTTGATGCGACTTACTCCATGCCGACGCAGCTCATCGACGGCAGCGGCCGTCTGCGCCTCGCTCTGGACCCGGTTGATCGCTTTTTGAACAATGGGATCAAAGCTCTGCACTCCGAGGCTGGCGCGATTCACGTTGGCTGATCCCAACGCTTCGGCGATCTCGGCCGTGAACGTGCGCGGGTCAATCTCGACGGCGATCGTAGCGGGTTTCCTGAACGCGAAGCGGCGGCGCAGGAGTTCGATCATGGCCAAAAACTCCGCCGGCCCGATAAGGGTCGGGGTTCCACCGCCGAAATGCACGTCGTTCACGGGCAGCCCCTGCGGCACTTGCTCCAAGACCAAACGGATTTCGTCACGTACGACCGCCAGATAATTAAGGATCGGCGCATCATTGCGGGAGATGGTGGTAGGGAAGCCGCAATACCAGCAAATCGATTGGCAGAACGGAACATGGAGATAGAGCGACACCGAATCGTCAGCCGGTAGACCCCTAAGCCATCCCTCATAAGTTTCGGCGCCGACCGCGGCGGAGAACTCCGGCACAGTCGGATAGATGGTGTACCAAGGCAGGAGAGCCTCGCGATATTTTTTCAAGATAGAAGTCCGCAACAGTTTCTCTCCCAAGCTGACAACTGTCCTCCTTCTACCGCTGCGATCTCCTGTGTCTCTGCGTTATGTCAAATTCGTTCCGGTTTGGCCGCGAACCAGCGTTTGTCAACGAAAGGCGGAGGTGAAGTGTCGTCCGGTCGAATCCTGCCGGCGCAGGGGTCTTGCGCCCAAGCACCCAGTCAACCTCAACGCGTGATCCGCAGTGCCGAGGTTTCGTCGACGGAAGATGGATTGACGCAGCAAACTCAAACGGCTGACCAAGTTTGTTTCCGCCTGTCCGCCCAAAATTCGGAACTGACGCGGGCTAACTAGACTGCCGGGACCAGAGACATCAAGCCCGGTCCTTTCGAGACGTCTCTTACGGGAGAAGTCAAACTTGAGATCGACTGACGCGCTGGCAAGTCCTCGCTGGCAGCCTCAGCAGAGCTGGCTGAATTTCTCCTGCGTCCGGGCAAGAGCCGGAATGACGCGGCACCTGCCGGATGTGCTGATGACTGCTGATAAGAGCGGGCGA
Source organism: Mesorhizobium sp. WSM4836 (assembly GCF_055811815.1). NCBI lineage: Bacteria > Pseudomonadati > Pseudomonadota > Alphaproteobacteria > Hyphomicrobiales > Phyllobacteriaceae > Mesorhizobium > Mesorhizobium sp. WSM4836. The sequence continues at coordinate 32,971 of NZ_JBVVQF010000035.1, forward strand.
GAACATGGATCGACCGGAAGGCCGAGGCAGCAGGTGGCTGCAAGCGGGCGTAAATTCCTAGTGAAGTCACGTCGTCTCCAAGGAGGCGGGAGTGGGCCCCCGCCTTTTTCACGTTCTGTACAGATCACGCCTGTTGCAGCCGCCCGCTCCAGAACGGATCTAGAAAGATGGTATCAAGCTGCGACCTTCTTACGGGTCCTATTCGGCGGCGTGTTCGTCTCTGGCTGTTTCGGTCTGCGGCCGAGCCCCATCGTCTTGGCCAACGCAGAGCGCGCGGCGGCGTAATTCGGCGCGACCATGGGATAATCCGCGGGCAGCCCCCATTTTGCGCGATATTCATCCGGCGTCATACCATAGTGGGTCGACAGATGGCGCCTTACCGATTTGAATTTCTTCCCGTCCTCGAGGCAGATGATGTAGTCCGGCGTCACCGATTTCCTGATCGGGACAGCAGGCTTCAGAACCTGCGGCTCTTCTGCGGAGACACTTCCGATCCTGCCTTCGAGTGCCGCGTGCACTTGGCCGATCAGTGCAGGGAGATCGCCCACCGGGACCGGATTGTTGGAGACATAGGCTGACACGACATCAGCGGTAAGCTGGATGAGGTTGTCGATGTTTTTGTAGGCTTCTTCTGTCATGAAACTCTCCGGGCGGATTGAACCTTAGTCGGCGAAGCGTCGCTTCTAGTGGTGGTCTCCGCTGAAAGCAACAAATGTCTCGACAGGATTATTCGATACCGTCCCAATATCGAGGTCTGTAGCGCCGTATCAAGCGGTCGTGAACGCTGATCTGCGCGGTTATGGCTGTCCCGTAACTGGGTCAGTATTGTCTTTCGTTCCCGATCTCGTCCCTTTGAATTTTGCAAAAGCGAGAGCGGAAGACCCAGAAAGCTTGGTTCGATGCCATCAGCCGTGCATCGGCTGGAGTACCAAACTTCGGTCGTAGAAGCACGTTGGCGTTATCGTGGCATTGTCGCGACGGACCACGGAACCAACCAACCCCTCGGGCGAACAGACAGCGATGTTGCGCGCCCACCTCTTTGAATCCGCTGCCGGAGCGATGAACACACCGTTACGGTTTCTGCCGCTCCATGCCGTATGACGGCCCGGCCGGCAGGCCAGATTCTCTCGATCCGCTGATCTAGCGCAAGGCGTTCGCGAACCGCATGTGGAGAATGGTTGCCGTGCATACCGCAAGGACACCATTTATGAAAATGCTATTCATTGCGATGGCTGTTGCCTTTCTGGCGGCCACCGCATTTGCTGCGCAACTGATCCCAGTAGATCTCAAACAAACGGCACTGGCCACCTTCAAGCCTTTGCCATCCAGGCCGGCGGTCGCCGACAACCCGATCACACCGGAGAAGATTGCCCTCGGCAGGGCCCTGTTCTTCGATCCACGCCTGTCGTCGTCAGGAGTCTTCTCGTGCAACTCGTGCCACAACTTGGCGACCGGAGGCGACGACAATCGCGAAACGTCGATTGGGCATGGTTGGCAGAAGGGATGGCGCAACGCGCCGACGGTATTTAACGCCGTCTTTAACAAAGGACAGTTTTGGGATGGTCGCGCCGCGGACCTGAAGGCTCAGGCCAAGGGACCGATACAGGCCGGTGGCGAAATGGCCAACACACCGGATCAAGTCATCGACACCCTCAAGTCGATGCCGCAATATGTCGAGTGGTTCAATTCGGCTTTCCCGGATGAAGCCGATCGCATTTCCTTCGAAAACGTGGCCAAAGCAATCGAAGCCTTTGAGGCGACACTGGTCACGCCGGCCCCCTTCGACGCCTTTCTCAATGGCGATGACGCCGCCATCAGTTCCGAAGAGAAACAGGGCCTGGCACTTTTCATCGAAAAGGGCTGCTCGTCTTGCCATTCCGGTATCAACGTTGGAGGCGAAGGATATTACCCATTCGGCCTCGTTGAGAAGCCTAGCGCGGATGTTCTGCCGGAGTACGACAAGGGCCGATTTGCCCTCACCAATGCAGCCGACGATTCCTATGTTTTCCGCGTGGCACCGTTGCGCAACGTAGCAATCACGGCGCCGTACTTTCATTCGGGCAAGGTTTGGGATCTGAGACAGGCCGTCGCCATCATGGGGACCACCCAGCTTGGCGAAGAATTAACGCAAAACGAAGTCGATCTGCTCGTTGCCTTCCTTAATTCGCTGACCGGAAAGCTACCGGAGATAGCCTATCCCATCTTACCCACTGAAACGGCGACAACACCTCGACCTCAATCGTAGATCCAGGGAAACGATCGCGTCGGGCGCGTGAGCATTGGTTTCCTAATCGACTGGGCGAATCGCCACCAGCGCACCGTCATCGGATTGGGCCGCGGTACGTCGCCGAAGATAATGGGAGGCGCACGTGGCGGGAGCAATAACTTTGTACCCAGCCATGCTGGGTGAAGCGAGGTCGGACAGCTGCTCGCCGAAATGCTGCACCATGTCGTTTCGTTCGGAGGGCGGCTGGTTGGCATGTACTGCAGCCCACAATTGACCCAATTCTTTGCATCGTCCCACATTCAGGAGTTCTGGTAGTCGCGGCCGCCGCCCAGAAACGCAGCATTGCTGGTCAGGGACCTCGGTCGACAGGGCGCGATGGCGCCACGTGTCTCAACAGTTAGGTGTGGCCATGATTCCGAGTCCCTCAGGTAGGCTAGATGTGAGCAACCGGGAAGGTGATCCCGTCACTCAGTGGCTTTCCAGTGTGAGTCCTTAAGGCATGAGGATCTGGTCGAGTTCGCGCCATCGAGCCGCAGCGGCTGGTCACTGTGCGTTGATCACCCGTCGTGCTGCGGGATCAGTCTTGTGAGTGTTTCCCTATCCTTCATCCCGACCGCTGTGGCCGGTCAGTGCTCTTCCTACAGCGAACATCACGTTTCGCGGCCGAACTGCAGAGCTTTGGCCGAAGCCGGGCTGCGCCGCACAGTCGGAAACGTCTAGTCACATTTGCCAAGTGCGTGTTGGAAACGGTGATTCCGTGACACATTGTCGCCACCGTTTAGCCGCGAGATCGTCCCAATCATCCACGAGATAGCCGGCGTTGCCCTGAGACGGTTCGGTCCGGCACCGGCTCAAACCAGCCCCCCGCTTAAGGGTCAGTGCCGGATCGAACCACCCTGCTGCTCTTCTTGAGGAATCAGGTGCGACGCCCGAAAAGCAAATGGCGGGCATCAGAAGCAAGCTGATCCGCTCATTGATCGATACTCCAAATTGCACAGCCCGTTAAAGACCTGCACGCCACAGTGGTTAGGCGGGCGTCGGCCGTCAGGCCAGACGCACCTCGGGCCGGCATCAGGCGGGAGGAGGGTATCAGGAAGGCGACGCAAGCTCGCATCGGGCGAGCCGCTCACGCTGGCGCTCACCGCGCCGCTCGGGATACGGCCCGTCGTTCCGGTCAGCGGTTCAAGCCGGGCAAGGAGGCTGCCCGCAAATACGGAGCGGAGAATGGCTTCGAAGGGCTTCAGCTACAGCTTGCGCGCAATCCAATGTCCGGACTATCCACCCGATCACCCCAGCCAACAGGCTGTCAGGACCAGAATGGCCGGTGGATGGTGTCGACCGAATTGAGAAACTGACCCTGACGAGGCGAAGAACTGCCCCCTCTCCTTGGGAGGTGGGATTTCTGTGCGTCCTGCACCGTCGAGGGGCGATGCAGGGTAAGGGATGCTGCAAGCAGAGGAAGTGATGTCGATGGTGCGGCTGCATCGATGCGGCTGAGGCGCGAAACGGATCACAAAGGAATTCGGTTGCGCGCGCAGTACGGCTGGCCGGTACCTTCGTGAGAGCGGGTCATCGCGTATTGAGGCCGCCCGCGTGGGTCGGCCCTCGACGGGTTTCCTCCAATGGCGTCGAAAGCCTGCATATGACAGCGGCAATACGTCTGCAGGTCCTGGTCCATGACATAGCGGGCGAAGAACCAGCGCGAGTGACTAAGCACGAGCGAGAACAGCCGGACGATGGCGCATCACGCCCGGCGCGTCGGTGAACTCGGTGACGAACCGCGCGAAGTCGATCTGTGCTTGATGTCCGGCCGGAGCCTCGAACTGCAGCTCGAAGGGACGCACCTGCTCCTGCAGTCGGATCATGGCCACGAAGCGCTTCACGGCGGTGTAGGCGTCGTCATAGCCGGTCTCACGAATCTCGCGCGTCAGGCGCAGGCGCTCAGATCGGGAAAGGTTGAGTTCCGTTCGCGTAGATAGTCGACAAAGGGGGCGATCTTGTTTGGCCGCCCCGCCTGTCCCGGGCCATAGGCCGGGAGTTCGAGCCCGCGCTCGATGTATTTGCAGACCATCTTGGGTCGCGGCATGTTCGCCGGGCGATCGCCGTCACGGACAGGCCTTGAGTAGATCCAAATGATCAGAAGTTCTCCTTGGACCACTAACGCCGCTCCTATTCCGATCAAATCGGAACGGACCATCGAGGCCGGAGCGAAAGCCGCCAGTTCCGAGACGCGTCGCGGGCGGCAGCAGCGCCAACGAGGGAAGTCTTCGATGCTCACAATCAGGGAATATTCCTCACCCGATGACAGTGCGCGGTGGGCTATGGGCATTTTTGTTTCGGAGTGTGCCAGCGTGTGTGGCGGACGTCCGCGCGCGGTGCCTCAGATCGTAGAGGAAGTAGCTTCCGGCCAGGTCGGGAAGCCTGTCGCGATGACGACGGTGTGGTTCAGTACCGGAACCGGCGCCCACAGCAAAGGGGCATGCATTTCCGTCGACGCGCGCCGGGGTAGCGCGATCTGCCTTCGGCAGAGTGCTTGTCGCATTGGGTAGCGAGGTAAGCGCCGAAATCGCGATCGGCCAATGCGGCAAGACTTGCCTCCCTGTAGTGACCGGCATCGGCTGAGGTTGCTTTGGCTTCCCGCCGAGATGTCCTTCATACCATCGAGAAAACGGGACGAGTTTGCCTGGAAGGGCGGCGACCCTTTGCCGAAAATGAAAACCGCCTGGATAGCGAAGGCTGTCGAAGCCCAACTGCAGCAGGAACGGCTTGGTGGTGGCATGGCACGGCAATGCATTAGCGCGGGGTTGTGCAAATTGCCGACCAGGTCGCGACTGATTTCCTTGCCAAGGGAGGAGGACAGCCGCGGGTGTCGGCTGGAAAGGCGATGGTCGTCATCGAAACGCTCGAGCATACAGGTCTGCTCTCAAAGGAGAAGCTGCTGCGAGCGACATCATGCCGGCGTTTTCCAACGGCGGGTAGGAGCAGGCGAAAGAGGCGGCATCGGCGTGCCATTCGTGCCATCAGGCTGCGAAACATGCATCGTCTTTGAGGCCAACTTCATCATATTTCTTTGGCTTAGATGGGCTCGCGGCGTGACCCAGAGAGCTGGGAGAAGCCCCCGAGACTACAAGTGTAACACCATATTGGTTCAGCAGATCAAGCTTCGGTGGTAACCTCATGGGGTAGAGAAACGCCTTTGGAGGCCGAGCAATGGATCGCGATAACAAACGGGCACGCGCAGCTGCAAGTTCATCCCAAGGCGGGGGGAGACTCAGTGGCCTCCTGGATCTTCCAGAGGGGCCATTGAGCGATGTTGCAGAACGGCTGGTAACCGCTAACCCGCGCGATACAGCGCGAAATCTTGGGGGCTTCAAAGACCTCGGGACGCAAGCGCGGACAGCCGTTCGGGGCACTCAACCCGGGCCAGAAACTGACCTCGCGAAATTTGAAAGGCGGGCCAATCAGCTCGGACAATCAGCCATGGAGCTGGCCCGGAAATTGACAGACGGATTGGGGTACCAGCCGGATAACGTCGCATTGGAGCAAGTCAGAGCGGTCAGTAGTATAGCCAATTACCTAACGCCACAGATGCAAGATGCTGTTGTTAATCGCATTGGCAACATGGAGCCACCGGAGCAAGCTCTCGGAGCTCTTTACGCTTCACAAAACTTCGGTAAGTTTAATGACGCAAATAAATCCCGCATTTTTGAGCAGGCCATTGAATTGGCGGCTGATCCTCATAATCACCACATGGTCAAGGAGAACGCACAAAATGCCATTATCGCCGTGTATCATGAATTAGACGCAAATCAACAGGCCCAAGCTCACGCAGTTCCCGGCATGCAAGATATCTTGCCGCACATGCCTCCGCCGCGGTATGCAGCAGCGGAACGGAATGCGAATCTGGACGGCCATATAGCAGGTCTTGAGGCTGCAGTCCGTGCGACAAGCGCGCAAATCTCCTATGAACAGCTGCAGCGGGGTGGTCTAGTCGGTCAGGCCATTAACCACGACTTCAGTCACGCTCGAGACGACCTGATGGCTGCCTCGAGAAGCAGAGATCGCTCCGGCCGTTGAGGTCTCGGCCATGGTACAGTGACGCTTTCTCCCCGAATTCCGTTCACGGCCTTGCCATCTCCAATTCGCTGGCCGTTGATGTACCTGCCTGGTGTAACTTTCAAGACCACGCCTGCCGGGTGGTGCGATGCAACCATTGCACCACCCGCTGCGGCATCGATCTGTCGGGCGGCGACATCGCGCGACGTCGGTTCGGTGTTTGAAGCCGCAGCATTAGCTACGGCTAATCCGGCAATGGAACAATGCCTTCAACAAAAACGACGCCCCCCAACATAGCCGTTAGCATCGCCTGCTCACTCGCCTTGGGCTTCTGTGCGGCAAGTCTGTACGCAACGTTCCTTCACGGGGGTGGCGGCGAGGCTTTGATTACGTTTGACGTCCGTGCCTTTTGGTTTGAGACGCCCTTCTATCTGGGTTTCGCAACCCCCGTCTTCTATCGGGGCGCGGCTATCGTGCTCTCGACATCCGCGGTCGTCTTGCTGATTCAGCAGATCGTATTGCGCCGTAAGCTCGAACACCACGGGACGGCTCGTTGGGCTCGAGTGGATGAAATGCGACGCACCGGATATCTGCGACGATACCGTGGCGTGACAGGCCCGGTATTTGGGAAGACGAGTGGCCCTTTCTGGCCTGGCTACTACCTGACCAATGGCGAGCAGCCTCACAGCCTCATCGTTGCACCGACCCGTGCTGGTAAGGGCGTCGGCATAGTCATCCCAACGCTACTTACATTCAAAGGCTCGGTGATAGCTCTCGACGTCAAGGGGGAGCTCTTTGAGCTTACCTCGAGGGCGCGGCAGACCGCCGGCGCCGAGGTGTTCAAATTTGCGCCGCTGGATTCGGAGCGGCGCACGAATTGCTATAATCCGCTGTTGGACCTTATTGCGCTGTCTCCACAGCAGCAATTCACCGAGGCCCGCCGCTTGGCAGCAAACCTGATTACGGCGAAGGGGGAGGGCGCGGAAGGTTTCGTCAACGGCGCGCGAGATCTCTTTGTCGCGGGTATCCTCGCCTGCATCGAGCGGGGCACGCCAACAATCGGCGCCGTCTACGATCTCTTCGCCCAGCCGGGGGAGAAGTTTAAGCTCTTCGCGCGACTCGCCATGGAGACCCGGAACAAAGAGGCACAACGCATCTTCGACGACATGGCCGGGAACGATACAAAAATCCTAACCTCCTACACGTCCGTCCTTGGCGATGGCGGGCTCAATTTGTGGGCGGATCCCGCTGTAAAGGCGGCGACAAGTCGCTCAGATTTTTCGGTCTATGATCTTCGCCGTCGCAAAACGTGCATCTATCTTTGCGTTGGTCCGAACGATCTTGAGGTGGTCGCGCCTTTGGTACGCCTGTTCTTTCAGCAAGTCGTTTCAATTCTACAGCGGTCGCTGCCTCGCCGGGATGAAAAATACGAAGTTCTGTTTCTGCTCGATGAATTCAAGCACTTGGGTAAGCTGGAGGCGATCGAGACCGCAATTACGACCATCGCGGGCTACAAGGGTCGCTTCATGCTCATCATCCAAAGCCTCTCGGCACTGACGGGGGCCTATGGCGAGGCTGGCAAGCAGAATTTTCTCAGCAATACCGGCCTGCAAGTGTTCATGGCCACTGCCGATGACGAGACTCCGAACTACATTTCCAAAGCTATCGGTGAATACACGTTTCAAGCCCAATCGATTTCCTACAGCCAGGCGCGCACGTTCGATTGGAACATTCAGAATTCACATCAAGGTGCACCGCTGTTGCGTCCCGAACAGGTGCGGCTGCTCAATGACGAGTACGAGATCGTTCTCATCAAAGGTCTGCCACCATTGCAATTGAGGAAGGTGCGATATTATTCGGATCGCATTCTGAAACGCATCTTTGAAAGCCAGACAGGCGCCCTTCCGGAGCCGGCACCCTTGACGATAGCAGACGAGAGGCTCTCGGCAGAATCTCAACTCGATGAGCCGCTGCGTGGATTAGCGCAGGACTTTGACGATACAGTTTGATGTGAGGCTAATGTGGACCCGCGAAATAGTAATCCATCCCGAGTAACAGTTTCGTCGCAGGTGCAGGATGCCGCCTTGGAAGAGGGGCAAGCGGGCCAGGCCCGGCAAGCGAGCTTTGAGCAGCACCTTGCCGAGGCCCGGAGGCTGTTCGATCAAGCTGACGAGTCGCCAACCAATCCAGAAGAGGTTCTGCGACTAGAACAATTGAGCGAAGGGCTTGAGCGACGGCAGGATGATCAAGCCGCCTCGTCTCTTTTCAGCGACCCAGGGATGCCCGCTGGGGGTGACCTCAACAGCATCGTGGCGGACACTTTCGCAGCGGCCGGCTCTGGGCACGCCGGAGTTGAGGCCGCCGCCCCGCCAGCGTTAGCTGCCAGCCAACAGCAGATCCGGCCCTGGCCGGATGCGCTTGACCAGGGCAACCACCTGCCACCCGGGTGGGTCATCATCAACAATGAACATTCCACAGTGCTATTGAGGCCAGCGGAGAGGCAGAGGGCCCTGAATACGCCGCAAGCCGCCGCCATTCAGCAGCCGCTGATTGAAATCGGCAATTCAGGCGGCCGCGTGCCGATGCAGCCCCCCATGCAGCGGTTGGGTGAATTGCCATTGGAAGGGGTACCCGTTCAAGGGACAGGGTCCGAACACATCGGAAGGCTGCATGCGGAGGCCGCGCCCTCCGCAAGGGCTGAGCCCCCCGCAAGGGCTGAGCCCCCCGCTGCCATCGAGAACTCCATAAACGTCTCATTCGCCGTCCCCAAAGGCTTCTCCCATGGGACTCAAGTCCCAGACGCGATGCTCTCTTTCTTGGACCGCCATGGCTCCTTGCCGGATGCGGGCCAGGCCCGGCAAGTGGGCTTTGAGCAGCACGTGGCCGAGCCGCGCCGAGCCGATCCTGTCGCGAATGGCGCCCGCGCTACCGGCTATCCCCATCTCTCCGGCGAACACCGGGACGTTATTGATAAGGCGATCACTCACGTTGCGGCTCAGCAAAAATATAGCGAGAGCACGGTCCGAAAATACACGTATGCACTTCGCCGATTGGCGAATGATCTCGGCGCTCGTGGCCAAGCGACTGACCTAAAAAATCACCAATCCCTGGTCGATCACGTCGATGCTTTCTTTCCGAAAAACGATGATATGAAGAGGGCGTTGAACGTCCTGCGTGCGTATCATGAGCCGGGCTATTCAGCGACTGCTGGCGCCCCTGCTACCCGCTATCCCCATCTGTCCGACGAACACCGAGACGTTATTGATAAGGCGATCGGCCACGCTGCGGCTCAGCAACACCATAGCGCGGAGACGCTTCGAATATACTCGTCTGCGCTTCGCCGATTGGCGAATGATCTCGGCGCTCGCGGCCAAGCGACTGATCTAAAAAATCACCAATCCCTGGTCGATCACGTCGATGCTTTCTTTCCGAAAAACAATGATATTAAGGATATAAAGCCGGCGTTGAACGTCCTGCGTGCGTATCATGAGCCGGGCTATTCAGCGACTGGCCGGTGGCCAGTGACGGTGCCCTCAAAGGCAGACGCGTATGTCTTGGAACAAGTGACCAATGACAGCAGGTTGGCCTCAACCACCCGTGCTGTCTATGGTCGTAGTCTTCGCAGATTTTCTGAGGAGCTTGAGAGTCGGGGCCAGACGATCTCTGGGCTGGATCACGATTCGCGGATCAAATTCGCCGAGACGTTGTTTCCAGGCCACCCCTATCTCCGCTTGGCGCTGCAACGGGTTCGCGATATGGAGTCCGCGTCAGACAGAAGCGTGACGGACGCTTTCGCAGCGGCCGGCTCTGGGCACGCCGGAGTTGAGGCCGCCGCCCCGCCAGCGTTAGCTGCCAGCCAACACCGGCCCTGGCCGGATGCGCTTGACCAGGGCAACCACCTGCCACCCGTTCCATTCGCCGTCCCCAAAGACTTCTCCCATGGGACTCAACACGTCCCAGACGCGATGCTCTCTTCCTTGGACCACCATGGCCTCTTGCCGGATGCGGGCCAGGCGCGGCAAGTGAGCTTTGAGCAGCACGTGGGCGAGCCGCGCCGAGCCGATCCGGCTCCCGTCGCGAGTGGCGCCCGTGCTACCCGCTATCGCCATCTGTCCGACGAACACCGGGACGTTATTGATAAGGCGATCGCCCACGCTGCGGCTCAGCAAAAATATAGCGAGAGCACGCTCGAAATATACTCGTCTGCGCTTCGCCGATTGGCGAATGATCTCGGCGCTCGTGGCCAAGCGACTGATCTAAAAAATCACCAATCCCTGGTCGATCACCTCGATAGTTTCTTTCCGAAAGACGGTAATATAAAGACGGCGTTGAACGTCCTGCGTGCGTATCATGAGCCGGGCTATTCAGCGACTGTCCCGTCGCGAGTGCCGGTGCCCTCAAAGGCAGACGCGCATATCTTAGAACAAGTGACCAGTGACAGCAGCTTGGCCTTAGGCAGCCGTGCTGAATATGGTCGTAATCTTCGCAAATTTTCTGAGGTGCTTGAGAGTCAGGGCCAGACGATCTCTGGGCTGGATCACGATTCGCGGATCGAAATCGCCGAGACGTTGCTTCCAGGCAACCGCAATCTCCTCTTCGCGTTGCGACGGGTTCGCGATGCGGAGCCCGTGTCAGACGGGGTTCCCGAGGCGGTCCGGCGGCTGTTCGATGATCGAGCTGACGAGTCGCCAACCAATCCAGAGGAGCTTCTGCGACTGGAACAGGGGTTGAGCGAACTGCTTCAGCGAGGGCAGGATGACCAAGCCGCCTCGTCTTTTTTCAGCGAGCCAGGGATGCCCGCTGGACCGGGTGACCTCAACAGCATCACGGCGGACGCTTTCGCAGCGGCCGGCTCTGGGCACGCCGGAGTTGAGGCCGCCGCCCCGCCAGCGTTAGCTGCCAGCCAACAGCAGATCCGGCCCTGGCCGGATGCGCTTGACCGGGGCAACCTCCTGCCACCCGAGTGGGTGATCATCAACGATGAACATTACACAGCGCTGTTGGGGCCAGCGGAGAGGCAGAGGGCCCTGAATACGCCGCAAGCCGCCGCCATTCAGCAGCCGCTGAGCGAAATCGGCAATTCAGGCGGCCGCGTGCCGATGCAGCCCCCCATGCAGCAGTTGGGTGAATTGCCATTGGAAGGGGTACCTGTTCAAGGGACATGGTCCGAACACATCGGAAGGCTGCATGCGGAGGCCGCGCCGTCCGCATGGTCTGAGAAGCACCTCGCTGCGATCGAGAACTCCATAAACGTCTCATTTGCGGTCCCCAAAGGCTTCTCCCATGGGACTCACCGCGTCCCAGACGCGATGCTCCCTTTCGTGGACCGCCACGACCCCTTGCCGAATGCGGGCCAGGCCCGGCAAGCGGGCTTTGAGCCGCACGTGGCCGAGCCGCGCCGAGCCGATCCTGTCGCGAGTGGCGCCCGTGCTACCGGCTATCCCCATCTTTCCGACGAACACCGGGACCTTATTGATAAGGCGATCGCCCACGTTGCGGCTCAGCAAAAATATAGCGAGAGCACGGTCCTAAAATACAGGTATGCACTTCGCCGATTGGCAAATGATCTCGGCGCTCGTGGCCAAGCGACTGACCTAAAAAATCACCAATCCCTGGTCGATCACGTCGATGCTTTTCTTCCGAATAAGGAGGAAATAAAGAGGGCGTTGAACGCCCTCCGTGCCTATCATGAGCCGGGCTATTCAGCGACTTCTGCTACCCGCTATCCCCATCTGTCGGACGAACACCGGGACGTGATTGATAAGGCGATCGCCCACGCTGCGGCTCAGCAACACCATAGCACGCCGACGCTCGGAATATACTCGTCTGCGCTTCGCCGATTGGCGAATGATCTCGGCGCTCGTGGCCAAGCGACTGATCTAAAAAATCACCAATCCCTGGTCGATCACGTCGATACTTTCTTTCCGCAAAACAAGGACATAAAGCCGGCGTTGAACGTCCTGCGTGCGTATCATGAGCCGGGCTATTCAGCGACTGGCCGGTGGCCAGTGACGGCGCCCTCAAAGGCAGACGCGCATGTCTTGGAACAAGTGACCAGTGACAGCAGCTTGGCCTTAACCACCCGTCTTATCTATGGTCGTAATCTTCGCAATTTTTCTAAGGTGCTTGAGAGTCAGGGCCAGACGATCTCTGGGCTGGATCATGATTCGCGGATCAAACTCGCCGAGGGGTTGTTTCCAGGCAATCGTTATCTCCGCTTGGCGTTGGGACGGGTTCGCGATGCGAAGCCCGCGTCAGACAGGATCGTGGCGGACGCTTTGGCAGCGGCCGGCTCTGGGCACGCCGGAGTTGAGGCCGCCCCGCCAGCGTTAGCTGCTAGCCAACAGCAGATCCGGCCCTCGCCGGATGCGCTTGACCAGGGCAACCTCCCGCCACCCGAGCGGTTCATCGTCAACAATGAACATTCGACGGCGCCGTTGCGGCCAGCGGAGAGGCAGTGGGCCCCGCAAGCCGCCGCCATTCAGCAGCCGCCGAGCGAAATCGGCAATTCAGGCGGCCGCGTGCCGATGCAGCCC
>NZ_JBVVQF010000036.1:0-41758 GCF_055811815.1 Mesorhizobium sp. WSM4836
AAGAACCTGGCCCATAGCGCATCCCTTGATTCGGAGGACAAGGATGCCCCATCAAAGCCTGGGATCAAACATCTAGGTGGTGGCTGAGCTGTCGGTACGAAAACGCACACCTTCGGCGCGGCCATGCACGCTTCCCCAGTCGTAGAGCGCCTGGAGCGCGGCGGCGAGATCTTGACCGCGCCCGGTCAAGGCGTAGCGTCCCTTGCCGTCCGGCGACGTTTCGAGCGTAACGAAGCCGATCTCGACAAGCTCGGCCAGGCGCTGCGTCAGCATCTTGTCCGAGAGTGAGGGGATCAGCCGGCGCAGGTCGGAATAGCGCATCGGCTGTTCCTCGATGCGCGCCAGGATCACCGTCTTCCATTTGCCGCCGAGCGCGTCGAGCGCGAACTCGACCGGACAGCCGTAGAGTCTTCCGCGTTGCGTCATACGCCCATCGTAGGCAAGGCACGATGGCGACGGAAGCAGAATTTGCCCGGTCATCTGGCCAGGGTCGCGTCATCGCCAACCCGGCTGTCTCGACCACCACGCGCTGGCCGGTCGGCTTTTGGCGGAGAGAGGTTACGCGGTCGAGGTCTTTTCCCCCGACGACAGCGGTGTTGCATCCGGAATTGCGCCCAGACAAAGAGGTTCTCATCCAAGCAATCGCTTGCTTAGCCGCGCGCACTGCACGCGAATATCCGGAATGGCGTCGATCTCGAAGAAGGTGCCGCGCGTCAGTGGCCCGACGGCGAGGATCTTGGCCGATACCGTGCCGTCGCCGGCGACGACCTCGCAGTTCGCGGTCACGTCGAGGCCGAGTCGCAGTGGATCCGGCCTTGCCAGCCCACGGCCGACCAGCGACCGTACCACACTGTTCGAGGTGGCCGAGATGTCCCTGGCAATGCCAGTGCAATCATAGATGCGAGCAACGTCGAACTTTTCGAGGCGCTGCGTGTGGCGCGACTGGACGTGCACGGTGTAGCCTGCGGCGATGTCGACGACGCGCCCGGCGACAAGGCGAATGCGGCCCGCTTGCACCGCCTCGGCAACGCGGCCGTAGACTTCCGGCGCCATGCGATGGCGATGGATGTCCCACCACGCCTTGGTGTGCTCGACGAAGCGGCGCTTGGCCGAGGACGGCCAGTTCTGCCAGATCTTCTGGTTGAAGGGTCTCAGACCGTCGACGACATCGCGCCAGTCGATGCCGGCCTTCTGGTTTTCCCGGATCAGGTCGCGGAACCAGCCGACGAAATAGGAAAGCTGGGTGCCGAGCGGAATATCGGCGACGTCGAGCTTGATCGGATTGCCCTTGCGATGCGGCGAAGGCAGCAGGCCGCGCCGCGACACCGCGACGATCTCGCCGCGATGGCCGCGCTGCTCGAGCGACAGGAAGGCATCGACCATGCTCAAGCCCGTGCCCAGCACCAGGACTGGGGCTTCGGAGTCAAGCGCAGTGTCGGCCTCGGAGCCCATCCTGATCGCATGGCCCTGCCCCGCCCCCGGCTCCTCGTCATGCCCGGTGGCGAGCACGGCAAGGTGCGCAACCACGCTGGTGCCGTTGGCCAGCGCCACTTCGACGCCTGATGCGGTCGGCGAAATCGACAGGCTCTCCTCGCGGATCAGTCGCAGCCGGCCTGTTTGCTGCTCACGCGCCTCGAGCTCGTCGAGCAGTTCCTTGAGATAGCGTGCGTAGACGCTGCGCGGCGCATAGACCGGCGCCTGTTCCGGCGTTGCCAGGCCGCGTTCAAGCAGCCAGCGCGAGAAATTGCCGGGATCGTCGGCATAGGCGCTCATGCCCGACGCGCTGACATTCAGCACATGCGCCGACAGCAGCGTTGAATAGGCCATGCCTTGCCCAAAATGCGGGCGTTTTTCGATCAGGCTGACGCGGAGATCGGGATTGGACGACTTCATTAGATGCGCCGCAAGCACGACGCCGCTGGCGCCGCCACCGACAATGATGATCGAACTTGGCGTACCGCGCCCGGTCATGCGCACACCAGCTGTCCTGGCGATCGTCGCCGGCTCAGGAGAGATTGATTCAGGCCTGGATTTTCAACGCCGCCGAAAAATCTTCGTCGCCGGCGATGTCGCGCATTTCGGCGAGGCTGCGCTGATCCAGCACCTCGGCGATGGCCTGCCGGACCTCCAGCATCAGGTGTCGGACTTGGCATGTCGCCTCGTTGCAATCTTCGCAGCGCTGATACTGGGTGCGGCTGGCGCAAGGAATGGGGGCAAGCGGTCCGTCGAGCACGCGCACGACGTGGCCGACCTTGATCTCGTCCGCTGGGCGTGCCAGCCGATAGCCGCCCTCTTTGCCCTTGCGGCTCTGGACGAAACCGGCATTGCGCAATTCGCCAAGAATGGCATCGAGGAACTTCTTCGGAATATTGTTTCCTGTGGCGATGTCGTTGACGAAGGCGAGCTGTCCAACCGGCAGGCGCGCCAGATGGACGAGCGCCTTGAGGCCGTATTTACCTTTTTTCGTGAGCATAACCCGAACGTTTCTCTGTCATGCGATGGCGCAAGGCCACCGGTTGCGAAACGCCTGGCGTGCCTCCCCGCCGCGTCCAAGCTGTCACTACAGATAAATTCTAGTGACATGATATACAAGCCGAGAAACGTTGATTTTGCTTCGTTTTCAAGCCGCAATGGCCATTTTGGCCGGGGCTTGTGCTCTTGGAAGCACAGAAGCCGCCGCCAATGGCACACCGCCAAACTGGCTGGCGGCAGGAATGTCCCGATCGGCGAGAATCCGAACAGCAGCTTCTGCCCCTGAATTTGAAGGCCAAAGCATGCCGCGCGCGGCAACAAGGAGGGTGGCGTCGCTCATCGTCCTCTCCAATCCTTCAATATCGATAAGGATACTAGACTTAACGGCGAACACAGGGAACTTATTTCCAATTTTTTGCCTATCCACAGCATGGGTTTGCCGATGCAGGGGCAAAATCGGGAAATTCTTGTTGGGCGTGGGAACGTGAAAGAGGTTCCGGGGCACTGACGATGGTTCTTACCCGGGCATCGCAGAAGCGTGCGAATGGGCAACTGCCATAGCCAGATGACTTTTTCTAACAACACCGAACTGATTGGAAAGGTTTAACTCTACAAGAATGATAGATTTAGGTGACGATGAAGCGCAATCCGGTTTTTCTCGTTTTCCAAGGAGCCTTTCATGTCCACCATTTCGCGACGTATCGTTCTCTTGTCCTCGGCGGCCTTGGCTGGTGCCGCCTTTCTCGGCCCAGCCGATGCGCAGGACCTCAAGATCACTATCGGCTACCAGACGGTCGTCGAACCCTCGAAGGTGCCGCAGGCCGACGGCGCGTATGAGAGCGCGACCAAGGCGGCAATCGACTGGCGGAAATTCGATTCCGGCGCCGACGTGATCGCCGCCATCGCTTCCGGTTCGGTCGACATCGGTTATGTCGGCTCGAGCCCGCTGGCGGCGGCGGCGAGCCGCGAGCTTCCCATCCAGACAATCTTCATTGTCGGGCTGATCGGCGAATCCGAGGCCCTTGTCGCCCGCAACGGCGCCGGCATCGAGAAGGTCGCCGACCTTGCCGGCAAGAAGGTGGCGGTGCCCTTCGTCTCGACGACGCATTACAGCCTGCTTGCCGCGCTGAAGCATGAGGGTGTCGACCCGAAGGCGGTCGATATTCTCAATCTGCGGCCACCGGAGATCGCGGCGGCATGGGCGCGCGGCGACATCGACGCCGCCTATGTCTGGGATCCGGCACTCGGCCAGATCAAGACGACGGGCAAGGTCGTGCTGGATTCCTCCCAGGTCGCCGCTTGGGGCGCGCCGACCTTCGACGCCTGGATCGTGCGAACCGACTTCGCTGAAAGAAACCCGGAAGCGGTGCGCGATTTCGTCAAAGTGACGGGCGCTGCCTATGCCGACTTCCTGGCCAAGCCGGACCAATGGTCGGTGTCCTCGTCACAAGCGGCCAAGATCGCCAGGATCACCGGGGCCAAGCTCGAAGACGTGCCGCAACTGCTGAGGGGCTATGTGTTCCCGACGCTCGAGGAGCAGGCCGCGGACAAGTTTCTCGGTGCCGGCACGGTCAAGGCGGTCAAGGCGACATCGGCCTTCCTCAAGGAGCAGGGCAAGATTGACGCCGTGTTGCCGGATTATTCGAAATACGTGTCGTCGAAATATGTCGGCGAGGCGCTGGCCTCGAATTAGCGGCTGCTCAATGCGCGCTTCCTCCCTTCCCTGACGCGCGTTGCCTGCCCCGGAGCCGCTGACGAGGAGCGGCTTCGGGGCAGGCAGATTCAGAATATCGGCGACCCCACATGACGCATCTCGTGCTCGACCAAGTCTCGATTCATTATGACGGCCAGCCGGCGCCGGCAGTCGAACACGTGTCGATTGACGTCGCCAAGGATGACTTCGTTGTTCTGGTCGGCCGCTCCGGCTGCGGCAAGACCTCGTTGCTCAATGTCGCTGCGGGCCTGGTCGAGCCTGTGCGCGGACGCGCCACGATTGGCAGCAGGCCGATCACGGCGCCAGGCTCGGACCGCGCCGTCGTGTTCCAGAACGACGCACTGTTTCCGTGGCTGACCGCGCGGGAAAATGTCGCCTTTGCTCTCAGGCTGCGCGGTGTCGCGCCAAGTGAACGGGCGCGGCGCGCCGACAAACTTCTGACTTTGGTGAAGCTCGACGGCGCCGGCGACAAGCGCATCTGGGAGCTTTCCGGCGGCATGCGCCAGCGCGTCGGCCTGGCCCGGGCGCTGGCAGCCGCGCCGCAATTCCTGCTGCTCGACGAGCCGCTAGGCGCGCTCGATGCGCTGACACGCGAACGCATGCAGACAACGCTGCTCGATCTGTGGACGGCAAGCCAGGTCGGCGTGCTGATGGTCACGCACGGCATCGAGGAAGCGCTGGTGCTGGCAACCCGTATCATTGTGCTCGCTCCCGGCCCTGGCCGGGTGGTGCGGAGTTTCGGGGCCGGCTTCAGCCGGCGCTATGCAGCTGGCGAGGCCATTCGCAGCATCAAGGCCGATCCCGCCTTCGCTGCGGCGCGCGGCGAGCTGACCGACGCGATCTTCGAAGGGGAGGCAGCATGACCGTTACCTCCTATACCGAGCGGCCGCAGCGCGCCAAGGTCGACGACGGAGCCGACGCGCTGTCGGTGCCATGGTCGCGGCCGCGGCCGAGACGCAGCCGCGTTTCGGCCCGCGTGGTCAGCGCGATCACCATTCTGATGGTGCTGGCGGCGTGGACGGCATCGGCCCGCCTGCAATTGGTGTCGCCGGTTTTCCTGCCGTCGCCTGTGGCAGTCTGGAACAAATTTGTCGTCGTCGCCGGTGACGGCTTTGTCGACGCGACGCTGCTCCAGCATATCGCCGCCAGCCTGTGGCGGGTGTTTGCAGCGCTGATCGCGGCCGTTTTCGTCGGCGTTCCCATCGGGCTGGCTATCGGCATCAGCACGATCGGGCGCGGCATCTTCGATCCGCTGCTCGAATTCCTGCGGCCGATCCCGCCGCTGGCCTATCTGCCGCTGATCATTATCTGGTTCGGCATTGGCGAGCCGTCCAAGATCCTGGTGATTGCCATTGCCATGCTGGCGCCGGTTGCGCTGTCGACGGCATCGGGTGTTCGCGGTGTCTCGCAGGAACGCATCAATGCAGCGCGCTCGCTTGGCGCCACGCGGCGCCAAGTGATCAGGCACGTTATCCTGCCCAGCGCGCTGCCCTCGATCCTGACCGGTCTGCGCATCGCGCTTGGCGCCGGCTGGTCGACGCTGGTTGCCGCCGAGCTGGTGGCGGCGACACGCGGGCTCGGATTCATGATCCAGTCCGCTGCCCAGTTCCTCGTCACCGACGTGGTGGTGATGGGCATACTGGTGATCGCGGCCATTGCCTTCGTGCTTGAATTCATCATCCGCAGGATCGAGCGGGTGCTCGTCCCGTGGGCAGGGCGGGAGTGACCGACAATGCCCCATTCCATCGCTGTATTGTTTGCGGATTTCGGCCATTGGCTCCGCCTGATCAAGGCCGGAGACAAACAGCTGCCTGGGGACGAACGCAAAACGCCGACGCCCGTGCAGCTGGACGCGAAGCGCAACCGCTTACCGCCGCGCGACGAAAGTTTCTACTGGGGCTGGCAGTACTGGTCGCGGTGACCGGCCGCCACGGGTCCGCTGCGCGTTGCTCTGGAGGGAGCCTGAGGACCGACGCCTGCTCAAACGCGCGAACGGTTCGCCCAGGCCAGGCCGACCAAGCCGACCAGCACCGTCACGATGCCGACATAGAGCCATTGCGACTGGCCGGTCATGAAGCTGCCCCCGATGAAGCCGATGCCTTGCAACGTCCACAGCACGCCGATGGCGAGCACAATCAAGGCCAGCAGATTTTTGAGCAATCTCATTGCTAGAACTCCTTTCCAAGTCGATCATCAGCCGCGTTCCGACCGAAATGGAACAGCTAAAAAGAAGCGGTCCGGTCACGCCAACTTCTACTTAGATGCTAACCTCTGATCTTGTGCAAGACATGCGGAGATCGGTGCAGAGATCATCAAGGAAGCTGTGCCGGTCTGCGGGAAATCTCTGACAAATTGTTTCGCGCCGACTCCAAACGTGTGACATTGCCATGGAACCGACAGATCATTGCCGCATTTGCTGCCTCATTCGTCCCTAACCGCTGTGGGTCTGTCAACGGAGCCAGTCCCCAACACATGAACAAAAGCAGCCAGACCGCGCTTGTCGCGGCCACGATCGCGGCCGGCCTGATGGTCGGCGCATCCAGTGCCATCGCCGCCGCGCAGTGCGGCCGTGCCTCCTGGTACTCACTGCATTCCAGAACCGCTTCCGGCGAGCGCATGAACCCGTCGGCGCTGACCGCCGCGCATCGCAGCCTGCCGTTCGGCACAAAGCTGAAGGTGACCAACCGCAACAATGGCCGCAGCGTCGTCGTGCGCATCAACGACCGCGGCCCGTTTATTAGGGGCCGGATGCTCGATCTGTCGAAGGGCGCAGCCAGCCAGCTTGGCTTCATCAGCTCGGGCCACACCGCTGTCTGCATGGCACGCGTCTAGAGTAATCCAGGAAAAGTCTGAAACGGTTTCCGTCCGAAATTGCGTTAAACAAAAGATGGATCGGTTCGGCGTTTTCTATGAACGCTGGAACCCTTCTAGGGGTCCGGCAGCCACGGCCGGACACCGCCCCGACGATCGTCCCAATAGCGTGCTCCTTGCCAGGCCTTCGCAGGTGCACATTGAGCCGGCTGTTGCCGTTCCAGGCGGATTCCCAACGCCTTGGACGAAAGAACGAGCATAAATCACGCAAGTTGACGTATTGCATCGCAGCAGATTGTTGCTAACTTCCTCGCAAAGCAATCAAGGCTCGGCACTGCTCGTCGGCCCTTCAAAGCGCAGTCGGCAGCGGGGTCTCAATGTTCTATCAGCTCTACGAACTGAACCACGCCGCCTTGCAGCCGGCGCGCCTTTATGCCGATGCGGTGCGCCTGTTCTACTCCAATCCGCTCAATCCGGTCTCACATACGTCCTGGGGCCGCTCGGTTGCGGCAACGGCCGAACTGTTCGAGCGCACGACGCGCCGCTACGGCAAACCGCAATTCGGCCTGGCCAAGACCGTGGTCGACTGGAAAACCGTCGAGGTCAGCGAACGCACCGTCTGGTCGCGGCCGTTCTGCAATCTGGTTCGTTTCGAACGGGCGGTTCCGGCCGGGCGCCGGCCGGATCCGAAGCTGTTGATCGTCGCGCCGATGTCGGGCCACTATGCGACGCTGCTGCGCGGCACGGTGGAGGCGATGCTGCCCTATGCCGACGTGCATATCACCGACTGGGTCGACGCGCGCATGGTGCCGCTGGCCGACGGCAGCTTCGATCATGACGACTATATCGACTACATCGTCGACATGCTGCATGCGCTGGGTCCCGATACCCACGTGATGGCGGTGTGCCAGCCTTCGGTGCCGGTGCTGGCGGCGGTGGCGCTGATGGAAGCCAAGGGTGATCCATTCGTGCCCTCGACGATGACGCTGATGGGCGGCCCCATCGACACGCGCCGCAATCCGACGGCGGTCAATCTGCTCGCCCAGGAAAAGGGCATCGACTGGTTCCGCGACAACGTCATCATGCGCGCGCCCTGGCCGGTGCCGGGCTTCGGCCGCGAGGTCTATCCCGGCTTCCTGCAGCTTTCGGGGTTCATGAGCATGAATCTCGACCGCCACATCATCGCCCACAAGGACTTCTTCATGCATCTGGTGAAGCATGACGGCGACAGCGCCGAGAAGCACCGCGAGTTCTACGACGAATATCTGGCGGTGATGGATCTGACGGCGGAGTTCTATCTGCAGACCGTCGACACCGTGTTTGTCCGCCAGGCCTTGCCCAAGGGTACGATGACGCATCGCGGCGTGGCTGTCGACCCTTCGGCGATCCGCAATGTCGCCCTGTTCACGGTCGAGGGCGAGAACGACGACATCTCCGGCCTCGGCCAGACCAAGGCCGCGCACGATCTTTGCATCAACATCCCGGCCGACAGGCACGCGCATTACATGCAGCCGGCGGTCGGCCATTATGGTGTGTTCAATGGCTCGCGCTTCCGCTCCGAAATCGTGCCGCGCATCGTCGATTTCATTACCAGCTATGGCCGTCAGAACCGTGTTGCGGTGAAGCCCAAGCTGGTCAGGACCGGCAAGAAATAAGCGACCAGCGATGATGCCCGTCAATCCGCATCAGGTCGGTGAATGCCAAAATCATCGCTTGGCGGGGCCGTGCGGCCGGTCAACCTGTTGCACAATAGTCGCGTTGGCGCCACGCGAGTAACCATGCCGCAAAAATCAATCCATCCTCATAATTGACACGGACTGTAAATACCCCTTAACGTTTCGTTAACAACAAGGGACAAGCGGGGACAATGATTTCCTCACCAATGGCGAGAACGCTGCGCCTGTGTGCGCTGGCTGGACTTACTGTGGCGGCAGGTTGGGCCAGTTCGGCCTCGGCAGCCAGCCCGATGATAACAGGTGGCCCGACCTCGCAGCCGATCGGCCATTATGATTTCTGCAAGAGCTACTCGTCCGAATGCTCGATCCGCCCGAAGGATCAGTCGCCCGCCAGCCTGACCGGCTCGCTGTGGCGCAAGCTGCTTAGCGTCACGGCAAACGTCAACGCCGCCGTCAAGCCGGAGAGCGACTTCGACATCTACGGCAAGGACGAGGTCTGGGCCTATCCCGACAAGGGCGTCGGCGATTGCGAGGACTATGTTCTGGAAAAGCGCCGTGAGCTGAACCGGCTGGGCGTCTCGTTTGCCGATCTGCTGATGACCGTCGTGCGCAAGCCGGATGGCGAAGGCCACGCCGTACTGACGGTGCGCACCGACAAGGGCGACTACATCCTCGACAATCTGACCGACCAGGTCCGTTCTTGGGACCAGACCGGCTATCGTTTCCTCAAGCGGCAGGCGGTCGACAATACCGGCCGCTGGGTTTCCATCCGCGGCGGCCAGCAGGTTCTGGTCGGCTCGGTTCAGTAACAAAACACCTCATTTCGGCCGGTTCAGCGCGGCGCGGAGCGACGCAAGGATGCGGCGAAGCTCTGCTTCGTCGAGCTTTTCGATGTTGTCGGCCAGGAGATTGGCAAGCTCGGTCGCCGCCGGGCTAAGGCCCGACGTGTCGAGCTTGACGCGCGGATGCGAGGTTTCGGCCAGCCGCGCCAGTTCCTCGGCGTCGTCCCAAATGATGTTGAAATAGCCGATGATCTTCTGGATCAGCGTCCAGCTCGGCGCACCGCGGCGGCCGTGTTCCAGCGCCGAGAGATAGGCTGCGCTGACGCCGATCGCCTTGGCCATGTCCTTCTGGCTGACGCCGCGCTCGTTTCTCAGCACGCGAAGCTTTTCACCGAACGGCGTCATAAGCGCACCTTCATGGGCCCATCCTCATGAGCGCGCCCGCCGCAAGCGGACATAGAGCGCACCCGAGCCGCCATGTTTGCGGGCGGCATGGTCGTGGCTGGAGACGAGTGGACGGAAGGCGGGTGTCGACAGCCATGACGGCACAGCACGCCGCAAAACGCCATCACCGCCCGATGAAGAGCCCTTGCCGGTGATCACCAGGACATAGCGGATGCCGCCGGCATGCGCCCGGTGCAGAAAGGAAAACAGCAGGGAATAGGCTTCGTCCTGGGTCAGGCCATGCAGGTCGACGCGGCCCTCGATCGGCAGCCGGCCCTTCGAAAGCTTGTCCAGCGTCGGTTCGTCGAGTGCGTGGGAGACATGCTGCGCCTTCGGCTTTGCGGCCGTGGCAGCATTGCCCGCGACCTGTGCCGGCGGCGGCGCCTGCCTGGCCCCGTCGATCTCCGGCCCGACGTCTGCAATGTCGACGGCGGTTTTGCCCTTCAGCGGCTTTGCCGTGCGCGCCACAAGGTTCCACAGCACCCGGTCGTCCTCGTTCAGCCTGTCGATGCGCCGGGTCATCGGCCTGCTCCTGAAACCAGCGACCGGGGGATCAGCGCATAAAAATCTGCGGCGCTGCGGATAACGCCGGCGATCTCGCCGGCCGCATCGCCCGACCCGGCAAACAGATCGCCGCGGGCCGGCCCGGTGATCGCAGAGCCGGTGTCCTGCGCGATCATCAGCCGCCGGAACGGTTTTCCGTCGAAGGCGGTCAGCGACGGCGCATCGATATGGAAGGGCGTGCCGAATGTGTGCAGCAGCCGGTCGACGGCGATCGAGCGGCCGGGTGTCAGCGGCACCTTGGCGGCAGCGATGGGGCCGAGCTCTGGGTCGGCGACGCCCATCTCGCGGAAGAAGATGTAGGAGCGGTTGCGCCAAAGGATCTCGTCGACGCGCTCCGGATGCCCCTTGAACCAGGCACGGATCGACTGCATCGTCACTTTCTCCAGCGGGATCTCACCTTCCTCGCTCAGGATCTTGCCCGGCCCGGTAAAGCGCTGGCCGGATTTGGCGGCATAGGTGATACGGCAAATCCGGCCATCGGTCATGTTGAGCCGCGCCGCGCCCTGCACGTGAATGAAGAAAGCATCGACCTTGTCGGCGAGCCAGGCGATTTCCAGCCCTTTTCCGGCAAGCGCGCCGCGTTCGATCTCGCCGCGGTCGAAATATTCGACCGCGCCGTTCGGCGCCGCACGAGCAAAGGGGAGATAAGGATCGAAGCCTGAAGGACGATTGCCGTTATCGACGTCGACAAGGTCGGCCGGGCGCGACAGCATCGGCACCGAAAATCGTTGCGTGCGTACCGGCGAGGCTTCGACCTCCGGCTCATAAAAGCCGGTGACCAGGCCGGGACCACCATCTTCGGCATTGATACGGACCGGAACGAAATGGCGCTCGAAAAAGCTTCGGGCCTGCAACCGATTCGCCGGCGAAACGGTACGCGCGTCGGCATATGCATCGGCAAAGCCATTGTAATCGACGCCGAGCGCGCCGGAGCGGTAGGGTTTGGTCAGCACATGAAAGGCCGAGCGGCGAAAGGCGTCAAAGGCTGGGAGATGGTCGTCCTCGCCCCAGCCCGGCAATCCGCCAAAGGATTTTTCGCTGAAGGCTCTGGAAAGCGACACGACAGCCCCCGCCGCCGTCCAGTTCAGTCTTCTTCTTCGGTGGCGACGAGCTTCCAGTTCGGATCGCGCGAGCGCGTGTCGCGGGCGAAGGTCCAGACGTCCTTGACCTCGGCGACGGTTTCGGGGTCGCCGTCGATGACGGCGCCGGCCTTGTCGCGGGTCGCCGAAATCAGCTCGCTGACGATGCGCAGCGTGATGTGCGCCTCGCTGCCTTTCATCTCGGCCGAAACGATGTCGGCCTTGTCGATGCCGACGAAGGAGGACTGGATCTTTTCGGCTTTCGCCTCACGGTCGCCGATGGCCGCGACGAAGCCGTCATAGACCTCGCGCGACAAAAGGTTCTTCAAGGTTTTGCGGTCGCCATCGGCGTAGGCCATGACGATCATCTCATAAGCCATCTTGGCGCCGTCGACGAAGGTCTTCGGATCGAACGTCGGATCATTGTCCTTGACCGCCCGCAGGCCCCGGTTGAGATCGGTGTCGGGCTTGGCAAAGGTGTCGATAGCCGCATAGGTATCGGCCGCCGGCTCTCCCGCCAGCCGCTTGCGCGGCAGCGAAACCACGTTCTCGGGTTTCTGGGCGGCATCCTTGTCGTTCTTGCGCGCTGCCGTATATGGATCGAACGGCGGGCGCTCGTTGCCCGTGCGTCGGCCAAGCACGTTGCGCAGCTGGAAGAAGATCACCACCGCCGCTATCAGAAAGAAAATCGTGCCGAAGTCGAAGAAGCCCATATCTTGCGCCAATCAATCCCTGCTTTGGCCGGACCAGCGGCCAAGCAAGGGCCCCGATCACATAGCGTTCAGTATCCAAAGCATATAGAACGCATGGCGCAATCATTCAAATCAAAGGCAGCCATACCTATCTAACAGCTCTGGTGCCAGCGGCGATTGCTCGCCGGTCGGCAAAACATCGAAACGATCGGTCAAGATTTGCGTATCTCGCTGTTTCCCCTGTTTGTGCTCGCGCTTCCGCTGCTGGAGATAGCCGGTTTCGTCATTGTCGGCCGCCAGATCGGCGCGCTGGCGACGGTCGGGCTGGTGCTGGCCTCGAGCGTCGCCGGAGCCTTGCTCCTTCGACACCAGGGCTTTGGCGTCATGGCCAGGGTGCGTGCCGAAATGGATGCCGGGCGTGATCCGAGCGGCCAGCTTGCGCATGGCGCCATGATCGTGCTGGCCGCAATCCTTTTGATCATCCCCGGCTTCATCTCGGACATTTTCGGCATTCTGCTGTTCCTGCCACCGGTGCGCGATCTTGCCTGGCGAATGCTGAAAGGCCGCATCGTACTGGCAACCGATTTCAGCGGTGGCTTGCGGGCAAGGCAACGCGGCAAGACCATCGATCTCGGCGACGGCGACTATTCGCGCGCCGACGACCATACGCGCGGACCGGATTCCCCTTGGCGCCGCCTCAAGGACGAGTAGTCCAAGGCAATCGGCGTCTTTTGCAAACTTGTCTTGTCGGGCCGGCCATGATAGCGAACGCCCGAATTTCAATCCGGTCAGCAACGCTGCCGAGGCAAAAGGATCACAGCTTATGGCCAGCAACGACGACGCGCCGACCGGCGCGGCCAACGGTAATGGAAATGCGGCGCAGCCTTCGCTCAACGTGCTTGCGCAATATGTGAAGGACCTGTCCTTCGAAAGCCCCGGCGCACCGAACTCGTTGCGCGGCCGCGACAAGGCTCCCGGCATCGCCATCAACGTCAACGTCAACGCCAACCCGCTTTCGGACAAGCAGTTCGACGTCAATTTGACGCTGAACGCAAAAGCGTCGTTCGACCAGGAAGTGCTGTTCAACGTCGAACTGGTCTATGGCGGCGTCTTCGCCATCAGTGGCTTCCCGCAGGAGCACATGCTGCCGATCCTGTTCATCGAATGCCCGCGGCTGCTGTTCCCGTTCGCCCGGCAGATCATTGCCGAGGCAACACGCAATGGCGGCTTCCCGCCGCTGATGCTCGACCCAATCGATTTCGCGCAGATGTTCCAGCAGAAGCTGGCCGAGGACCAGGCTGCCGCCAAGGTCAAGGTGAGCTGAAGCGGTTGTCTCGATAGAGTGGAAAACCCGGCCTTGCGCCGGGTTTTTTTGTTTGGATGCCGGCGAAGGAACGCTACCGTCAAAATATTACGCTGCGGAACTCGCTTCCTGGGCGACGCGCAACCAAAGCGCCTTTTCGCCCAATGTGCCAACCATGCCTGTGTGTGCTGCGCGCTCGGCATCGGTCAGGCGCGGGGGTAAGGCGATTGCCCGCACACCGATCGAAATGTCGATGTCGTCGACATTCTGCCTCCCGCCCGCCGGCGCCGTGATGCTGTCGAGGATGAGGCTTGCCTGCTTGCCGCCGATAAGCTCGATGTAGACCTCGGCCAGCAATTCCGAATCGAGCAGCGCGCCGTGCTTGGTGCGGCGGCCGTTGTCGATGCCGTAGCGGCGGCAGAGCGCGTCGAGCGAATTGGGACCCATCGGATGCTTGCGGCGCGCCAGCGCCAGCGTGTCGACGATCCGCCCCGGATCGATCGCCGGCTGGCCAAGCCGGCCGAATTCGAGATTGAGGAAGCCGATGTCGAAGCCGGCATTGTGCGCGACCAGCTTGGCGCCGTCGATGAAAGCCAGAAACTCCTCAGCGATCTGCATGAAAGTGGGCTTGCCCTGAAGATCGGCGGCGCTGATGCCGTGCACGGCCTGCGCCTCGTGATGGATCTGGCGGCCTTGCGGGTTGATGTATTTGTGGAAGGTGCGGCCGGTCGGGAAACGGTTGACCAACTCGACGCCGCCAAGCTCGATGACGCGGTCCTCGCGCGTGTCGAGGCCGGTGGTTTCCGTGTCGAAGATGATCTCGCGCATCGAATCAGTCCATTGGTTCCGGCGACATTCTAAGCCGAATCACACCCGGAACAAAATGGCAACAGATAAAAGTGGGCTGCAAGCCTTTTACGCAGGCCTGGCAGGCTTATCCCCGACTAGTTCGGCGATGATGGCCTTGACGGCGGCGCGAGCGGCGTCAAAGCCCTGACCGGTGTCGATGACGAAGTCGGCGCGCCGGCGCTTTTCGGCATCGGGAACCTGCCTGGCCAGGATCGACGCCAGTTTCTCCTCGTTCATGCCCGGCCGCGCCAGCACGCGGGCGCGCTGGACTTCAGGCGGCGCGGTGACGACCACGACCTTGTCGACGCGGTTGCGGCCGCCGGTCTCGAACAGCAGCGGGATATCGAGCACGGCAAGCGGCGCGCCGGCGGCGCGATTTTCAGCCAGGAACGCATCGGCATCGGCACGGACCAGCGGGTGGATGATCGCTTCCAGCCGTTTCAGCGCGGTTGCGTCGCCGAGCACCCGTTCCGCCAGCTTTGGGCGATCGACCGCACCGGATCTGGTGGTCCCGGGAAAGGCCGCCTCGATCAAGGGCGCGGCCTTGCCGGCATAAAGCCGATGCACCGCTTCGTCGGAATCATGGACCGGCACGCCGGCTTCGGCAAACATCTTGGCCGTGGTCGACTTGCCCATGCCGATCGATCCGGTGAGGCCGAGCACGATCATTTTATCGCACCGATATGGGCAATGATCAGCTGGCGCAGTTCGGTGGTGACCTGTGGCTTGGTGCCGAACCAGCGTTCGAAACCGGGCACCGCCTGGTGCAGCAGCATGCCGAGCCCATCGACGGTCCTCAGGCCGCGCGCCTTGGCCGCGGCAAGCAGCGGCGTCTCCAGCGGCACGTAGACGATGTCGGTGACGATGGCGCGGTCCGGCAGTCTGTCCGGATCGGCGGACAGGCCTTCATTGCCATGCATGCCGAGCGCTGAGGTGTTGACCAGCAGGCCGGCATCCCCAAGCAATTCGCCGGTCGCCGTCATGCCATGAGCGGAAACGCCTGTACCGAAGCGGTCGCGCAGCTCCTGCGCCCTCGCAAGCGTCCGGTTGACGATGCGGATGTCGCTGATGCCGCGCTGCTTCAGCGCATGAATGACCGCGCGAGCGGCGCCACCGGCGCCCACCACCACGGCCGGGCCGTTGGCCGCCCAGCCCACTACATACTCGTCCAGATTGGCGGCAAAGCCATGCGCGTCGGTATTGCCGCCCCACAATTCGCCGTCCTCGAACCACAGCGTGTTGACCGCACCGATTTGTTCGGCCGCGTCGTCGCGGTGCGCCACCAGTGCGAAGGCGGCTTCCTTGTGCGGGATGGTGACGTTGCCGCCGCGGTAGCCTTGTGCCTGCAGCGTCTGCAGGAATTCGGCAAATGCTTCCGGCGCAACGTCGATGGCCTCGTAGACGCCGTCGACGCCGTATTTCCCCAGCCAGTAGCCGTGGATCTTCGGGGACCTGGAATGCGCGATTGGGTGGCCGGTTACGAAGGCTTTTTTCGGGGCCTCAGCCATCGATCGCCCCGAGCTCGCGCAGCTTGGCCAGCACTGGCAAAAGCGGCAGGCCGACAATGGTAAAATAGTCGCCTTCGATTTTTTCGAACAGCTGGATGCCTTCGCCTTCGATCTGATAGGCGCCGACGCTGGACAACGTCTTGGCGCCGACGCGCGCCAGATGGCGGCCGATAAAGGCCGGATCGAGCTTGCGCATGGTCAGACTGGCGATGCCGACATGCCGCCACAGAACCTGGCCGTCACGGGCGAGCACGACGGCGCTGTTGAGATGATGCGTCTTGCCCGACAGCGCCAGCAGATGACGGCGCGCCCCTTCCATGTCGGCCGGCTTGTGGAACAGCTCGTCGCCGAGCGACAGCGTCTGGTCGCAGCCGAGCACCAGGGCGTCGGGCTTGCGCTCACTGACTTCGGTGGCCTTGGCTTCGGCAAGCACCAGGGCGACGTCCTCCGGCGACACGCCACTATTCTGCAGCGGCGCCTCGAGCGCGCGCTCATCGACAGAAGCCGGAACCGCTTCGACAGTGACACCGGCATTGACGAGCAGCGCCTTGCGGAACGGGCTGCCCGAGGCAAGGATGATTTTTTCGGCCATTTTTTTCGCCCGTTTCCTGGCGCTCACTAGGGTGTGTCGAGATTCAGGTCAGGCCGAGCCGAAAAAATGATGGCTTCCGAGAACCGGAGCGGAGCGTACTTTTTCGTACGTAAGCGCCGGATGCCAGGAAGCCGCCGTTTGCAAGCCGGCATCACCTGAATATCACACGCCCTAGCGCGTCTTGCCGCGCAGGGCAACGATCGCCGCCGCGGTCTCCTCGATCGAGCGGCGGCTGACGTCGATCATCGGCCAGCCATGCCGGGTGCATATCTGGCGGGCATAGGCGAGCTCTTCGGCGATCGCGGCACGGTCGACATAGTCGGTCGGCTCATAGGCGCTGGTGCCGAGAATGCGGTTCTGCCGGACTTGTGAGATGCGTTCGGCGGTGGCGACCAGGCCGACGATCAGCGGCCTCCTGGCATTGACCAGGCTTTCGGGCACCGGCACGCCAAGCACGATCGGAATGTTGGCGGTCTTAATGCCGCGATTGGCGAGATAGATACTGGTCGGCGTCTTCGAGGTGCGGGAAATGCCGACAAGCACGATGTCGGCATCGTCCATATTGGCCGGCAGCTGGCCGTCATCATGCTCCATGGTGAAATTGAGCGCGTCGATGCGGCGAAAATATTCAGCGTCCAGCACATGCTGGGCGCCGACGCGGCGGCCGGCCGGCGTTCCGAGATAGGACTGGAACACCGTCAGCACCGGCTCCAGCACCGAGACGCAAGGCAGGCCCATCGCCGCGCAGCGTTCGTCGATGCCACGGGCAAGCTTCTGGTCGACCACCGTGTAGAGGATGATGCCGGGCTCCTCCTCGATGTCCTCGAACACCTTCGTCACCTGCTTTTCGGTGCGGATCAGCGGGTAGATGTGTTCGATGGCGCGCGCGTCCTTGTATTGCGCGGAAGCCGCGCGGCCGGCGGCCAGCAGCGTTTCGCCGGTGGCGTCGGAAATCAGGTGAAGGTGAAAGAAGCTCTGCGGTTTGTTCACAGGATACGTTCCAGGCTGTGGGCCGATGTGGATAAGCCGAGCGGAAAACTCAGCCACCGCGAAGCGACTGTATCAGATGTCGGTTTGTCCACAATTCGATGTGCTGTCGGCTTCTCCGGGCGGTTGGGGACAAGTCCGGGGACGGAGCTTTTTGCCTTTGCGTCATCCACAGGGGCAATTTCCCTGGCCTGGTGGCAACGCATTGACTCCAGTCGTAAATTCCCGACTTTCCACAAAGACCTGCAATCCCGTTGGAGAAGCGCGCGACAATATGCTGGCTGGTCTTTCCGAGGGCAAAGCGGGACAGGAGACAACCACCACAACCAACAGACTCTTAGAATCATAAGATTCCTAGAAATAGAATATTTAATTATAGGGAAGCCTTGAAAGGCGAGCGCTCAATGCCTCAAGACCGGATCGTGCTGGACGTATTGGGAGGCAAGGCAGTGTTTCCGCCGCCGCTCTGGATGATGCGCCAGGCTGGCCGCTATCTGCCGGAATACCGGGAGACGAGGAGAAGGGCCGGATCGTTCCTCGATCTTTGCTATGACCCGGATCTCGCTGTCGAAGTGACGCTGCAGCCGATCGAACGCTTCGGCTTCGACGCATCGATCCTGTTTTCCGATATCCTTGTCGTGCCTCATGCGCTGGGCCGCGACGTGCGCTTCGAGGAAGGCCGCGGCCCGCTGCTGACGCCGATCTCGGCTGTGGAGATCACTGCTCTCGACGGCGAAACGTTTCACGTGAATCTCGAGCCGGTCTACGAGACGGTGCGGCGGTTGCGCGCCAGACTGCCTGATGAAACGACGCTGATCGGCTTCTGCGGTGCGCCCTGGACGGTAGCGACCTACATGATTGCCGGCCACGGCACGCCCGACCAGGCGCCGGCCAGGCTGTTCGCCTATCGCGAGCCGGCGGCCTTTCTTCGGCTGCTGAAGGTGCTCGCCGATCATTCGGCTGCCTATCTTATCCGCCAGATCGAAGCCGGCGCCGACGTGGTGCAGATCTTCGATTCGTGGTCAGGCGTGCTCGACGAAGCATCTTTCGAATCGTTCTGCGTCGAGCCGGTGGCTGAGATCGTCCGGCAAGTGAAGGCTGCCCATCCCAATGTTCCGATCATCGGCTTTCCCAAAGGTGCTGGAGATCACTATCGAAGCTATCGCCAAAAGACCGGCGTGACTGGGCTGGGCCTGGACTGGACCGTGCCCTTGTCGACGGCGAAGGATTTGCAGCGTGACGGTGCCGTGCAGGGCAATCTCGATCCGCTGCGGCTTGTAGCCGGCGGCAGGGCGCTTGCCGACGGCGTGGCGGCGATCCTGAAGGCGCTGGGCGACGGGCCGCTGATCTTCAACCTTGGCCACGGCATCACGCCGGAGACGCCGCTGGCGCATGTCGAGCAGATGGTGAGACTGGTGCGGAGCGCATCGTGACGATGATGGGCGCAGACAATGCGAACGGCACCAACACCGGCATGAGCGCGATGCGCCGCGCGGCAATTGCGATCGCCATTTTTCTCGTGCTGGCCGGGCTGCTGTTTCTCTTCGGTCCCGATGATTTCTATCCCTGGGCGAAGGCGATCCATGTGATTGCCGTCATCTCCTGGATGGCGGGCATGCTCTATCTGCCGCGCTTGCTGGTCTATCATGCCGATGCCGAGAAAGGCTCCGTCCAGTCGGAGACTTTCAAGGTGATGGAGCGCCGCCTGCTGCGCGGCATCATCAATCCGGCAATGGTGATTACCTGGGCATTCGGCCTGTGGCTCGCCTGGAAAGGCTTTGGTTTTCAGGGCGGCTGGCTGCATGCCAAGATCGCCGCAGTGATTGGCCTGTCGGCCGTGCACGGCTATCTCGCCGGCGCCGTCCGCAAATTTTCCGAAGACCGCAATGAAAAATCGGCAAGGCACTGGCGGATCGTCAATGAGATCCCTACATTGCTGATGATCGTCATCGTCGTCCTGGTTATCGTAAAACCGTTCTGACGTCTTCGGTTGCCCGCAAAAGGCGGCTTGCTCTTTCAACCGACCGACGATAAAAGACGGGTCTTCCTTCCCGTCATGCGCCGCCCCTTTTTCGCTTTCGGCCGCGCCCGGCATTTGTCGCATCCCGCCGATATTTCTCCCAAAGCTCATTCAGAGTCCGTCTATGCAAGAAATGAAACTCACCGAGTTCAAGAACAAGAAACCACCAGAGCTGATCGCTTACGCCGAATCGCTCGAGGTCGAGAACGCCAGCGTCATGCGCAAGCAGGAGCTGATGTTCGCGATCCTGAAAAAGCTGGCGGCGCAGGATATCGAGATCATCGGCGACGGTGTCGTCGAAGTGCTGCAGGACGGCTTCGGCTTCCTGCGCTCGGCCAATGCCAACTACCTGCCCGGCCCGGACGATATCTATATTTCGCCCTCGCAGATCCGGCGGTTTTCGCTGAAGACCGGCGATACGGTCGAAGGGCCGATCCGCAGCCCAAAGGAGGGTGAGCGCTATTTCGCCCTGCTCAAGGTCAACACGATCAATTTCGACGATCCGGAGAAGATCCGCCACAAGATCCACTTCGACAATCTGACGCCGCTCTATCCGACCTCGCGGCTTAGGATGGAGATCGACAATCCGACCGGCAAGGACATCTCGGCGCGCGTCATCGACCTGGTGGCACCGATCGGCAAGGGCCAGCGCGCGTTGATCAACGCGCAGCCGCGTACCGGCAAAACCGTACTGATGCAGAACATCGCGCACTCGATTACCGCCAACCATCCTGAATGCTATTTGATCGTGCTGCTGATCGACGAGCGGCCGGAGGAAGTGACCGACATGCAGCGCTCGGTGAAAGGCGAGGTGATTTCCTCGACCTTCGACGAGCCGGCGGTGCGCCACGTACAGGTCGCCGAAATGGTGATCGAAAAGGCCAAGCGCCTGGTCGAGCACGGCCGCGA
Source organism: Mesorhizobium sp. WSM4836 (assembly GCF_055811815.1). NCBI lineage: Bacteria > Pseudomonadati > Pseudomonadota > Alphaproteobacteria > Hyphomicrobiales > Phyllobacteriaceae > Mesorhizobium > Mesorhizobium sp. WSM4836. The sequence continues at coordinate 20,403 of NZ_JBVVQF010000036.1, forward strand.
CGTCGTCATCCTGCTGGATTCGATCACCCGCCTCGGCCGCGCCTACAACACCGTCGTGCCGTCATCCGGTAAGGTGCTGACCGGCGGTGTCGACGCGAACGCATTGCAGCGGCCGAAGCGCTTCTTTGGCGCCGCCCGCAACATCGAGGAGGGCGGCTCGCTGACCATCATCGCCACCGCGCTGATCGATACCGGCAGCCGCATGGACGAGGTCATCTTCGAAGAGTTCAAGGGCACCGGCAACTGCGAAATCCAGCTCGACCGCAAGGTGGCGGACAAGCGCATCTACCCGGCCATGGACATCCTCAAATCCGGCACCCGCAAGGAGGACCTTCTGGTTCCGCGCCAGGACCTGCAGAAGATCTTCGTGCTGCGCCGCATCCTGGCGCCGATGGGAACAACTGACGCCATCGAGTTCCTCATCGACAAGCTCAAGCAGACCAAGACGAATGCGGATTTCTTCGATTCGATGAATACGTAGGACCAGAGGCCGGCGATCCTTCGCGCCCCCCTCTGTCCTGCCGGACATCTCCCCCACTTGGGGGGAGATCGGCAGCTTCGCCGACAGCGTCGCTTTTGAAACCTTGGTGGTTGGCGAAATCCGTGATGACGGCCAATCTCCCTCCTTGTGGGGGAGATGTCCGGCAGGACAGAGGGGGGCGCTGTCCCTCCAACGCTCCCCGGTTCTGCGCACCTTGCGCCTACTGAGGACGCAAATGCCGCTCCAACTCTTCAGCTTCCGTTACCACCGGCAGGCAAACCTGCCCGGTGCACAACCAGGCGCCCGGCTTGTCGGTTGGCGGCAGGACGCCGCCCGGAAGGGCCGGCAGGTTTTCGGCAGCGCCCGCCGGCACGACGATGTCCACCCGACGGGGGTCTGGATTTCGATTCGCAACGGGAACAAGCCTTGGATTCTTCGGCATATCGACGATCACCAGCTTCAGCGGCTCAAGCGCCAGGGAACAGGCATTGACTATGCCCGCCTGGCCATAGCCCTGGTGCTCGGCCCGCCCGGCCGCATGCTCTGCGACCATCCAGGCTTTTTCCCAGAGTTCGAGATCGCCGGTCAGCGACGACAATCGGACCAGCGCTTCGATGATCTGGCCGGTAGCGGAAGGAATGGCTTCATCGACATCGCCGCGGATGCGGATCGGCACATCCGCGCTGTCCGATGCGGTCAGATAGTAGCCGGTCTTGTCGCTGTCGCGGTGCCAAAGATCGAGTTGCTCAATGAAGTTCCCGGCGCGATCGATATAGTCGGGATTGCCGGTCGCCTCGAACAGTGAGATGGCGGCGTTGGCCATGGCCGCATAGTCGCTCGACAGAGCCGGGAACAGCCTCTTTGCGCCGAGCATCGAATGCGGCAGGCGGCCGTCACGTCCGGCGCCCGCAATTGCGGCAAAGGCCGCTGCCGCCGCTTCGATCCAGTCGGATCGGCCAAGCGACCGCCCGGCCTCGGCAAGGGCTGCGATCATCAAGCCGTTCCAGTCGGTCAGGGCCTTGCCGTCACGTCCGGGCCGCACGCGCTGTTCCCTCGCTACCAGCAGCCTCTGCTTGAGCGGAACCAGCCGGGCACGATCGACGGCGCTTTGTGTTTGCTGGGCTTCGGTTTGGTGGATGATCGGCTTGCCTTCCCAGCCATGCGGGGCGGCAAGCGTGAAGTACTTGAAAAACAAGACTGATTCGTCTCCAAGGGCTGCTTCGAGTTCATCCCTGCTCCAGGTGTAGAACAACCCTTCTTCGCCTTCGCTGTCAGCATCGAGGCTGGCGGCAAAGGCACCGCTCCCGACCCGCATTTCGCGCAACAGCCAGGCAATCGTCTCTTCGATTCGCAGCCGAAACAATTCCTTGCCGGTCGCCGCACAGGCCCAGTTGCATAGCCGCACGAGCTGGGCGTTGTCGTAGAGCATTTTTTCGAAATGCGGCACCAGCCATTCGGCGTCGGTGGAATAGCGGCTGAGGCCGCCGCCACTATGGTCGTAGATGCCGCCGGCCAGCATCTTTTCGAGGCTGAGGAGAACGGCGTCGCGGTGGGATGTGGTGCCGTCGCGTAGCCAGGACAGCCAGAGGCTCTGCATGAACGGCGCGTTGGGGAATTTCGGCGCGCCGCGCAAGCCGCCCAAATCGCGGTCGATCATGCCGTCAATGCCGTTGGCGAGCTTCGCTAGCATGCCTCGGTCGAGCACGGCCTTGGCATGGCTGCCGGCCAGCCGCGCCTCGACATGCGCGGTCAAGCCGTCGGCACTTTGGTTAACGCTTTCTTTCTTCTCCCGCCAAGCCTTGTCGACCGCCTCCAGCACCTGGACGAAGCCTGGGCGGCCGTAGCGGGCTTCGCGCGGAAAGTAAGTGCCGCCCCAGAACGGCTTGCCGTCCGGGGTCAGGAACATGGTCAGCGGCCAGCCGCCTTGCTCGCCCATCGAGGATAGCGCCGCCACGTAGATCTGGTCGATGTCGGGCCGCTCCTCGCGGTCGACCTTGATATTGACGAAGAGACGGTTCATGACAGCGGCGACGCCGTCATCCTCGAAGCTCTCATGCGCCATGACGTGGCACCAGTGGCAAGCGGCGTAGCCGACAGAGAGCAGGATCGGACGCTGCAGCGCCTTTGCTTCGGCCAGAGCGGCGGGTGACCATGGTCGCCAGTGCACCGGATTGCCGCTGTGCTGCTGCAGATACGGACTGGCCTCTTCGGCAAGCAGGTTTTGTGCAGGCAATGTCACGGCGCAACTCGATGGCGGATTGAACAGGCATAGCTAGGGCGCTTCGGCAGAGCGGGCAAATGATTTCAAAAGACTCCATCGTGGCGCTGTCGAGCGGGCGCCTGCCAGCCGGCATTGCGGTGATCCGGATTTCCGGGCCGCAGAGTCGATTCGCGGCCGAAACGATTTCCGGATCTACGTTGCCGAACCGCATTGCCAGCTATCGCAAGCTCCGGGCGCCGGACGGATCGGTGCTGGACAGCGGCCTGATCGTCTTCTTTGCCGGTCCGGACAGTTTCACCGGCGAGGACATTGTAGAGTTCCACGTCCATGGTGGACGCGCCGTCGTGGCGAGAATGCTGCAAACCATCGCCTCGCTCGACGGCGTCAGGCATGCCGAGCCGGGCGAATTCACCCGCCGCGCCTTTCTCAACGGCAAACTCGACCTGGTCGAAACCGAGGCGTTGGCCGATCTCATCAACGCTGAAACCGAGGCGCAGCGGCGCTTCGCCGTGCACAATGCCCAAGGTGCGCAGAGTGAACTCTATCTGGGCTGGCGCCGACGGCTGATCCACGCCCGGGCGATGATCGAAGCCGAAATCGATTTTGCTGACGAGGATGACGTGCCGGGCTCGGTCGCCGATACGGTCTGGTCGGATGTCCGGGCCATGATCGAGGAAATAGAGCGCCATGTCGCCGGCTTCCGCGCTGCCGAAATTATACGCGACGGGTTCGAAGTCGTGATCCTCGGCGCGCCGAACGCCGGCAAGTCCAGCCTGTTCAACGCCCTGGCGCGGCGCGATGCGGCAATCGTCACCGACGAGCCCGGCACGACCCGCGACCTGCTCGAGGTGGTGCTGGATCTGGAAGGAATGCGGGTCAGGGTGACCGACACCGCCGGCCTGCGCGAGGCGCCCGGCGTGATCGAGGCGATCGGCATCGAGAAGGCCAGGACCAAGGCGCACAGCGCTGATCTGCTGTTGCTGCTGGAGGATATGGCGGATCCAATCACGATCGGTGTGCTGACTAGCGACATCCCGGCACTGAGGGTCGGAACAAAAATTGACCTGTTGAGGGGCAAATCACCCTCGCCCCCCGTCCATTATGATTTCGCCATCTCGACGCGGGACGGAACGGGTCTGGCCCAACTGCTGGACGAGATCGGGCGTCGTGCCGCGGCGCAAATCGGCAACGCCGGCGATATCCTACCGTCGCGGCTGCGGCACGTCGAGTTGCTAAACGAGACGAGACGGTTCCTGGTTGCGGCAGTCGCGGGTGGCGAGCGCGGGCAGGAGCTGCGGGCCGAGGAATTGCGCCTGGCGGCGGACCGCCTTGGGCGTATTATCGGCGCCGTCGACGTCGAGGACATGCTGGAGGTCATCTTCGCGCAATTCTGCATCGGCAAATGACTCACGTGAAACATTGGGCCGGCGGCCTGATAGGTGACTCACGTGAAACATAGTCGTTTCGTCATCCTCGGGCTTGACCCGAGGTTCCCATGCCGTGCCGTCCGCGCGAAATACCATGGAGCAAGACCGGCATCGCTATTCCATTCCAAGGAGACGGCACGGATCCTCGGGTCAAGCCCGAGGATGACGAGGTCCGGGGTTGTCGCGTCGCTTGGACTGTTTCACGTGAAACGACTCTGCCCCTGCGTCCTTGACAGCAGGCGTTCTCGGCGACATGTGTCGGTCCACCTTAATTCGGGATTCTGAGATGACCAATCACTATGATGTGGTTGTGGTGGGTGGCGGCCATGCTGGGTGCGAGGCGGCCAGTGCCGCCGCGCGGGCTGGCGCCAGAACGGCACTGGTGACGCTGCGCTTCGACACGATTGGCGTGATGTCCTGCAATCCGGCGATTGGCGGCCTCGGCAAGGGCCATCTGGTTCGCGAGATCGACGCCATGGACGGGCTGATGGGACGCATTGCCGACGCGGCCGGCATCCAGTTCCGCCTGCTCAACCGCCGCAAAGGGCCGGCTGTGCGCGGTCCTCGGACGCAAGCCGACAGAAAACTCTATCGGCTCGCCATGCAAGCGGCGATTCGCCAACAGGCCGGTCTCGACGTGATCGAGGGCGAGGTTCTGGATTTCGAGATCGACAATGGACGCGTGGCGGCTGTCCTGCTGGCGGATGGGAGCCGGCTCGCCTGCGGCGCCGTGGTGCTGACAACCGGCACCTTCTTGCGCGGGCTGATCCATATCGGCGAGAAAAAAATTGTCGCCGGCCGCATGAACGAGCAGGCGAGCATCGGCCTGTCGGCGACGATGAGCCGCGCCGGCTTCAAGCTCGGACGGTTGAAAACCGGCACGCCGCCGCGGCTGGACGGCAAGACGATCGATTGGGCGTCACTGGAGAGCCAGGCCGCGGACGAAGATCCCGAGCCGTTCTCGCTGCTGACCGAGCGCATCGAAAACCCGCAGATCCATTGCGGCATCACCCGAACGACCAATGCGACGCACGAGCTGATTCGCGCCAATCTTGGCCGCTCGGCCATGTATTCGGGGTCGATCGAGGGCGTCGGGCCGCGTTATTGCCCGTCGATCGAAGACAAGATCGTCAAGTTCGGTGACCGCGAAGGCCACCAGATTTTTCTGGAGCCGGAAGGGCTCGACGACGATACGGTCTACCCGAACGGCATTTCAACCTCGCTGCCGGAGGACGTGCAGCTCGACATCCTGAAGACCATTCCGGGGCTGGAGCGGGCAACCATGTTGCAGCCGGGTTATGCCATCGAGTATGACCATGTCGACCCGCGCGAGCTCAAGCCGACGCTGGAAACCAAGCGGATCGCCGGGCTTTTCCTCGCCGGCCAGATCAACGGCACAACCGGCTACGAGGAGGCCGGCGCGCAAGGGCTGCTTGCCGGCTTGAATTCAGCGCGCAAGGCGTCGGCGAGCGACGAAATCGTGCTCAGCCGCACCGAAGCCTATATCGGCGTGATGGTCGACGATCTGACCAGCCGCGGCATCGCCGAACCGTACCGCATGTTCACCTCGCGGGCCGAGTTCCGGCTATCGCTGCGAGCCGACAACGCCGATGAGCGGCTGACGCCGATGGCGATGAGACTGGGGATTGCCTCGCCGGAGCGAATGGAGCGGTTCAACAATGTCGTACAACACCTTGAGAAAGCGCGACAGCTCGCCCTCGGCACCACGATGACTCCCAATGAGGTGGCGCGCCATGGGCTCGAGATCAACCGGGACGGCATCCGTCGCTCGGCCTATGAGTTGCTGGCCTATCCCGGCGTTGACATCGCCTGGCTGGCGCGCATCGAGCCGGCTTTCGCCGCGATAGACAGCAAAACGGCCGAACGTCTTGAAACGGAAGCCAAATATTCTGTCTATCTCGACCGCCAGCAGGCCGATGTTTCGCAGATCAGGCACGAGGAGAGCCGGCTCATTCCCGAGTCGCTCGACTTTGCTTCTGTTCCCGGCCTGTCGAACGAGTTGAAGCAGAAGATGCTGGCACGCCAGCCGCGTTCCATCGCTGACGCGCAGCGTATGGAAGGCATGACGCCGGCCGCGCTGGCGATTATTGTCGCACATGTGCGCAATGCCGAGGCGCCCGCGCGAAAGCAGGTCGCGTGAGCGCTGCGTCCTGGGCAAACCTGCAAGCGGCGGCAGGCCCGGTTTCACGTGAAACATTCAGTCGTCTGGTCGAGTTCGAGGCCGTCTTCCAAAAATGGAATCGCCGGATCAATCTGGCCGCGCAATCGACGCAGGACGATGTCTGGCGTCGCCACATCCTCGACAGCGCGCAGCTGGCGCGAATCAAACCGGAGGCGAATCGCTGGGTCGACCTCGGCTCCGGCGGCGGGTTTCCCGGCCTCGTGCTGGCCTTTCTGCTTGCCGAGCGGGAAGGCGCCGGCATCGACCTGGTTGAAAGCAACCGAAAAAAAGCATCGTTCCTGCAAGCGGTCGTCGGCCAGTTCAACCTGCCTGCCAAGGTCATCGCGCGCCGCATCGATGACAGCTATCCTCTTGTTCCTGCACCGCAAATCGTCACAGCCAGGGCACTCGCCTCGCTGCCGGCCTTGCTCGACCTGGCGGCACCGTGGCTGACCAAGGGGTCGCACGGCCTGTTTCACAAAGGCCGGGATTACCGCGCCGAACTGGCAGAAAGCGCTCAACGATGGTCTTTCGATCTGGTAGAACATGCCAGTGCAACCGACGCGCAAGGCGTCATTCTCGAAATATCCGACTTGCGACAGCACCCTGGCTTGTGACCGGCGACCCCAAATGAATTTCTGGCATAGACCCATGATGAAGAACGGCCCCCGAATCATCACCGTCGCCAACCAGAAGGGCGGCGTCGGCAAGACGACGACGGCAATCAATCTGGCCACCGCACTGGCCGCCATAGGCGAACAGGTGCTGATCGTCGATCTCGACCCGCAGGGCAATGCCAGCACCGGGCTTGGCATCGACCGGCGCGACCGCACCGTATCCTCCTATGATGTTTTGACCGGCGAACTCGATCTCGAAGCAGCGGCGATCCCGACGGCGGTGCCAGGCCTGTCGATCGTGCCGTCGACGCTCGACCTGCTCGGAATCGAGATGGAAATCGCCTCGGCGCCGGATCGGGTGCTGCGGCTGCGCAACGCGCTGCGGGCTTCGGCCGAGCGCTCGGCCAATTTCGGCTATGTACTGATCGACTGCCCGCCATCGCTCAACCTGCTGACACTGAATTCGATGGCTGCCGCCGATTCGGTGCTGGTGCCGCTGCAGTGCGAGTTTTTCGCGCTGGAGGGCCTGAGCCAGCTTTTGGAGACGGTCGAGCAGGTGCGCCGTTCGATCAACCCCGACCTGACGATCCAGGGCATCGTGCTGACCATGTTCGACGGGCGCAACAATCTCGCCAACCAGGTGGTTCAGGATGTCCGGGCGCATATGGGCGACAAGGTCTACGAGACCGTCATCCCGCGCAACGTTCGGGTCTCGGAAGCCCCGTCCTATGGTAAGCCGGCGATTCTCTACGACCTCAAATGCTCGGGCAGCCAGGCCTATCTGCAGCTTGCTTCGGAAGTGATCCGCCGCGAGCGCAAATTACGTGCCGCCTGACAGTTAACGACAAGCCGATTCGACACCGAAACGATCTGGACGGACTATGAACGAAGACCCTTCGAGAAAAAGACTGGGCCGGGGACTGGCGGCGCTGATTGGCGAAATCGATCGCCCGGCGGCGCCGGAAAAGCCGGGCCTGGCGGCAGACGGCAAGGTGCCGATCGAGTTCCTCAGCCCCAACCCGAAGAACCCGCGCCGGCATTTTGGCGACGCCGACCTCACCGACCTCGCCCAGTCGATCCGCGAGCATGGCGTGGTGCAGCCGGTGGTGGCGCGGCCGTCGAAAACGCAGTCGGGCCGCTACGAGATCATCGCCGGCGAGCGTCGTTGGCGCGCGGCGCAACGCGCCGGGCTGACCGAAATCCCGATCATCGTGCGCGACGTCAACGATCGCACGGCGCTAGAGCTGGCGATCATCGAAAACGTCCAGCGCACCGACCTCAACCCGGTCGAGGAGGCGCTCGGCTATCAGCAACTGATCGACGATCACGGCTATACCCAGGCCGATCTCGGCCAGGTGATCGGCAAAAGCCGCAGCCACGTCGCCAATACGCTGAGACTGCTCAAGCTGCCCGACGTCATTCGCGACATGCTGGTCGACGGCGCGCTCTCGGCCGGCCACGCCCGCACCCTGGTGACGGCCGACGACCCGGCCGGGCTTGCCAAGCGGATCATCGACGAGGGGCTTTCGGTGCGCCAGGCCGAAGCTTTGGCGCAGATGCCGGTCGGCGCGCCGACGGCAAAGCGCCAGCCTGCGCCCCCGCCGCAAAAGGATGCCGACACGCTGGCGCTGGAAAAGCTGATGACCAATACTATCGGCATGATCGTCACGATCGAGCACAACCAGCGCGGCGGCGTGATCAGCGTCGCCTATCGGACGCTGGAGCAGCTCGACGAGCTTTGCCGAAGGCTGAAGCGGGAGTAGGGTTGCCAAAACGTCGAGGTCTTTAGCCGGCAAACAACGTTTTTTCTGCGGCGCCGGTCATTGGCGAAATCGTCGAAGTAGTTCATCTCCCTCCTTGTGGGGGAGATGGCCGGCAGGCCAGAAGGGGTCGTATCACATCAAGCGCCCAAGCCGTCTGTCGTCGCGGAAGGGGCTGGTGTTCCACGCGCTGCGACCCCGTCTGTCGCCTTCGGCGACATCTCCCCCTCGAGGGGGAGATCAGGTGCGCTGCGCCAGCCTTGCGCTCTCCGCGGCAATGCCGAGCAGCGCCTGGCGTGCCAGCGCGACCGACAGATCCGGCCGCCGGCGTGTCTGCAGGATCGCCGTCTGCAGACGGTTGAGTGCGCGGCCGAGCGCTTCGCTGCTCCACCGTTCGAGGGCTTTCTCCACCAGCTTGCGCCGCGAGAAAAAAACCGGCGGGCGCGCCGCGGCAACGACCGAAGCGGCATTGCGGCCGCCGGCGTCCATCTGGCCGCGCATGGCCTGGATCGCCTGCAACTGCCGCATTGCCGATGAAAGCACCAGGAACGGCTGGCCGCCGGACTGGCAATGACGGGTGAAAGCGCTGTCGAAGTCGCCGATCCTGCCTTCAAGCAGGGCGTCGACTGCCGCGTCGAAAGAGAGGCCGGAAACGTCGCCGGACATCGCCTTGACGTCGTCGAGGCCGATCTCCTTCTGGCCGTGCGCATAGAGCACCAGCTTTTCGATCTCGCCGCGCGAGGCCAGCCGGTCGCCGCCGAGATTGCGGCGCAGCGCCTGCCGCGCTTCCATCGTCATCGACATGCCGACCTTGCGCAACTCGTCGTCGATGACCGTATCGATGTCCCTGGCTTCGTCGGCATAGCAAGGCAGGGCCATGGCAGTGTCCGCCGCCTCCACGATGGAACGCAGCCCGACGCCTTTCTTCAGGTCACCGGCTTCAATGAGTATGATGGCGTCCCGAGCGGGCTCTGCTGTCAGCGCCTTGACGTCGTCGGCAAGCGCCTTCTGGCCTGAGGCATTGCGCACCCAAAGCAGACGCCGCTCGGAAAACATCGGCACGGTGCGCGCTTCGTCGAGCAGGCGGCCTTCGTCGCGGTCGACTTCCGAACCGTCCAGCTTGACCACCGAGAACGGATCGTCGAGCGGCAGGCCGGACTTGACGGCAAAGGCTTTCGCGCGCTCGGCGACAAGGCCGCGATCGGGTCCGTAAAGCAGCACGATCGAGACGCGCGGATCCGGCTTCGCGAGCCATGAATCGACCTCATAAGCTTTCTTCTGTGCCATGGGTGTTGGTTAGCATGGCGCGGGCGCGGGGTGAACGAGGGACAGCGTATTGTTTCAAGACCGTCGGCTGGGCAGACGGGGCGCGAAAGAAGGGGCCGGCCTCTCAAGGCTTGGGTTCCTCGCCCACCGCAAAGCGGGGGAGAGGTGGCCGCGAAGCGGCCGGAGAGGGGGCCTCTTCGTAGAGCGCGGGGGGGGCGCCCCGGGGGGGGGGGGGGGGGGGGGGCCCCCCCCCCCCCCCCCCGGGGGGGGGGGGGGGCCCCCCCCCCCCCCGGAGAGGGGGCCTCTTCGTAGAGCGCGGCTCCCCCTCTCCGTCTCGGCTTCGCCGAGCCACCTCTCCCCCACTTTCGTGGGGGCGAGGAACCCAAGCTGAAATGATGCCGCGATCTTCGGCAGGACAGAGGGGGATAAGAAGAAACTCGACAGAGGAATCTTGCCGCAGGAATTCACTCCTTTTGCGCCAAATCAGGCCGGACCATTCGCCAAATTGCGCGCCGGTGCGGAAGATCGACAAGAAATTTCGCCGACATATCTGCATCTTGTCTGCCGGGGTAGCCAACGTCGGCGGCAGCGAAGCCCTACCCGACGAATTGGCACTGGTCCGGCGGTGTGCAAATATCCTGGCCAGGCAACAGTGGAGGAACCGAAATCATGGCCGATGCCGGAATGCTGCGCTTCCATGTTCCGGAACCGGAAGTGCGGCCGGGCGGGACGCCGGATTTCTCCAATGTGAGCATTCCCAAGGCTGGCTCGGTGCCGCGCCCGAAGATCGACGTCGACCCACGCGACATCCGCGATCTGGCCTTCTCGATCATCCGTGTGCTCAACCGCGCCGGCGAGGCGGTCGGCCCGTGGGCCGGGCTGCTTTCGGACGAGGAGTTGCTGGAGGGGCTGCGCCATATGATGACGCTGCGCAGCTTCGATGCGCGCATGCAGATGGCGCAGCGCCAGAGCAAGACCTCGTTCTACATGCAGCATCTCGGCGAAGAGGCGGTGAGCTGCGCCTTCCGCAAGGCGCTGTCACCGGGCGACATGAATTTTCCGACCTATCGGCAGGCCGGCCTGCTCATCGCCGACGGCTACCCGATGGTCACGATGATGAACCAGATCTATTCCAACGAGGCCGATCCGCTGAAAGGGCGGCAATTGCCGATCATGTATTCGTCGAAGGAGCACGGCTTCTTCTCGATCTCCGGCAATTTGGCGACGCAGTACATCCAGGCGGTCGGCTGGGCGATGGCCTCGGCGATCAGCAACGATTCAAAGATCGCCGCCGCCTGGATCGGCGACGGCTCGACCGCCGAATCCGACTTCCACTCGGCGCTGGTCTTCGCCTCGACCTACAAGGCGCCGGTCGTGCTCAACGTCGTCAACAACCAGTGGGCGATTTCGACGTTCCAGGGCATCGCCCGCGGCGGCTCCGGTACGTTTGCCGCCCGTGGCCTCGGCTTCGGCATCCCGTCGCTGCGCGTCGACGGCAACGACTATCTCGCCGTCCATGCCGTGGCCAAATGGGCGGCGGAACGGGCGCGCAGCAATCTCGGGCCGACGCTGGTCGAATACGTCACCTACCGCGTCGGCGCGCATTCGAGCTCCGACGACCCGTCGGCTTACCGGCCGAAAGCCGAGTCCGATGCCTGGCCGCTAGGCGACCCGATCGTCAGGCTGAAGAACCATCTCATCCAGCGCGGCGTCTGGTCGGACGAACGCCACGCCCAGGCCGAGGCGGAAATCCTCGACACGGTGATTTCGGCGCAGCGGGAGGCCGAGCGTCACGGCACGCTGCATGCCGGCGGCAAGCCCTCGGCGCGCGACATGTTCGAGGGCGTCTATGCCGAGATGCCGCCGCATCTCAGGCGCCAGCGCCAGCAGGCAGGGGTCTGACCATGCCGCGGCGGACCATGATCGAGGCAATCCGCGACGCCATGGACGTGTCGATGGCGCGCGACGAACGCGTCATCGTGTTCGGCGAGGATGTCGGCTTCTTTGGCGGCGTCTTCCGCTGCACGCAGGGCCTGCAGGCGAAATACGGCAAGAGCCGCTGCTTCGATGCGCCGATCAGCGAATCCGGCATCGTCGGCGCTGCTATCGGCATGGCCGCCTACGGGCTGAAGCCTTGCGTCGAGGTGCAGTTTGCCGACTATGTTTATCCGGCCTATGACCAGATCGTCTCGGAAGCGGCGCGGCTGCGCTACCGGTCGAATGGCGATTTCACCTGCCCGATCGTCGTGAGAATGCCGACCGGCGGCGGCATTTTCGGCGGCCAGACCCACAGCCAGAGCCCGGAGGCGCTGTTCACCCACGTCTCCGGCCTGAAGGTCGTGGTCCCGTCCAATCCGCATGATGCCAAGGGCCTGCTGATCGCGGCAATCGAGGATCCCGACCCGGTGATCTTCCTGGAGCCGAAGCGGCTTTACAACGGCCCCTTCGACGGTCATCACGAGCGGCCGGTAACGCCATGGTCGAAACATGATCTCGGCGAAGTCGCCGATGGCCACTACACGGTCCCGCTCGGCAAGGCGGTGATCCGGCGGCAGGGTGCGGCAGTCACCGTGCTTGCCTACGGCACGATGGTCTATGTCGCCCAGGCGGCGGCCGAGGAGACCGGCATCGATGCCGAGATCATCGATTTGAGGACACTGCTGCCGCTGGATCTCGAGACGATCGTCGCCTCGGTCAATAAGACCGGGCGCTGCGTAATCGTGCATGAGGCGACGCTGACATCCGGGTTCGGCGCCGAACTTTCAGCGCTGGTTCAGGAGAACTGCTTCTACCATCTGGAAGCGCCGGTGGCGCGGGTCACCGGCTGGGACACGCCCTATCCGCATGCGCAGGAGTGGGACTATTTTCCCGGTCCTGCCCGGCTAGGCCGCGCGCTGGTCGAAACGATGGAAGCCTGAGGGGGAACGATGGGCGAATATGTCATCAAGCTGCCCGATGTCGGCGAAGGTGTCGCCGAGGCCGAGCTCGTCGAATGGCAGGTCAAGGTCGGCGATCTCGTGCGAGAGGATGCCGTGCTTGCCGCTGTCATGACCGACAAGGCGACGGTCGAAATTCCTTCGCCCGTCGATGGCGAAATCGTCTGGTTGGGCGCCGAGATCGGCGACACGGTGGCGATCGGCTCGCCGATTGTCAGGCTGAAGGTGGCGGGCGAGGGTAACGTCAGGGTTGGCGCGACGCTTGCAGACGTTACGGCGAAGGGTACCCCTGACGATACGCGGGCTCGCCCGTCCTCAGGCTTGGAGCCGTCATCACCCAATTTGGCGCCGTCATCCTCGGGCTTGTCCCGAGGATCTGCCGTCCCACACGGACATGACGCGATCAGTTCCGAGAGGTCGGTAGATCCTCGGGACAAGCCCGAGGATGACGGCGCCAGGTCCAAGGTCAACAGCGCGCCGCGTCCGGAGGGCGAAAAGCCGCTGGCCTCGCCGGCCGTCCGCCTCAGGGCGAAAGAGGCCGGCATCGACCTCCGGCAGGTCCCGGGAACCGGTCCGGCCGGCCGCATCCGGCACGAGGACATCGACGCGTTCCTGGCACGCGGACCGCAGCTCGCGAAGGCCCCTGGCCTCGCCCGCAACGAGGCGGTCGAGGACATCAAGATCGTCGGGCTCAGGCGAAAGATCGCCGAGAAGATGACGCTGGCCAAGTCGCGCATCCCGCACATCACCTATGTCGAGGAGATCGACGTCACCGCGCTCGAGGATCTGCGCGCCGCGCTCAACAAGGAGAAACGGCCGGGCGCGGACAGGCCGAAGCTGACGCTGCTGCCGTTCCTGATGCGGGCGATGGTCAAGGCAATCGCCGACCAGCCCAATGTCAACGCGCTGTTCGACGACGAAGCCGGCATCGTCCACCAGCATGGCGGCGTCCATATCGGCATCGCCGCGCAGACGCCGTCGGGGCTGATGGTGCCGGTGGTAAGACACGCCGAGGCGCGCGACATCTGGGACTGTGCAGCCGAGGTTGTCAGGCTGGCCGAGGCGGCAAAATCCGGCACGGCGACGCGCGACGAGCTTTCGGGATCGACCATCACCATCACCTCGCTCGGCGCCATGGGCGGCCTGGCAACGACGCCGGTGATCAATCATCCGGAAGTGGCGATTGTCGGGGTCAACAAGATGATGGTGCGGCCGGTATGGGACGGCACCCAGTTCATCCCGCGCAAGATGATGAACTTGTCCTCCAGCTTCGACCACCGCGTCATCGACGGCTGGGACGCGGCGGTGTTCATCCAGCGGATAAAGGTGTTGCTGGAGACGCCGGCGCTGATTTTTGTGGATTGAGGGGATGCAATTGATCGCGAAGCACGAGGAAAATCGTCGGAAAGTGCCGGCGTTGGAATGCGGGCTCCCCCTTCTCCCCTTGTGGGAGAAGGTGGATCGGCGCGATAGCGCCGAGACGGAGGGGTGTTCCATGGAACGCCAACGTCTCACTCCGCTGGAACACCCCTCATCCGTCGCCTTCGGCGACACCTTCTCCCACCAGGGGAGAAGAGGAGCCGCGCCGCGGCCATCGCCAAAAGGATGCAGCTGACATGAAGGAAATCTCCTGCAAGCTGCTGGTCATCGGCGCCGGTCCGGGTGGCTATGTCTGCGCCATCCGCGCCGGGCAGCTTGGCATCGACACGGTGATTGTCGAGGCCGGCAAGCCCGGCGGCACTTGCCTCAATGTCGGCTGCATCCCGTCCAAGGCGCTGATCCATGCCGCCGAGGAATTCGAGAAGCTCTCGCAGATGGCCGGTGGCAAAAGCCCGCTCGGCATTGCGATCGCCGCACCATCGCTTGATCTCGCCGCGACCATTGCTTGGAAAGATGGCATCGTTAGCCGGCTGAACAACGGTGTCGCCGGCCTGCTTAAGAAAGCCGGCGTGAAGACGGTGCATGGCTGGGCGACATTTCGCGACGGCAAGACCGTTGCCGTCGAGACCGAGATCGGCATGCAGGTGATCCGCGCCGAAACGGTGGTGATCGCGACCGGCTCGGCGCCGGTCGAGTTGCCGTCGCTGCCGTTCGGCGGGTCGGTCATTTCATCGACCGAGGCGCTGGCGCTGAGCGAAGTTCCGGAGAGGCTGGCGGTGGTCGGCGGCGGCTATATCGGGCTGGAACTCGGCATCGCCTTTGCCAAGCTGGGCGCCAAGGTGACCGTGGTCGAAGCGTTGCCGCGCGTTTTGGCACAATACGATGCGGAACTGACCCGGCCGGTGGTGAAGCGGCTGGCCGAACTCGGCATCGAGGTGCTCGTGAACGCCAAGGCCAAGGGGCTGTCGACCAAGCGCGACGCGCTGCTGGTCGAGACGAATGGCGGCAAGAACGGCAAGATTGCCGCCGACAAGGTGCTGGTCACGGTCGGTCGCAAGCCGGTGACCGAAGGCTGGGGGTTGGAGCAGATCGACCTCGACATGGCCGGACCCTTCATCCGCATCGACGACCAGTGCCGCAGCTCGATGCGCGGTATCTTTGCCATTGGCGACGTCACCGGCGAGCCGATGCTGGCGCACCGGGCGATGGCGCAAGGCGAAATGGTCGCCGAGATCGTCGCCGGCCACAAGCGCAGCTGGGACAGACGAGCGATCCCGGCTGTCTGTTTCACCGATCCGGAGCTGGTCACCGCGGGCCTGCCGCCGGAGGAGGCCAAGGCCCGTGGCGAGGTCAAGGTCGGACTGTTTCCCTTCGCCGCCAATGGCCGGGCGATGACGAAGTTGGGCGAGGACGGATTCGTCCGGGTCGTTGCCCGCGCCGACAACCATCTGGTGCTCGGCATCCAGGCCGTCGGCCAAGGCGTTTCGGAACTGTCGACGGCGTTTGGGCTGGCGCTGGAGATGGGCGCGACGCTGGAGGATATCGCGGGAACGATCCACGCCCATCCGACACAGGGCGAGGGTTTTCAGGAAGCGGCGCTGAAGGCGCTGGGGCGGGCGGTGCATGTTTGAGGGCAGGTGATCTCCCCCCTTGAGGGGGAGATGGCCGGCAGGCCAGAGGGGGTCGGTTCGGCTGGATGCGACCTCCCTTGCGACAGATGGAGGTTAGCGCTCTACGCGAGGCGACCCCCTCTGTCGCCTTCGGCGACATCTCCCCCTCAAGGGGGGGAGATTACGCAGCTCACCCTGCAAGCCGGCTAACCATCTCATGCTGCGCATAGGCGCGGCCGAAGCGGTTGGCTAGGAACGCGTCGAGCGCGATGTCCTCCTGCTTGATGAAACCTGTTGCCGGCAAGGTGCCGTCGGCGAGCATGTCGAGCACGGCGCAGATGGCGGAGGCGGTGGTGATCTGGATAGCGCTGCGCACCGTTTCGCCGACGCGCCTGGCGTAGATCTTGTTGGCGTACGTCTCCTGCAGGAGGCGGCCGTTCTTGCGGCCGCTGACGGTGACGAAGACGATAACGACGTCCTGCAGCGTCGCCGGCAGGGCGCTTTCAAAGATGTCCTTCAGCACGTCGCGGCGGTGGCGCAGGCCGAGGTCGTTGAGCAGCGCCTTCATGATCGCGGCATGGCCGGGATAGCGGATGGTGCGGTAGTTCAGCGTGCGCACCTTGCCTTTCAGCGTTTCGGCCAGCGTGCCCAGCCCGCCCGAGGTGTTGAACGCCTCGTAGGTGACGCCGTCGAGCGAGAATTCCTCGCGCTCCTCGAGCGGCGGCACTTCGACCAGCTCGCCTTCGACGATCGCCTCGCAAGGCTCGCAATATTCGTTGATGACGCCGTCGGTGCTCCAGGTCAGGTTGTAGTTCAGCGCGTTCGACGGGTATTGCGGCAGCGCGCCAACCCGCATGCGCACGCTCTCCAGCGTGTCGAAGCGGCTGGCGAGGTCGTTGGCGACGATCGAGATGAAGCCCGGCGCCAGGCCGCATTGCGGAATGAAGGCGCTGCTACCGGAGCGCGCCAGTCCCTTGACGCGTCGGGTCGCGACGACGTCCTCGGTCAGATCGAGATAATGCACGCCGGTATTCGCCGCCGCTTCGGCGATACGCGTCGTCAGATGGAAGGGCGCGGCGCTGAGCACCGCGAACTTGCCCGCCAAGGCGGCTTCGAGGTTGCCGGCGGCTTCGATGTCGAGTTCCAGCGTCTCGACCGTTTCAGGCAGTTCGGCCGCGCCAAGTTGCGCCGCCGAGCGGTCGACGAGGGTGACACGGTAGTCGCCCGTGAAAGCCAGCATCTCGGCTATGGTCGAGCCGATCTTGCCGGCGCCGACGACGATGATTTCCTTCATGACCGGCCCCTCGCACCAACGTTAGATTGACGGCTAGATTCGCAGCTTGCCTGTCGAAAGGAAGCGTGAGATTGTACGAAACGCAGCCTCTCTTTGCGCAATGTGCCGACAAGGTTCGTCGAAATGCTCAGCGATGCCGACCAGGCTCTGCTTTCCCTGCTGCGCATCAATGCGCGCGCCTCGACCGCCGAACTGGCGCGGCGGCTCGGCGTCTCACGAACGACGGTGCAAAGCCGGATCGAGCGGCTGGAACAGCGCGGCATCATCGCCGGCTACGGCGTCAGGCTTTCGCCGGATTACGAACAGGGGCTGGTCAGGGCGCATGTCCTGCTCACCGTCACCCCCAAGCTTGCCGACAAGGTGGTGCGCAGCCTGCGGGCGCTGGCGCCGGTTCGCACGCTGCACTCGGTCAGCGGCAATTTCGACATGATCGTCATCGTCGAGGCGCCGTCGATCAGGGATCTCGACACGCTTCTCGACCAGATCGGCGCTATGGACGGGGTCGAGCGCACGTCGTCGTCGATCATCCTGTCGACGCGCATCGACCGCTGAGCGGCTTGGCGCGCGGCCAGAGATGCCGGCGGGACAGCGCCCCCCCTCTGCCCTGCCGGGCGTCTCCCCCACTGGGGGGGGAGATCGGCAGCTTCGCTGACAGCCTCCATTCAGCCATCTTGGAGATAGGTGAAAAGCCGCGGTGACATTCAATCTCCCCCCTCGTGGGGGAGATGTCCGGCAGGACAGAGGGGGGCGCGAAGAATCACCGAGCGTGGTGGCTAAGCTGACCCTCCTGTAGCAAAGCGCTGGATGAAAATCGCTGTGGCAGGCATAAGGACGGTCACGCAAAGATTTCTAGAGGAGGCCTCCTTGCCCAAGCAGTGTTTCGGAAAATCCCATGTGCCGTTGTCGCCGGCCGTCAGGGCCGGCGATTTCGTCTATGTCTCAGGCCAGGTGCCGGTCGGCAGCGACGGGCTGGTGGTCAAGGGCGGCATCGCGGAACAGACCGAACAGGTGCTGTCCAATGTCAAGGCGGCACTGGCGCTGGCCGGCTGCACGCTGGATGATGTGGTCAAGACGACGGTCTGGCTGGAGGACGCGCGCGATTTCGGCATCTTCAACACCGTCTATGCCAGGCACTTTCCGAAAGACCCCCCGGCGCGCACGACGGTGGAGTCGCGGCTGATGATCGACATCAAGATCGAGGTCGAGGCCGTCGCCTACAGGCCGGCCTGACGGGAAAGCGGAGACAGGCGCGATGCAATTCGATCTGCTGATAAAAGGCGGCCGCCTCATCGATCCGGCATCCGGCCTTAACGCACAACGCGATCTGGCGATTGCCGACCGCCGTATCGCCGCGATCGACGCCGAAATCCCCTTCGAACGTGCCGCCCGCGTCATCGACGCCACGGGCTCCATCGTCGCGCCGGGCCTGATCGACCTGCATAGTCATGTCTATTGGGGCGGCACCTCGCTCGGCGTCGATGCCGACCGGCTCGCCGCAAAGAGCGGCACCACCACGTTCATCGACGCCGGAAGTGCCGGCGCCGGCAATTTCCTCGGCTTTCGCCGCCACGTCATCGAGCGCTCGAAAGTCCGCATCCTGGCCTATGTGAACATTTCGTTTGCCGGCATTTTCGGCTTTTCGCAGACCGTGGCGGTCGGCGAGTGCAGCGACCTCCGGCTCTGCGAACCGCGGGAAACGGTGGCGGCGGTGCGCGAACACGCCGACGTGGTCGTCGGCGTGAAGGTCCGCTCGGGTCGCCATGCCGGCGGCACCAGCGGCATCGCGCCGGTCGATCTCGCGCTCGAGGCCGCCGACAAGGCCGGCCTGCCGCTGATGGCGCATATAGACGAGCCGCCGCCCGGCCGCTCGGAAGTGCTGCCGCGGCTGCGCAAGGGCGACATTCTCACCCACTGCTTCCGGCCGTTCCCCAACGCGCCGGTCTTCGCCTCGGGGGCGGTGCGGCCGGACATGCGGCTGGCGCGCGAGCGCGGCGTCATCTTCGACATCGGCCACGGCATGGGCTCGTTCGATTTCGAGGTGGCCAAAGCAATGCTGAGCGAAGGTCTGGCGCCGGACGTGATCAGCAGCGACGTGCATCTCTACTGTGTCGACGGGCCGGCCTTCGACATTCTGGTCTGCATGTCGAAACTGCTGGCGCTCGGTATGCCACTGGTCGCGGTGCTGCGCGCCGCAACGCAGCGGCCGGCGGAAGCGATCGCCAGGCCAGATCTCGGCACGCTGGCAGTTGGCGCGGTCGGTGACGTCGCGGTGCTGCGTCTGCGTCCAGGCCACTTCACCTTTGTCGACTCGGTCGGCGCCTCGCTGGTCGCCGAGCAAAGGCTGGTCTCGGATGGAATCGTGGTCGGCGGGACCTGGTGGCCGAACGAAACGGCGGATGATCTCGGCGAAACCGAGCGCTTCGAGGCGCATGCGCATGACACGCATGTCGAGGTGGCGAGCCGGCATTTCGGGCGTGGGTGATCTCCCCCCTTGAGGGGGAGATGTCGCCGAAGGCGACAGAGGGGGTCGGTTCGACCAGGCTCGCCTTCCTGCAACGGATGGAGGTTGGCGCTCCACGCGCGGCGACCCCCTCTGGCCTGCCGGCCATCTCCCCCTCAAGAGGGGAGATCACCGCTTCGCCCCGGCGCTCCATAAACCGGCGTCGCAATGCCTTCCATGCGCGCCTTGATCTGCAGCGCGACGTACTTCGAATAGAAGCGCGACAGCGCCAGATTGCCGCCATGGAACCACAGCGCTTCCTGCGCCGTCGGCTTCCACATGTTGCGCAATTCGCCCTGCCACGGACCCGGGTCGCCTTTCACGCCCGAGCCAATCCCCCAGCACGGCCCGACCTTGTCGGCGACTTCGCGCGAAACGATCGCCGCCACTGTCTCGTTCATCGAGAGATAGCCGGTGCAGGCGATGATCGCGTCGGCTGCCAGCTCCGTGCCGTCGTCGAAGAGGATGCCTGTCGGCGTCAGCGACTTGATCCCGACGCCGCTGCGGACGCCGATCTTGCCGTCGATGATCAGATCGCAGGCGCCGACGTCGATGTAGAAGCCCGAGCCGGTGCGGTAGGCCTTCATCAGGAGCCCGGTCTCGTCATCGCCGAAATCGATGGCGAAGCCGGCGCCGCGCAAGCGGTCGTAGAAAGCCGCGTCGCGCGCCTTGATGATGTCGTAAAGCGCCCGCTGGCCTTGCGGCAGCAGCGCGAACGGCGTCGAGGCGACGATCATGTCGGCCTTCTCAGTGGTGATGCCGCGGGCAAGCGCCTTCTCCGAAAAGATCTCGAACCCGATCTCCATCAGCGTGTCCGATTTGACCACCGTCGTCGGCGAGCGCTGGACCATCGTCACCTCGGCGCCGCTCTCCCAGAGATCGACGCTGACGTCATGGCCGGAACTTGCCGCGCCGATGACGGCGACCTTTTTGCCGCGGAATTTCTCGCCGCTGGAATACTGGCTGGAATGCAGGATCTCGCCCTGAAAGACCTCGGCGCCCGGCAAGTCGATGCGCCTGGGCGGGCCATAAGCACCTGTTGCGAAGACGATGTGCTTCGGCTTTAGCGTGATGCGCTCGCCGGCGCGGTCGAACTCGACCGTCCAGACCTTTTCGGCCTCGTCATAGCTGGCCCCGATGCATGTCGTGGAGGTCCAGTAGTTGAGCTCCATGACACGCGTGTACATCTCCAGCCAGTCGCCCATCTTGTCCTTTGGCGTGAACACCGGCCAGTTCTCGGGAAATGGGATGTAGGGCAGATGGTCGTACCAGACCGGGTCGTGCAGCACGAGCGAGCGGTAGCGATTGCGCCAGGAATCGCCGGCCTGGGCGTTCTTCTCGATGACGATGGCCGGCACGCCGAGCTGCCTGAGCCGCGCACCCAGCATGATGCCGCCCTGGCCGCCACCGATGACCAGGCAATAGGGCTGCTCGGTGACGCCGAGTTCGTGCGCCTCGCGGCGCCTCGCCTCCAGCCAGGTTTCGCGCTCGGGATCGGCCTTGTGGCGGACGCCCAGCGGCCGCGCCGGGCCCTTGCGCTCTTCAAACCCCTTGAGATCGGTCATTGCCGTAAACAGCGTCCGGCACTTGCCGTCCCTGAGGCGCATGATGCCTTGGCCCCACGCCGATGACGTCTCGAAAGAAAACCAGGCTTCGATCGTGCCTTCGTCCGAAGTCGCTTC